>CAZPRO010000058.1:0-12879 GCA_964588775.1 uncultured Clostridium sp.
AATTATTTTCAGTAATGTCGTATCCAACAAGAGATTTTATTATATTAAATTCATAATTGTTTATCATAATTATCACCCAATTTTAAATATTAGTTTATAATAATATAATAACAGTTTTTAAAATTTAGGTAGAGTAAAAGTGACAGCTCCATTTTTGTAATTCATAGTAAGAATTATTTTTCATAATTGCTGATAACAGCTTCTGTAATGTTTGTTGAATGGTCACCAATACGTTCTAGATTATTTATTAAATCAAGGAAAATAGCTCCTGCATAAGCAGTACATTTTTCGTCATTTAATCTCTGGATATGTTTTTGTCTAAATGATTTTTGAAGTCTATCTATTTCATTTTCAATTGCAACAATGGACTTTGCCTTATTTATATCTTTTGTTACATAGCAGTCTATTGCAGTTTCAAGAGATTCTAGTGTAAGGTTGTAAATTTGATTTAATTCTTTAAGAGCATTAGTGCTATACTGCAGATTACGGTCAATTTTCTCAACTGAAAGTTCAGCAATATTTTTAGCATGATCACCTATTCTTTCAATGTCTATAATCACATGGAAGGTAGACGAAACAAGTTCCTTTTCTTTTGCAGATAAATCGCATTTGGATAGTTTAACTAAATATGTAGTTATACTTTCTTCTAAAATGTTTATTATGGCTTCATCATCGTAGACTTTCTGAATAAGTTTTTCATCATTATTAATAAAGGCGGACATTGCATAAGAAACATTTTTCTTTGCTTTATTTGCCATACGAATGGTTTCTTTTACAACTTGCCCAGCAGCAATAACAGGAGTTTCTAAAACTCTGTCATCAAGATATTTAGGACCTTTTTTGTCTATTTCTTCATCACTTTCAGGAATTATTTTGTTAACTATATTTATTAGAACATTACTAAAAGGTAATAAAATAATTGTAGTGGCAATGTTAAATATTGTATGTGCATTGGCTATTTGTCTGTTTACATCAGGACTTGTTAATTGAACAAAATCACCTAATAGTTTTAGGAAAGGAATTGCAATTATTGTACCAGCCACATTAAAAAATAAATGAAGCAGGGCTGTTTTTTTTGCTGTTTTACTTGTTCCTATACTAGAAAGAATTGCAGTTATACAAGTACCAATATTACATCCAAATAGAATTGGTAATGCTACAGTTATGTTTATAGCACCAGTTGAAGCAAGAGCAATTAATATACCAGTAGTAGCAGAAGAACTTTGAATTAGAGCTGTAAAGCCAATACCTGCAAGTATACAAATAGGCCAGTTATCACCAATAGAAATTATAAGATTTGAGAACCATGGAGCTGATGCTAGAGGTTTCATAGCAGAACTCATTGTTGACATTCCTGTAAAAAGAATACCAAAGCCTAAAACAATATTTCCTATTTCACGTCTTTTTTTCCCTTTTGCAATCATGATTAATATTGTACCAATAAATATAAATAAAGGAGCAATACTGTCTAATTTGAAAGCAACTAATTGGGCAGTGATGGTAGTACCAATATTGGCTCCCATAATAACACCAAATGCTTGAACAAGACTTATGAGACCAGCATTAACAAATCCAACAACCATTACTGTTGTGGCACTACTGCTTTGAACAATTGCTGTAACAACTGCACCAATTACTATTCCCATTAATCTGTTGCTGGTTACTTTTTCAAGAATATTCTTTAAGCTTTCACCAGCAGCATTTTCAAGACCATCACCCATTAACTGCATACCATATAAAAATAAACCAAGACCACCTAATAATTCAATAAACATTTTCAGTGTATCCAAAGCAAACATCCTCTCCTAGAAAAAATATTTTATGTTTTCATTTAATTATTATTGTAACCTTTTTTTAATAATATGATAACAGTTTTTACATAAATTTAACATAAAACCCAGAAAGGAGATGAAAATAAATTATATTTAAAATCTGAATAAATAATATGTTGAGGTAAACTGATAATTGTGATAAAATAAATAAGTAATTTTTATTTGGAGAGATGTCCGAGAGGTCGAAGGAGCACGCCTGGAAAGCGTGTATAGGGGAAACTTTATCAGGGGTTCGAATCCCCTTCTCTCCGCCAAATATGATATGGAGAGGATTTGGATAATCCTCTCCATTAGAAAGCCATAATAAAAATATGCACGTTTTTTATTAAAAAGACGTGTATATTTTTTTGTAAAAGTGAATTAGTTTTGAAGGAAACTCTTTCTGTCTTGTTTTGTATAATTTTAGATAAGTAGAAAATAAATACATAATGTAGTAAAATTATATTTATTTACAGAAGTTTTATTAAATAAATTTTTGGAGGAAACAGATGAAGCTATTTAGAGAAGCACTTATTATTTGTGGTATTTATTTAATTGGAGAGAGTATTTCGTCGTTTTTCAATTTGCCTGTTCCAGGAAATATATTAGGGATGATTATTTTATTTTCATTATTATGTTTAAAAATTATTAAAGTAGAAGACATAGAGCATGTAGCTGATTTTTTATTGAAACATTTAGCATTTTTCTTTTTGCCAGCAGGAGTAGGGCTTATGACATCTGTAAATATTATTAAAGATACATGGATACAAATACTTGTTGTATGTGTAGTTTCAACAGTAATAGTAATAGCTGTAACTGGATTGATTGTACAAGCTATATGTGGTACTAAGAAAATTAAAATCAAAGAAGGTGAAGTGTTTGGAAATAATAAGTAGTAATTTATTGTTTGCATTGGTTTTATCCCTTGCTGCATTTGAAGTAGGAACTTTTATAAATCAAAAAACAAGAATGGCATTATTTAATCCATTATTAATAGGAATAGTAATAACAATAGTATTTCTTCTTGCTTTTCATATTGATTATGATACATATAATAATGGAGGAAAATTTATAAATATGTTTTTAGGACCATCAACAGTAGTTTTGGCCCTTCCATTATACAAACAGCTTCAATTATTAAAGAAAAATGCAAAAGCAATTATAAGTGGAATTGTTCTTGGCAGTTTAATTGGAATAATATCTATAGTTGGGTTATCCTATTTATTAGGCTTAGATGAATCTGTAATTAAGTCTCTTGCACCAAAATCAGTTACAACACCAATAGGTATATCAATTAGTGAACAGTTAGGAGGAATTATTCCAATAACTGTTTTAGCAATTGTTTCTACAGGAATTATGGGGGCTGTTATTGGACCATTTGTTTGTAAAATATGCAGAATAAAAAATGAGGTGGCTGTAGGGATTGCAATAGGAACTGCATCCCATGCTGTTGGAACAAGCAAAGCTTTAGAATTAGGTGAAGTGCAGGGAGCTATGAGCAGTCTTTCTATTGGTATTGCAGGCATAGTTACTGTTGTTCTTGCACCTATAGTTGTTAATTTGTTTAATATGATAATTAAATAAACTGCCATTTAAATTTATAAATATTAAAAAATAAGAGTATTTTTATCTAATGTTGAAATTTTATTAGAAAAATACTCTTTTTTATTGTTAAAAAAGCTGTATATTATTTAAGCTGAGTGTAGAAAGTTTAAAGTATTACATTTTAATTCTTTAGATTTACAATGTCCTCTATATCTAATCCAGCTTGAATTATTCCTGGTTTATCTTTTCGTCCTATTGCTACAAATTTGTAATACTTGTCATCAATATCTCTTTTTAAATAGTTTTGATTTATAATTTCATTTTTATTTGTGAGAAGTTTTCTAAATATATGTGATTGAGAAGATGTATCTTCTGTAAATCTAAATCCAATGCCATTATCATTATTAGTTAAAACAGCCACACCATCATCATCAGTTATATAAACTTCAGAGATTCCATTTTCAGAACAATATTTTTTTAAAGCAGGTATATCAAGAATACCTTTAGCTAATTTATCATTCAATATATTACAATGGTTCAATAATTTATTATAAAGTATATTTTCAAATTCTTGTGTAAATTCAGTCATAAATTTTATGGAATTGGACATATTATTACAGCTTTGAATATTTATTTCTTCTGTTTTATACTGACTTTCAGTATCTGCATTTAAGTTTCTTATATGCTTGTTAAACTTATGAAAAAACTCAGTTATATCATTACAGGATTCTTTTATATCTTTATTATAAGATAAGCCTTCTTCCACGTTTTTAGATACTAATTTAATGGAGGTTACTATGTCAGTTATCTTGTCATTTATAGTGCTAAAATAGTCTTTTATTGAATTTGTAGATTCATTTGCTTTGCTTCTAATATCAGATAATTTTTCCATTGAATCTTCTATTTGCTCTGTTTTAGCATTAATTTCTTTTAAACTATTTTTTATATTTTCAGCATATGATGAACTTTTGTCTGCAAGTTTACCTATTTCAGCAGCTACAACTGCAAATCCTTTTCCTTTTTCTCCAGCACGAGCTGCTTCAATAGAGGCATTTAATGACAAAAGATTAATATTTGAAGAAAGGCTGGTTATAAGTTGTGCCATATTAACAACGCTGTCTGTAATATCTGATAAATTTCCTGCATTTTGTGCCAAATTATCTATATAATTATCCATTTCTTTAAGAATACTCAAGGAATTTTCTACAGAATGATTTCCTAAGTTTATGTACTGTACTGCATTTTCTACATTTTTATTTGATTTATGAGATAACTCATATATATTATTTTGACATACATAGGTATCTTGTACAAGGGAGTTAAGTTTTTCTATTCTATTTAATGCGTAGCTTGCTTTATCGTTAATTTCTAAAAAGTTATTTTTTAAATGACGAAATTTTTCCATGGATTTATTACATGAGTTGTAGAGAATTTTTATTTGTTCATTTAATTCAGTAGAAGATTTTAAGGTTCTATAAATCCATTTTAAGAGTTTTTGGGTTATTTTCTTGAATTTATTATTAATGGTTTTATTGTTTGAAAAATCACATAAAAAATTATCATTTATAATGTGTTCAACAGAAGAATCACATTCAGAGTAAATATGTTTGGTTTTAATGTACTGATAAGAAACTATTATAATTAAAATAATAATAATGACTAATTCAATAAGGTTTAAAGTATTCATTTGTTATCATCTCCAATCTATAATGTTGAATTTTACTATTATGTTTCATTACAGCATATCCTGAATCATAAAGCCTACCCTAAGCTGAAGTCTGGTATCTAAGGAGGATAAATCTATATTTAATAATTCTTCAATTTTGTTAATTTTGTAGTTTACAGTATTACGATGAATAAACAGTTCATCAGCTGTTTCTTTTACACTTCCATTATTTTTTAGATAAGAACGTAAGACATCAGCTAGGAAAGAGTCATTTTTTTTGTCATAATCTATTAATGGCTGAATAGTATGCTTATAGTATTCTTGAATTATTTCCTGATCTTCAATACTCATAAGAAGCTTAAAAATTCCCATATCTGAATAAAAAATAAGTGACTTGTCAATTTTATTTTTAGCCTGTAGTTTTTGTATAGCTTTTGCCTGACGGTAACTTTTGTAAATGCAGCGGATGCTTTTTGTCTGTTTTCCAACACCAATAGAGAAATCCATCTTATGAGCTAATAACATTTTTAAATAATCTATTAATTCATTAATAAATTTATGTAATTCATTATCTGTATAATTTGCCAATATAACCAGAAGTTCAGTATCATGTTCAAAAATAGTGAAATTATTATAATTGTGTTTCATATGGTTATATAGTGTTGTTATTAGAGAATCTAGTTTTTTATTAAGATGATTTTTGGAATTTATTATATTAATTACACAAGCAGCATAATGCCAGTTAACATGAAAGCCATGTTGAGACAATTGAGAAAAGTATAGCTCTTCTTGTTTTGGAAAGAAAATTGCATTTTTGAATGCAGCTGCTGTTTCTAAATTTTTCTGGTCATCTTTCAATATTGCAAAGCAGAAAATACGCATTATTTCAGCCAAATGTATTTTCCACGGAACAATAAAAATTGGAAAATTATGTTCGTTTCCAAAATCTAGTACATCATCAGATACTTTTTCTAAAAAAGGTCCTGTATTTAATATAAGTCCTGCGGCTTTATTGTTATAAATACTCTTAGTTAAATCTAATAATGTCTGGCTGTTATTAAGTCCAAATCCAGTAGTAAAAGCAATTTCTCCTCCTTTTAAAAAAGAAGTAGCTTCCATAGTTTCGACCATATGAACCCAGTTTACAACATTATTCATACCATTCTTACCAGCAGCCAAAGTTATGTCCATATTTTTAACCTGTTCCATTAAGCGATAAAGCTCAACTGCCATAAAAATTCGTCCTTTCTTTATATAAATAAAAAGACAGACAAAGAATATACAGCATCTTTGCCTGTCTTTAACATCAAATATTATATCACTATTTTAATTAATTGCAAATTTAATATGAAAGTATTGTGCAGCAGTTGTGTTTTAGCACAAATACAATTAGGCGGAGGCATGTTGTTTGTAAAAAATAAAAGAATATAATAAAAATCAATAAAAGGAAAAACAAACCAAAAACAATTATTTTATAATTGGCAGAAAAGAAAGGATGATATAATATGACAATGACAGCACAAGAAATAAAGGAAAATTCAAAAAAATATGTATTACAATCATGGAGCAAGCAAAGTTCTATTAATCCAATAGCAGTAGAAAAAGCAGAAGGAATTTATTTTTACGATTATGATGGAAATAGATATACAGATATGTCTTCACAATTGGTAAACCTAAATTTAGGATTTGGAAATCCTGATATTGCAGAAGCCATTAAAGCACAAGTAGATAAGTATTGTTTTGTTGGACCATCATATGCAGCTGAATCAAGAGCAACATTAGCAAAGATGATTATAGATCTTTTACCTGATACTTTTGGTAAAGTCTTTTTTACTAATGCTGGAGCAGATGCAAATGAAAATGCAATTAAGATTGCAAGAATGTTTACTGGCAGAAAAAAGATATTCAGCCGTTACAGAAGTTATCATGGTTCATCATTTGGGGCTGGTAATTTAACTGGTGAGCCAAGACGTTATCCATTAGAACCAGGTATTCCAGGATTCGTTAAATTTTTTGATCCATATATTTATCGTGAACCAATTGAATTTAAATCTGAGGAAGAAGCAACTAAATATTATTTGGCAAAATTAAGAGAGCAGATTATATATGAAGGACCAGATAGTGTAGCAGCAATTGAATTAGAAACCATTACAGGTTCTAACGGTATTATTATTCCACCAAAAGGATATCTTCCTGGAGTTCGTAAGATATGTGATGAATTTGGAATTGTAATGATATGTGATGAAGTTATGGCAGGATGGGGTAGAACAGGAAAGATGTTTGCTTTTGAAAACTTTGATGTAGTACCTGATATTGTAACATTTGCAAAGGGTGTTACATGTGGATATGTACAATTAGGAGGAGTTGCTGTGAGCAAAAAGATAGCAGCATACTTTGATGATAATCTTTTATCATGTGGTCTTACTTATAGTGGACATCCTCTAGCATGTGCTGCAGGTGTTGCCTGTGTAAATTATTACAGCAAAGCAAATATTTTAGACAATGTTAATAAGGTTGGAGTTGTTCTTGCAGAAAAATTAGAAGCTATGAAGGAAGCACATCCTTGTGTTGGTGATACTCGTCATATTGGTTTATTCTCTTGTGTTGAACTTGTAAAAGATAAGGAAACAAAAGAACCTATGGTTTCTTATGGAAAAGATCCTGAAGGTATTATGGGAAAAATTGTTGGCATGTTGAAAGAAAGAAAATTTATGACATATTCTCATGAAAATATGATTTTTATATGCCCGCCACTTATAATTACAGAAGAGCAGCTTATAGAAGAATTAGCTAAATTAGATGAAGTGTTGGCAATAGTAGATAAGGAATTTATTTAATAATGTAAGGAGGGATTGCGTATGTCTCATTTTTTAATACCATCACATGTCATAATAGGAAAAAATGCATTAGAAGAAGGAAAGATATATTTAAAGGGCTTAGGAAATAGAGCTTTTATTGTTACAGGAAAACATGTGGGAAAATCTCCTATGATGGATCAATTAAAAAAAGTATTAACTGAGCAGGATATTGCTTATTATGTATTTGATGAAATTACTGGAGAGCCAACTGATAAAATGATAGAAGAAGGTGTAGCACTTTATAAGAAATATTCATGTCAGTTTTGCATTGGTATAGGAGGTGGAAGTCCTCTTGATTCTGCTAAGGCAATTGCTGCATTAGCAGCAAATGGTGGAAAAATATCTGATTATAATGGAAAAGAGATTACAGGGACAGTCCCTCCCATTGTTGCCATACCAACCACATCAGGAACAGGGTCTGAAGCAACTAAATTTACAGTTATAACTGATAAAGAAAAAGATATAAAGATGCTTTTAAAAGGAGACTGTTTAATACCAGATGTTGCAATTATTGATTTTGACTTTACTATGGATATGCCTAAGAGTGTTACTGCTTCAACAGGTTTGGATGCGTTAACTCATGCAATTGAAGCATATACTTCAAAGAAAGCATTTTGTCTTACTGATGTTTATGCAGTTTCAGCAGTAAAAAGAATTATGAAATATCTGCCTATAGCATATAAAAACGGATATGATATAAAGGCAAGGGAACAGATGGCTATTGCTGCTTTTGAAGCAGGTGTATGTATAAACAATTCTAGTGTTACTATTGTTCATGGAATGAGCCGTCCAATTGGTGCATTGTTCCATGTACCTCATGGAATGAGTAATGCCATGATTTTAAAGGAATGTCTTGACTTTGCATTAGATGGAGCTTATGAACGATTTGGTGAATTGAGTTGTGCAATAGGTGCAGCAGAAGAAGGAGACACTAATAAGGAAGCATCAGAAAAGTTAATTTTAAAAATAGAAGAATTATGCAGAATATGTGAAATTCCTACACTAAAAGAATATGGAATTAAAGAAGATGAATTTATGGGTTATGTTCCAAAGATGGCTGAAGATGCAGTACTCTCAGGCAGTCCTGGCAACACAATAAAAACTGTAACTAAAGAAGACTGTATGGAAATTTATAAGAAGATTTATTCAAAATAATCAGTTGTGCTGTAGCACATAAAAGAATGTGCTACAGAGCATTGAGATGATTTGTAATAAGACTATAATGTATTTATAGATTAAAAATGTTAAAAATAAAAAATATAGAGATACAGCAAAGGAGCTAATTTTAAAGAACAAATTAGTTCCTTTGCTGTATTTTTTTATTAGAAGGCAATGGAGGTAAGCTATATGAATGAATTACAGCGAGAAAAGGAAATACAAATAAAAAATTTAAATATAATTTTCAAGGATAATTCCGGCAATGATGTACAGGCTCTTAAAGATGTTGAATTAGATATTTATAAGGGTGAATTTATTTCACTTTTAGGTCCTTCAGGCTGTGGAAAAACTACATTACTTCGTAGTATTGCAGATTTACAGGAACCAACTTATGGTGAGATAAAAGTAGCTGGAATGACACCTAAGGAAGTAAGGCTTAAACAGAAATTTGGATTTGTTTTCCAACAACCAGTTCTATTTGACTGGAGAACTGTAAAGAAAAATGTAGAACTTCCACTGGAAATTATGTATTACGAAAAACAAGAAGCATCTAAAAGAGCTGATGAAATGTTGGAGATGGTTGGTTTAAAAGCATTTAAGAATCATTTTCCTAAGCAGTTAAGTGGTGGTATGCAGCAAAGAGTTAATATTGCAAGAGCTTTTGGAATACGTCCAGAGATACTTCTTATGGATGAACCCTTTTCAGCATTAGATGAATTTACTAAGGAAAAACTACATGAAGATTTACTTAGAATCTGGAGACAGACAAACAAAACAGTTATATTTGTAACTCATAATATTCAGGAAGCTGTTTTCCTATCTGATCGTATCTGTGTTCTATCACCACATCCAGGAAGATTATCAGCAATTGTAGATGTTGATCTTCCAAGACCAAGAACACTTGATATGAAAGAAACACCTCACTTCAATGAGTTAGTAAAGAAAGTTCGTGATAGTTTTGAAGGGGGCAGTGTTTAATGAAGAGTAGAGTTGATAAAATTTTTGATAAAAAATATGCTTCTATTTGTTTATGGATATTAATTCTTATTGTAGCATGGGAAATTGGAGCATGTGTTGTAGGAGCAACAAAGAGAACACCAGAAAATATACTTCCACATCTTTATCAGATTATTGCAGCTGTATTTTCTTCCAAAAAAGTTACAAGTGGAATGACAGCTTCAATGGTAGTATTAACAAGTGCTCAGGCTACAGTATTAAGGGCAGTGGCAGGATTTATACTTGGAGCTGCCGCAGGCTTTATATTAGCATTATTAATGAAATTATCAGGAATATGTGAAAAAATATTATTTCCATATTTAATGTTGATTCAGCTTATTCCTGTATTAGGTCTGGCTCCTATTGTTTTAGCAATTACTGGTGATATAAATAAGAGTCGTATTGTAATTGCAGCTATTTTAAGTTTTTATCCCATAGCAACAAATACACTGGCTGGTTTTAAGTCAGTAGGTAATGATAAATATGAACTTATGAAAACCTACGCAGCTAAAAAGAGAACAATTTACACAAAAGTTTTGATTCCATCAGCAATTCCTTATTTTTTTACAGGTGCTAAAATTGCTGCACCTATGGCAATTACAGCATCATTTTTAGTAGATACATTACAGGGAGATGGAGGACTTGGATGTATGCTTTCACAATCATTAAAACATGCCATGTCAATACAGGTTTTCTGGATTATAGTATTTCTTAGTGCTTTTCTTGGAATATTTAGTGGCGTTTTAATGGGATGGATAGAAAATTTAATATCACCAGAAAAACGTGCACTTAGAAAGGCTAAAAAAATGAAGGGAGGAAATTAATATGCAGCAGAAATTAAAAAGAAAAGAGAGTTTGTATCATAGATTAGAAAAAAATGAGAAATTTCAATCTTTGTCTGCAGTAATTCTTCCTGTAATTTTAGGAATAGCAATTATTATTTTGTGGCAGACACAGGTATTACATACAATATTAAAAACGGACACATTTACATTGCCGCTGCTTGATAGGATGGGCAATATAATGTTAGAAAATATGGATGACATATTAAAGAATGTTTCTGCAACTATGATAGTTGCCATTATAGGTTTATTACTTGGAAGCCTTCTTGGATATGGGGCAGCAATTTTAGCAGCATTGTTTCCTAGAGTTGGCAAGGGTGGATTAAGTGTACTTGGTGCTTTTGCATCAGTACCAGTAGTAGCACTTGCACCAGTTCTTAATAACTGGACAAAAGATGTATCAAGTGATGCAAGCATAAGAAGTATGGTGGCAAAAATTATGGTAGTTATGCTTATTGCAGCAGCTAATATGTGTCTTAATGCATATAGAGGATTATCTGAATTACAGCCATATGCACAAGATTTAATGGCTACATATGCAGCAAAAAGGAGAGTTGTTTTATTTAAACTTCGAATTCCAAATTCAATTCCATATATTTTTGTAGCATTAAAAGTATCTGTACCAGCAAGTATTATGACTGCCATTGTAAGTGAGTATTTTGCAGAATACATCATAGGTGTAGGAAGGCAGATAAGAGAAAATATTGTACTTGCTCAATATCCAACAGCATGGGCATACATTGCAACAGCTTGTATTTTAGGTATAGTTTCATATGTTGTTTTAATAATAGTAGAGAACATTATTCTTAGAAAAAAATATAATTAATTATTTTATATAAAAATAAATTTATTTTGAAAATTGGGGGAATTAGTATGAAAAGAAAAACAATAAAATTAATTGGAGCAGTTATAGCAGCAACATTATCAGTTTCAATGATGGTAGGATGTGGGTCTAAACCTGCATCAACAGAAAGTGGCAGCAGTGCTTCTTCAGAAACTGGAGCAGTAATGAGCAGTGAAGAAATCATTAAAAAGGCAGCAAGTGAAGGAAAAGTTGGTAACTGGGGTCTTGGAAATGAGTATGAAGTTAAAGCTTTATTAGCAAAATATAATCTTCCAACTGAATATTTAAGTCAGGATTTTACAATGGATGGATTTGATGATGATTCAATAACACTTGCATCAGCAATGACATACAACGAATTAGGTCTTGTAAAGAATAGCTATGATGGTGGATATGGATATGGTGATGAGGCTGAATTCATAGATATGAATGATGAAGGTGTAGCAATGCTTGAAGATAATATTTTCTGCAGCAAGAAATTTGCAGCTGAAAATCCAAATACAGTAAAGGCATTTCTATATGCATCATTAAAAGGATGGGAATATGCAGCAGCTAATCCAGAAGAAGCAGCTAAAATATGTTTTGAAGCAGGTTCTTCAGTTTCTCAGGAGCATCAAAGTTATATGGCACAGGAAGCAGCAAAACTTGTTTCAACAGATATGAATGGAAATAAAGTTACAGATGCTATAGGAAAAATTAATGATGATGCAATGCAGCAGACATTAGACATTGCAAAGAAGTATGTAGAATTAGACGACTCTGCAGCACAGGAAAAATTTAAAAACTTAACTCTTGATGATATTCGTGATACTTCATATTATGATGAAGCAAAAGCTTCTACAGATGGAAAATTTGCAGTAGAAAAGAGCAATATAAGCATACAATTAAAGTGGTTACCAGATGCTCAATTTATGGGTTATTATGTAGCAGAAGCAAAGGGATACTATAAAGATGCTGGTTTAACAGTAAATATTGTATCTGGTGGTGGAGATATTTCTGAAACTACAGCAGTAAATAATGGAACTGTTGATTTCGGTGTAACATGGCCTACAAATATGGCTGTTGCTAATGCTGGTGGAATGGATCTTGTAGAAGTAGCTCAAATATTCCAAAGATCAGGATTAACTCTTGTATATAAAACTAAAAACTTTGAAAAATA
>CAZPRO010000059.1:0-12875 GCA_964588775.1 uncultured Clostridium sp.
GCACCTGCCTTGCACGCAGGGGGTCAAGAGTTCGAATCTCTTTATCTCCACCATTAAAGTTATGAATTATTCATAACTTTTTTTTTATATAACTATATATTATAATATAAATGCAGAGAAATATAAATAGTAATTAGAGCATATTATATTTTGCTAGGCAGAGAAAAGAAAAATTATAAAAACAGTGGTATTTTTCTATCTGATGATGATTTGAAAATAAAAAAACTTAGGTTATAGTGAAAAGTTTCCAATAAACATTTAATAAATAAGAAAGGAGGCAGTTACTGTAAAACCAGAAATTATGGTTTTTATAAATTTTCAGTAGCGGAATTAATGAGTTCTACAGAAAGACGGAAAAAAATAATTGAATTATTAACCAATGATAATAGGCCTATTAAGGGAAGTGAAATTGCAGAAAAATATAAAGTTACAAGACAGGTAATAGTTAAAGATATTGCAATTTTGAGAGCACAAGGAAACAATATAATTGCTACTCCAGATGGATATTTAATTAATAAAACTAGTGGAAGAGTGAAAAAAATAATTGCTGTTAATCATACGGAAGATCAAATGTTTCATGAAATGTCTATAATAATTAAATATGGTGGAATAGTAGAAGATGTCATTGTAGAACATCCTTTATATGGTGAAATAAAAGGTATGTTGATGGTTACTAACCAAAATGAATTGGAAAAATTCTTTAATAGATGTATTTCTCAAAAGGCAAAATTATTATCAGTTTTAACTAATGGTGTACATTTACATACAATTTCAGCAGATAATGATAAAAATATTGAATTGATAATTTCAGAATTGAAAGAACGAAATTTTATTATTTCAGATTAGGAGTAAATATGGATTATGATGTTTTAATTTTAGGTGGCGGAATAGTAGGATGTGCTGTGGCATATGAATTATCCAAATATAATATAAATATAGCACTTATAGAGAAGGATTATGATATAGCTAATGATATATATTTTGTGAATACGGCAGTTATATACGATGGTTCAGAAGCATCCGACAATATTATGGCCAATTTGGAAAATTTGGGACAAAAATTAATAAGTGAGCAGTGTAATAAATTTTTGATACCATACAATAAGGTTGGAGCATTGCAGGTGGGAAATGAAGAGTTTTCCAATAACCATATAGATAAAATGTATGAAGCAGCATTAGCAAGAGGAATAAAAGATATAGAAATAATTGGGGAGAAAGAAATTTATCAGTTGGAGCCAAATCTAAGAAAAGGAATTAAAAAGGCATTGTATTCTCCTAATATTGCAGTAATACCTCCATATGATTTAGCTACATCATATGCAGAAATAGCAGCTGATAATGGTGTATCCTTTAGATTTGAAGAAATGGTATTGGACATAAAAAGAATTTCTAATGGATTTAAGATTAACACTAATAAAAATAAGTTTACATGTAAGTTTGTTGTTAACACAATTCCTGAACAGATATTTTCAGATAGGGAAGAAGAATGGAAGAACAAGGTTAAGAATAAAAAGATGACGTATTTACTATGTAGTGAAGAAATTGATAATAAGGTTAATACAGTTGTTATTAATAATTTTATAGATAATAGTTTCGTAATTAATATACCTTTAGAATCCAGAGGATGTCTAATTGGAATAAAACAATATGAACAACTTAAGCTAGATGATATATCTACTTTAGCTAAATCAGTTCAGAATGTAGAAAATGACCTTATAACAAATATTTTTAATGAAGAATATAGTAAAGATAATATGTTTATAGATGATAGTGATATTGATGATGGTTATATTAGGGTAACAGGAAGTCATTATGGAAAGATAACAATAGCACCAGCTATAGCTAACATTATAGAAAATACAATTACAAAGAATATGAATGTAGCATTGAAAAAAGATTATATTGATAAAAAGAGAGAAGTTTATTCTTTTAGAAAAATGACCGATCATGAGAGAAATGAAATAATAGAATTAGACAGCAGATATGGTAATATTATTTGTTCATGTAATAATGTTTCTGAAGGGGAAATTATAGATTGTATAAGAAGACCATTAGGTGCACGTACGATAGAAGGTATTAAAAGAAGAACTGGAATAGGAATTGGGAAGTGCAATGGTTCTAATTGTAATATAAAGATAATGAAAATTTTAGCTAAGGAAATGAATGTAAATCCATTAAAAATAGTAGATAATTCAGCTCAGTCAAAAGTATTGACTGGAAGAATTAAAGAATTTAATGAAATTTAAAATTTTGATTTTAGGTGAAAGGAAATAAGATGAGTAAGGACATTTTTACTAGTTTAGTAAGAGTAAAAGGAAGTGATAAATATAAAGTTGTTTCAGTAAAAAGTATGGAGCCTATAGAAAAAGATTTATGGGTTGAATTTTCTAAAGTATTAAGTAGAATATATGTAAGTACTCCAACTCATATTGGAGATATAATTTGTAAAAATATTATGAATACAGGTATAGATATAATATGTACAAAAAATTTGGACTAATACTCAAACAGATGAGGCAAGGAAACTACAATTACAATATTTTGTATTGTTTATTGAGTTGGGCTATTGCATATTATATAATTTAATCTTTATGCAATAGCCTTATTTGTTTTTTATAAAAACTTGTTGACACAATATAAAAGAATTGATATAATTATTTTTGTCGTGAGATGTGGAAAGATGGTCGAGTTGGTTTAAGGCACCGGTCTTGAAAACCGGCGTGCGTGTGAGCGTACCTAGGGTTCGAATCCCTATCTTTCCGCCATTTTTTTACTCAAAATTAGAAACATTTTAATATTTGATTATTAAATCTTTATGGCAATATAGTATACATATAGTAATTGCTACAGATTTAAATATTATGTTTCAATCTAATAGATGGATAATGTTTAAAAATATATGTAAGTTTAGCTCTGAGCATTTAAAGTTAATATATAAATTATTGCAAAAAACAAAAAAATAGTTGACAGAATTTTAAACTCTTGATATAATTATTTTTGTCGTGAGATGTGGAAAGATGGTCGAGTTGGTTTAAGGCACCGGTCTTGAAAACCGGCGTGCGTGTGAGCGTACCTAGGGTTCGAATCCCTATCTTTCCGCCATTTATATAAAATTAATATATAAAGTAGGGCATATGGAGAATTACTCAAGTGGCTGAAGAGGCGCCCCTGCTAAGGGCGTAGGTCGGGCAACTGGCGCCCGGGTTCAAATCCCGGATTCTCCGCCAAAAGACATCTAACAATTTGTTAGATGTCTTTTTATATTACAGAAATATAGTAGAATAAATATAAATGTAATATAATGGATATATTAATATTAATAAATTCAGAGAGGTATCAATATGGGCATTAGATTTATATTTGGGACAGCAGGTACAGGTAAAACAACATATTGTATAAATGAGATAAAACAAGGCTTAAAAGATTTAAAGAAAATGATATTGTTAGTACCTGAACAATATATGTTTAATACTGAAAATAAAATATTGGATTACATTGGAGAATCAGCTTTTCTTAATGTAGAAGTATTAAGCTTTAGAAAAATGGCAAGAAATGTATTTGAATCATATGGTGGAAGAACCAAGAACATAATAAATGAATCTGGAAAGAGAATGTTTATTCATAAAATTTTAAATGATAATATGGATTCATTAGAATATTTTAAGAGGATTTCCAGAGAGCAGGGATTTAATGATATAGTATCAGAAATAATAACTGAACTGAAGAAATATGATGTGGACATAGAAATAATTAAAAATTTAAGAGAAAAGATAGAAGACCATGAATTGGTACAAAAGCTTCAAGAAATAGCAGTTATATTTGAAGCCTTTGAAAAAAAAATGCATGAAAGCTATATTGATGTTGAGGATGAAATTGAAATATTATGTGAAAGGCTTGAAAAATGTAACTGTTATTCAGGGTATGAAGTTTGGATAGATGAATTTACTACTTTTACACCACAGCAGTTAAGCATAATAAAGGTTTTAGCTAAAAGATGTGAAAGAGTAAACATTACTTTGACTATGAATTCATTAATAGATGGTAATGGGCAAGACACTGATGTATTTTTACCAATATACAATACTGAAAATAATATATTAAAAATTATGGAGAAAAATAATATTGCATATGAACCGCCAGTAAATTTAAACAGTAAAACAAATATACCAAATAGATTTAGAATATTTAATAATAATGAATTAGCACATTTGGAATTTAATTTTGCACAATATAAATTTAATGAATTTTTACACAACAATGAATATATAACTTTATATAAGGCCAACAACGTATATGATGAAATTGAAAATACAGCAAAAAGTATAATTAATTTAATTCGGGATAAAGAATACAGATTTAAGGATATTGCTGTTGTATGTAGAAACATTAATGATTATGAAAAAATAATATCAGTAATTTTTGATGAGTATAACATACCTTATTTTATAGATAAGAAATTAAAATTAAAAAATAATCCATTAATAATTATTATTACAGCAGCATTTGAGATATTGCTGAAAAACTGGTCTTATGAAAGTGTATTTAAATATCTTAAAAGTGGATTAATACAAATAAAAAATGAATATGTAGATTTACTGGAGAATTTTATTTTGGAAAGTGGATTTAAAGGACATAGATGGTTAAATAATGATATATTATCAGATGCAGCCTTTAAATCTAAGGATTCAGAAAATGCTGCACTAATTGGAGATATAATTGATTGCATTAGAGAACCTTTAATAAATTTTCATAATAAAATAAAAGGTAAGCATACTGTAAAAGAAATATGCACAGCAATTTATGAATTTCTTATTGAATTAAATATTTTTAGTAAAATAGACCAATGGATTGAACTTTTTGAGCAAAAGGGTTTAGAAAGCAAAGTAAGAGAGTATGAACAGGTAGAAAGTATTGTGATAGATACCTTAGATCAGGCTGTAAATGTACTTGGACATGAAGTATTGGAACCTTATGAATTTTTTAGAATATTGGATTCAGGATTTGAAAAAGAAGAGATAGGCATTGTGCCAGTATCATTGGATCAAGTTAATATAGGTGATGTTTCAAGAATTAAAGGAATCAATGTAAAGGCATTATATGTTGTTGGAATAAATGATGGTGTATTTCCTTCAGTAAATAAAGATGAAGGAATAATATCAGATAGGGAAAGAATGCTTTTAAAAAACATTGGAGTAAATTTAGCATCTACTACAAGAGAAAAGGCATTTGAAGAGGAATTTTTGATTTATACAGCATTAACTATTCCGTCACAGTATTTAATGCTGTCTTATCCAATTGCAGATTTTGAAGGAAAATCATTAAGACCTTCAATTATAATTTCAAAGATAAAAAAAATTTTTCCTAAGTTAAAAGAGTTAAGTTTTCTAAATGTTAATGAAAACCTATTAAAAAATATAGTTTCTCCAACTCCTGCATTTAATGAATTAATATTAGCAATGAGAAAAGATTATGATAATGAAAAAATTGAGAATTATTGGAATGAGGTCTATAAATGGTTTTTGAATAAAGAAGAATATAGGAAAAAAATAGATAATATATTTAAGGGATTAAACTATTCAAATTTGAATAATAAAGTGGCAAGAAATAAGTTAATAGAACTTTATAAAAATGGTAATAACAAGCTTATGTTTAGTGTTTCAAGGCTTGAGCAGTACGCATCATGTCCTTTTTCTTATTTTATAATGTATGGATTAAAAGCTAAAAATAGAAAAATATATGAATTTACACCTCCTGATATGGGAACATTTATCCATGAAATATTAGATTTATTTACTAAAAAGGTAAAGGAGGAAGGCATTTTATGGTCTCAGCTTGACAATAAAAGATGTAAAGAACTTGTAACTGAAATAATTGATAAAAAGCTTGAAGAAGATGAAAATTCAATATTGAATAGTAATAAAAAATATAAGTATTTAGCAACTAGATTTAAAAGAGTTCTTTCTAAATCTGTATCAATTATATCTGAACAAATGCAAAAGGGATTGTTTGAAGTATTTAAAACAGAATTCAATTTTGGAAATTATAGGGATGGTGAAGCATTAACATTAAAATTAGATTCTGATGAAAAAATCTATCTTCAAGGAAAAATAGATAGAATAGACAAATTGGATTTAGATGAAAATACATATATAAGAATTGTTGATTATAAGACAGGAGCTAAAAAGTTTGATTTAAATGAAGTTTATTATGGATTACAAATTCAATTATTAGTATATTTAGATGCATTAATAAAAAATTCTAAGTATATATTAAAAACTCAAGCTAAACCTGGAGCTATATTGTATTTTAGGGTTGATGATCCAATAATAAAAAGCAATAAGGAATTAACAACTGAAGAAGTTGAGACAAAAGTTATGGATACATTAAAATTGAAGGGTCTGCTTCTTAAAGATGCTAAGGTTATTAAAGCTATGGATAAGGACATAGAAGGATATTCTCTTGTTATACCTGCAGCATTTAAGCAGAATGGAGATTTTACAGCAAACAGTAGTGTAGTTACAGAAGAAGAGTTTAATTTATTAAGGGAATATGTGAATAAAAAAATGAAAGAAACATGTGAAGAAATGCTTAGTGGAGAAATAAAGATTGAGCCGTCCAATAACAATAAAACTCCGTTCTGTGAATATTGTGATTATTCATCAATTTGTCAATTTGATACTAAATTAAAGGATAATAAGTATAAGGTAATATTAAAAAAATCTCAGGACAATATTATGGAAAAAATAAAAAATGAAATGTTAAGCAGTGGAGATGAGGAGAAATAATTATGGGAGAAACAAAATGGACTGAAGAACAGTTCAAAGCTATTAATACAAGACAGTGTAATCTATTGGTTGCAGCAGCTGCTGGTTCAGGAAAAACAGCTGTATTGGTAGAGAGAATAATAAAAATGATAACTAATAAAGAAAATCCTGTTGATATTGATAGATTATTAGTAGTCACATTTACTAATGCAGCAGCTGCAGAGATGAGGGAAAGAATTGCAGTTGCCATATCTAGAGAATTAGATAAAACACCTGATTCAAAAAATCTTCAAAGGCAGCTTACACTGTTAAATAGGGCAAATATAACCACAATGCATTCTTTCTGTCTTGATGTTATAAAAAATAATTATCACAAAATAGATTTGGATCCATCATTTAGAATTGGTGACCAGACAGAAGGAATATTATTAAAAGCCGAAGTTATGGAAGAATTATTTGAAGAAAAATATGATGAAGATAATAGAGATTTTATTGATTTGGTAGAAATATTTAATAGTTATAAAAATGATGACAATTTAAAAGAATTAATAATAAATTTATATAATTTTGTAATGTCTGGACCATGGCCTGAGCAATGGCTTAAAGATAGTGCAGAAGCATTTAATCTAAACAGTATTGAAGAATTAGACACTAGTAAATGGGCAGAAATTTTAAAAGAGAGTATAGCCATAGAAGTTAATGGCTATATCAAAACATATGATAAGGCAATAGATATGATAAGGAGCACAGATGGATTTGAACCTTATTTAGATAATTTTTTATATGAAAAAGAATTATTAGAAGGAATACTTAGAGGAGCTAATACAGGATTAGATTATTTATATAAACAAATTTCAGAAATAAAATTTCCAAGACTAAAAGCCATAAAGAAAGATAATGTTTCTGATGAACATATTCAAGTAAGCGTAAAGAAGATAAGAGATGATATAAAAAAAGGATTGGCTAAGTTAAATGAAGATGTTTTTATTTCTACACCACAGGATATGTATAACAATATAAAAAAGACATATCCATACATTAAAACATTGGCAGAAATAGTGGTAGAATTTTCAGAACGTTTTGCAAAGAAAAAGAGAGAAAAGAATATACTTGATTTTAATGACTTGGAACATTTTTGTTTAAATATCCTTATTGATAAAGATGAAAAAGGTAATATTATACCATCACAAATAGCAAAAAATTTTAGAGAATATTTTAATGAAGTATTAGTAGATGAGTATCAGGATTCTAATAATATACAAGAAACAATAATTGATTTGATTTCAAGAAAGTATCTGGATAATCCTAATGTATTTATGGTTGGTGATGTTAAGCAGAGTATATACAGGTTTAGGCAGGCAGAACCAGAATTATTTATGGATAAATATAACAAGTATAAAGACATTAAGGACAAAGAGTATGACAGCAGCAAAAACAAAAAGATAACTTTATATAAAAATTTTAGAAGCCGAAAAGAAATTATTGATGGTGTAAATTATATATTTAAAATGCTTATGTCAAGGGATGTTGGGGAACTTGATTATGATAAAGATGAATTTTTAAATTTGGGTGCTGATTATAAAATATCAGATAGTAAGGATATGATAATGGGTGGTCCAATTGAAATTAATATTATTGATAAATCTAACCAGGCATTAGAAAGTGAAGATATAGATGAAGAAATAGATAATGAGAATATTGATTTAGAAGCTAAGGTTGTAGTAAAAGAAATAAAAAATCTTATGAATTTAAGCAGAGAAGGAAAATTTAAGGTTTTAGATAAGCAGATTGGTGAGTATAGACCAGTACAGTACAGAGATATTGTAATTCTATTTAGAGCGACTAAGAATGTTGCAGATACACTGGTACAAAAACTTGGAGAAGAGGATATACCTGTATATGCAGATACAGGTACAGGATATTTTCAGTCAATAGAAATTAGAACAATAATGTCTCTGCTAAAAATAATAGATAATCCTATGCAGGATATACCACTTATAGCTATATTAAAGTCACCAATAACAGGATTTACAGCAGAAGAATTAGTGGATTTAAGATTAATAGATAAAGAAAAATATATATATGAAAATATTATTTCAGTATGTAATTCTGAAGAAAATGAGCAATTAAAAACCAAATGTAAAGATTTTGTAGAAAGATTAAATAATTGGAGAAGAAAAGCTATATATATGCCTATAGATGAATTTATATGGTATTTGTATATGGATACAGCATATTATGGATTTGTTGGTTCAATGCCTAATGGTATGTTAAGACAAGCAAATTTAAAAGTATTATTTCAAAAAGCAAAGCAATTTGAAGAAACCAGTTTTAAGGGGTTATTTAATTTTATAAATTTCATAAATAAACTCATAAAATCATCAGGAGACATTGGCAGTGCTAAGATATTAGGAGAAAATGAAGATGTAATAAGAATTATGAGTATTCATAAAAGCAAAGGCTTAGAATTTCCAGTTGTATTTTTATGTGGTATGGGAAAACAATTCAATCTTATGGACTTAAATAAAAACTTATTGTATCATCAGGAATTAGGATTTGGTCCACAGTATGTTAATATTGATAAAAGGTTAAGTATAACAACTATTGCAAAAGAAGCTATAAAGAAAAAAATAAAATTTGAAACATTGTCAGAAGAAATGAGAATTTTATATGTTGCTCTTACAAGAGCAAAAGAAAAACTGTATATGATAGGCTGTGTAAATAATTTGGAGAAATCCTTAGAAAAGTGGTACAATGCATCTATATTAGATAATAACAAAATAATATCTTCTCAGACCCTTAAGGCAAAATCATATATAGACTGGATTGGCATGGCTATGTGTAAACATAATGCTAGTAGTGAAATGCTAAATAAATATGGTTTTAGTTGTGAACATTTAAAAGACTATGATTCTAAGTGGAAAATAAATATATTAAATAAAAATATATTAATTGAAGAGAAAAAAGAAGAAAATCAAGAACATAAAGAAAATTTTAGTTTTTGTAATAAAATAAATAATAAAGTTTATGAAAAAATAGATAGTATATTAAGTTACAAGTATAAATATTATTATTCCACAACTTTAAAGAGTAATATATCAGTTTCTGAATTAAAAACGCAAAATAATAAAGAATATAATGATACATATGATATGTTTAAAGAAAAGTCATCATGTGTGCCAGAATTTTTAAAAGAAACCAATGGATTAAGTGGCTCACAGAGAGGTACAATTGTACATTTGGTTATGAAAAATATTGATTTAAATAGAGTTGAAACAAAACAAGAAATTGATTGTCAGATAAAAGAAATGGTGAATAATGAATTATTATCTTCAGTAGAAGCTAAAGTAGTGAATACTCAAAAAATATATAATTTTTTTATTAGCAGGTTAGGAAAATTATTGCTAGAATCTTTCAAATTTAATGAGCAGAATGTATACAGAGAAATGCCTTTTTACACAAGAATACCTTGCTCAAAGGTTAGTAATTTATTTAGACATGAGGCTTATGCTGAAGAAAAAATAAGAGTACAAGGAATAATTGACTGCTTTTTTATATACAAAGATAAGGTGATTTTACTAGACTATAAGACTGATTATGTAGAAAGAGATGAAAATGAGTTAGTAGATAAATATTCTAAGCAGCTACAGTATTATTCAGATTCAATATATAAACTTATAAAGAAAAAGGTTGATGAAAAATATTTATATTCATTTTATTTAGATAAAGAAATTGAAATAAAATAATTAAAAGGGGCTGTCGCATAAAGGTTAAATTATAGTATATCTAGTATTGTAATTTTATAATAATGCTAGATATAGTGGCTATAATGTTTAATGCGACAGCTCCTTCTAATTATTTATAATAACTTTACTGTCCCTTGGAATATTATTATAAATCCATTGAGCATCTTCTACTTTTAGTCTTATACAGCCATGAGATGAAGGAGTATTAAGGGTATGATCCAAAATTGTTTTTTTATCTTTAGAAAATGGAAGAGAATGAAATAGAATATCTCCTGTTATCTGGGTCCAGTATTTTCCACCTTGATTGTATTTTTCAGAGAAGAACCATTCTCCTTGTTCTTTTGTTGTAAAAGAACCACAAGGTGTTGCTTCAGATGCTATACCTGTAGAGCAAGGAAAGGTTTTTGAAAGTTGCCATTGAGAGTTATTGTTTTTATAAACATAAGTTTTTTGATTTGATAAATTTACAGTAATTAAATAATCAGTATTGCTTGTAATATTAAGTGAATTTATATTAGATGGCATTATTGAAGTAGAAAAAGCTTGTGAAGAAGCTTCAGCAGTAGAAGATATTTCATTTAAATAATTCTGCCGCTTTTGTTTTATGTCATTAATACGTTTTTGTAAATCATCTTTTGTAAAAAGATAATCATTATCGGAAAGAAGATTTATAGCTTTTGTATAATAATCATGTTTTATAAGATTTTCACAGCTGTTTATGGTAGAAGTCTTTAATTTATCCATGCATATGGAATTATACATCAAGGCATTTTCATAATTAATATCTAAAGGATTTACATTTGAAAAACAGTTTAATGCAGATTTATAATTATTGTCATTATAAAGAGTTATTCCTTGTGAATATGAATAAGAAGAATCTTTAATAGAATCAATGGATACATAAATATTCTTAATAGATGAAGAAGGAATAAGATTGAATTTATTTATTTCCTTTAAATAAACAAGAGCCTCATCATTGGCTATTGATTTGTTGTTTATTTCTTGGGAAATATTATTAAGCTTGTTGTTAAAAAATAATGTTAAATCCTTTTTCATAAACAATAATTTGAATGGATTATAATTTTGATTATATAATAACAAGTTATTTGCATAAGAAAAATTGTAGTTGTTAAAATGATTTTTGAAATTAGCAATAAGTGCTTTATAGTTATAATAATTATAGAATAAACTTATTATAATAAATATAAATAAACAGATACATATAATGATTTTTTTGTTTATATTATGTAATTTCTGTATATTAAAAAATTTCATGTTGTTCATTATCCTCCAGTAATAAAATATTTTATATTATTGACAACAAAATGAAAAATTAAACATTAATAATATGAATTGACTTTTGATGGTAAAAAATGGTATGATGTATTAAGGGAGATTTTTGAGTGAAAGGAATAACAGTGATAGTATGTTAAAATATCTAGATTCTAAGAAAAAATTAAAATTAATAGATATGAGCAAAGAAGAATTAATAAATAAAATACTAGAACTAGAAGAAGAAAAAAGAAATGAAGAAAAATTTCTTTTAAATATAACTCATGATTTAAGAACACCATTAAATGTAATTTTAAGTGCAATTCAATGTTATTATGGTCAAAGTGAAAACAATAATATAAGTATAATAAAAAGAAACTGTTATAAAATGTTAAAATTGATAAACAATTTGATTGATACAACTAAACTTAGTAATAATTACTATAATTTAAATTTAGAAAATGTAGATATTATTAATTTAATTGAAGGAAATATAGAGCTTATTGATAAGTATGCAAAAAATAAAAAAGTATCTCTTGTATTTGATACAAATGTAGAAGAATGTATAATGGCTGTAGATACATATTGTATAGATAGAATAATTACTAATTTACTATCCAACGCAATAAAATTTTCAAAAGATAACAGCACTATTTATGTAAACACATTAAGAAATAGAGATATTATTACAATATCTATTAAAGATAAAGGAATAGGAATTCCTAAAAGTGAGCAGAAGAACATTTTTAATAGATACATTCAGTCATCAAAAACTAAAAGTAATGAATATGAAGGAAGTGGTATAGGTCTTGAATTAGTAAAGAATTTAACAAAGGCTCATGGAGGAACTATAGGTTTAATAAGTGAAGAAAATAAGGGCTCAGAATTTATAATCAAGCTTCCTATAAGGAAAGTAAAAGAAAATATTCATAATAAAGAAATCAGTAACAGAAAAGTAGAGACTTTTGAAATAGAATTCTCAGACATATACCTATAAATATTTAATAAAAAGTAAATTAATAATGTTCTTGATTATTATTTATCCTTGTGATAATATAGGTTTGTTAATAAAATATTTGGAGCGTTAGTTAAA
>CAZPRO010000060.1:0-12586 GCA_964588775.1 uncultured Clostridium sp.
TCATAGATATAGGAGTTCATCAGGATGGTCTTGTTCATAAGAGTCAGATGGCAGATAGATTTGTTAATCATCCTTTAGATATTGTAAAGGTAGGAGATATAGTTAAAGTAGCAATACTTGAAGTTGATGAAAAGAGAAAAAGAATATCATTAACAATGAAAGATGTTCATGAAGAAACATTAGTATAGATAGTGTTTTATTATTAAAAAATATATAAAATTTAGATTCAATTAGAGAATTTTAATTTAAAATTTATAATAGAAAATGGAGCTGTAGCATTAAAAATTATAACTGGTATATTTAGTGTTGTTAAAAAATTTCAATACTAGATATAGTACCATTTAATTTTTGTACTACAGCTCTATTTTCATTAGTTGAATTTTATTTTACAACTATATTAACAAGTCTGCCTTTTATAACAATAACTTTTACAATGTTTTTGCCGTCAGTATTAGCTTTTATATTTTCATTATCTAAAGCAGCAGATTTTATTCCTTCATCATCAAGGTTTGATGCTACCATTATTTTAGCCTTAATTTTGCCATTAATTTGGACAGCTATTTCAACTTCATCTTTTACTAAAGCTGATGAATCAAATTCTGGTAATCTTTCATTGAAGATAGTTGTATTAAATCCTAACTTGCTCCATTCTTCTTCAGAAAAGTGAGGTGCAAATGGTGCTAGTAATTTTAAGAAATCACAAATAGTTTCTCTTAAGAAAGCTGGATTTTTTACTTTTTCTAAAAGATATTTGTTTATTGCATTAGTAAATTCCATAAGTCTTGCAATTGCTGTATTGAACTGCATTTTATTTCCATCATCAGTTACACCTTTGATTGCAGTATGTTTCCAGAAGTTTAATTCCTTTTCAGCAGCATCTAGAGTATCTTTTGTGTTTTCAGTTGAAGTTATAACTTCACGACACATTTCTAAAGTCCTTTCGATTCTGTCTACAAATTTACTAACAGATTTGATTCCATCATCACTCCAAGCACCACCTTCAGTGTATGCAAAACCAAACATTAGGTACATTCTGAACACATCAGCACCATATTGTGCAATACAGTCATCAGGAGAGATTGTATTACCCTTTGATTTACTCATCTTTAATCCATCTGGTCCTAAAATTAATCCTTGATGAGTTAAGCTTAAGAATGGTTCATCAAATTTTAAGTATCCCATGTCTCTTAAAGCTTTTGTTATAAATCTTGCATATAATAAATGCATACAAGCATGTTCTGGTCCACCAACATATTTATCAACTGGAAGCATCTTATTGATTATTTCTGGATCAAAAGGTGCATCTGCATTTTTGTTATCAGGATATCTTAAGTAATACCATGAAGAACATACGAAAGTGTCTAATGTATCAGCTTCTCTTTTTGCAGACTTTCCACAACAAGGACATGTTGTATTTATGAATTCTTCACATTTACTAAGTGGTGATTTACCATCTGGTGTGAATTCAACATTGTATGGAAGTTCAACAGGAAGATCTTTTTCTGGTACTGGCACGATTCCACAATCATCACAATAGATAACTGGGATTGGAGCACCCCAGTATCTTTGTCTTGATACAAGCCAGTCCCTTAACCTAAAGTTTATTTTCATTTGACCTAAGTTTTGTTTTTCTAAGTCTTTTACAATTGCTTTTTTAGCTTCATCTGTGCTTAATCCGTCATATTTGCCTGAATTAACAACATAACCATGTTCACAGAATGGAAGTTCTGGTTCATTACCTAACTTATCAGTTATAACTCTTTCTATTGGAAGATTGAATTTTGAAGCAAAGGCAAAATCTCTTTCATCATGTGCTGGAACAGCCATAACACATCCAGTACCATAAGTAGCTAATACATAATCTGAAATCCATATTGGAACTACTTTACCATTAAGAGGATTTATGGCGTATGAACCAGTAAATACTCCTGATTTTTCTTTTGATGAAGACTGTCTTTCAATATCGGTCTGCTTAGCAGCTTCTTCTTTGTATTTTTCTACTGCATCTTTATTTTCTGGAGTAGTTAATTCATCAACTATTTTGTTTTCTGGTGCTAAAACAACATAAGTAACACCATTTAATGTATCAACTCTTGTTGTAAATACATCAAATTTTAAATCACTGTCTTTAACTTTAAATGTTACTTGTGCACCATAAGATCTTCCAATCCAATGTTTTTGCATTGCTTTAGTTTTTTCTGGCCAGTCAAGACTATCTAATTTATCTACTAATTCATCAGCATAGTCAGTTATTTTGAAGAACCATTGAGTAAGATCTTTCTTCTGAATTATGCTTCCACATCTTTCACATTCACCTTCAACAACCTGTTCGTTTGCTAAAACTGTGTTACATGATGGACACCAGTTAACAGGAGCTTTTTTTCTATAAGCTAAGCCCTTTTTATACAATTGAAGAAATAGCCATTGAGTCCATTTGTAATAGTCTGGCATACAAGTTATAACTTCATTTTCCCAGTTGAACATTGCACCCATAGCTTTTAATTGTTTTTCCATTGTAGTTATATTTTTTAGCGTTGAGTCTTTGGGATGTATGCCGGTTTTGATTGCATAGTTTTCAGCTGGAAGACCGAAAGCATCAAATCCCATTGGTTGAAATACGTTGTATCCCTGCATTCTTTTAAGTCTTGCCCATGTATCTGTAGGACCGTAGTTAAACCAGTGTCCTGCATGTAACTGTGCACCTGATGGATAAGAGAACATTTCAAGAGTATAAAGTTTCTTATCTAGTTTTGAATTATCAAATTTGTAAGTATCATTTTCTTCCCAAGTTTTCTGCCATTTTTCATCGATTTTAGTACTATAGTTTCCCATTATTAAACCTCCATATGTAGTAATGTATACAATTTGTAATTGCTTATTGTTCAATAAAATTGTAATAAAAAAGCTTTCATCTCTTAATATTTAAGAGACGAAAGCAGAATTTCCGTGGTACCACTCTTATTAGAAAATAAAAATATTTTCTCACTTTGTACTATAACGGGATTCCCCGTGCCTGTTTTTCAGGCAAGCTCATAGACAAGTTCACAATATTGTAACATCATTTTTCAGCAGCCAATGATTCTCTTTAAGTTACATAAATTATTGCTACTACTTCTAATCAACACTATTATACAATTTATGAATAATTATATAATAAATTTGATAATAAATCAATGTATTTTTATATTGCTCAAATTATTTTGTAGTAACAGTTTAGTTTTTTCATTGAATTGATACATATGTTAAGTTGTTACTAAAATTAGATTTTTACGCAACATATAGTTATTAAATTCCTTTTGGAGAATTGGGTGTTATTCCTCGTTTTGAAAGGATATCATATATAGTATCAGAAGTAGTATCTTCCATTGTATATCCTAATAATTTAACTATTTTTTCTAAAGTTTTTTCGGAATCTGTTTCAATTTCTATGTAAGGAAAAGGGCAGAAATCTTTGTCATTTATGTCGATTTCAACTAATGAGTCAAAAATTTTATAGCTCTCTCTATATTTTTTATTACTTTCTTTTAATATAAGTCCAAGAGATTTAAAAATATTTTCTCCCATTTCTTTATTTTCAAATGTTATTTCGTTTTCTTCCATGACTTTAAACTTATCTTGAGAAATCATTTTTTTTGTAGTCATAAAGTAAATTATTTTATTATTAATTTTATCATTGACAGTTCTTATTCTTGCATATCCTTTTGCAGATAAAAGCCGTCCATCTGCAAAATCATAAATATCATTAATCTGATCTTCACTTTTTACTTTTATAGCATTATTAGACAATAGTATATTACGTACTTTATCAATGTTAATATCAAGAATTCTTGTTTCTAACTCCATAAATTAACTCCTTTACAGTTTAAAAGTTATTAATTATATTATAAATAATTTAATGAAAGTAATCAAATTTTTAGTATTTTTTTGTGAACATATTGCAATGAACAATGAACACTGATACTATAAAAATGTTCAAAAAATGAACTTTCTAAAATTGCGAAATGTAGCAATATTATTGTTGAGAGGAATGAAAATTATGATTACATTAAAAAATGTATATAAATCCTTTAAAAACAAAAATGTACTTAATAATATAAATATGGAGATAGAAACTGGAGAATTTTTTGTTGTTATAGGCTCAAGTGGATGTGGAAAAACAACATTATTAAAAAGTATAAATAAATTAAATAAAATTGATAAGGGTGAAATTGAAATTAATGGACAGTCTGTTGACAGTATAAAATCATCAGATCTTCCTAAAAAAATAGGGTATGTTGTTCAGGAAGGCGGATTGTTTCCTCATTTAACTATATATGATAATATAGCACTTACATTAAAAATTACTGGAGAAAAGGAAGATAAAATTAAAAGCAGGGTTGATGAAATGCTTAATATGGTTAATCTTAATCCTGAATCATATAGGAATTTATATCCATCACAATTAAGTGGAGGACAAAAGCAGAGAGTAGGTGTTGCAAGAGCATTTGCACCTGACCCTGAGATAATTTTAATGGATGAGCCATTTTCAGCATTAGATCCTGTAACAAGAAATGAATTGCAGGATGAAGTATTCAGACTTCAAAAAAAATTTCATAAGACAATAATATTTGTTACCCATGATATGGATGAAGCAATAAAACTTGCAGATAGAATATGCATTATTCAAAGTGGTCAAGTAATGCAGTGTGATACACCAGAAAATATTTTGAAACATCCAGCAAATGATTATATTGAACAATTTATAGGAAAGAATAAATTGTGGAGTAATCCTGAATTTGTTAAGGCTTCTGATATTATGCTTAAAAAACCATACGAAATAACTAAAGACAGAACTGTAGTACAAGCTATTCAGATTATGAGAAATAATAACATTGAAAGCATACTAGTAACAGAACAGGGAAAACTTTTAGGCGTTTTATATCTTGAGGATATAATTGATAAAGAATCTTATAGAGACACAATAGAAAAATATATTTCTAATAATTATATATCTGCATTAACAGATACAAGTTTGAAAAAAATAATAACCACTTTTGATTATGGTATTTCTGGAATTATACCAGTATTAAATAGAGAAGGTATTGTAGAGGGGTATTTAACTAAAGGAGCACTTTTAGCTTCTTTAAGTAAGCAATTTACAGGAGATAAAGTAATGAGTAAGGAAAGGAGTGAGATAATTGCTTAATTTTATGAATTTATTTATGGACAAAAAAGCTGAACTATTACAGTTATTTGTTCAACATCTAAATATGACAACAATAGCAGTTTTTATTTCACTTCTTATTGGGATTCCAGTAGCAATTTTGATTACAAGAAACAAAATTGCTTCTCAGGTTGTGATTGGAATTGCAAATATAATGCAGTCAATCCCATGTATTGCATTGTTAGCTTTTGCTGTTCCATTTGTGGGAATAGGAGCAAAGCCAGCAATATTAATGGTAATAATATATGCACTGCTGCCAATAATAAAAAATACATATACAGGAATCACTAGTATTGATCCTAAGACAATTGAAGTTGCAAGGGGATTAGGGCTAAGTAAAGGACAAAGATTATTAAAGATTGAAATGCCTATAGCAATGCCGTTTATCATGGCAGGAATAAGAATATCAGCAGTTGCAGCAGTAGGAACAATGACAATAGCTGCATTTGCAGGTGCTGGTGGACTTGGGTGGTTTATTAACTTAGGATTAAATTCAAGAAATCCAGCATTAGTACTTCTTGGGGCTATTCCAGCATCACTTCTTGCACTTATTATTGATTTTATTTTAGCAAGATTGGAACATGCTATTACTTCAGAAGGATTAAAGCCTGCTGAAAAAATAAAAAATGTTTCCAAGAGTTATAAAAAGATGGAGAGAACTGTTGTATTTACATTGTGTGCTTTATTAGTTTTCATTCCAGCAGTATCTAGTATTGGAACAGCACTGGCACAAAACAGTGAAAAGAAGGTAGTTGTTGGATCAAGCAATTTTACAGAAGCAGTAATTTTAGGATATATGTATTCAGAGTTAATAGAAAGTAATACTGATATAAAAGTAGAACAAAAGTTTAATTTAAATGGTGGAAGTTTTTGTTTTGATGCATTAAGAAATCATAGTATAGATATGTTTGTAGAATATACAGGTACAGCACTTTCAGATATGTTACATCAACCAATAGAAAATGATCCTGAAACAGTATATAATAAGGTTAATAAGTTGATGAAAGAACAGCATAACATTCATGTTTCAGCTCCATTGGGTTTCAATAATACTTATGTTATGAGTGTTAAGCCAGAAACAGCTTCAAAATATAATTTAAAAACATTATCAGATCTTATGGCAGTATCAGATAAATTAGATCTTGGATGCACAGTTGAATTTGTTCAAAGAGAAGATTGTCTTTCATCTCTAGAAAAAAGATTTAATAATAAATTTAAAAAGGTAAATGGTCTTGATGCATCAATACGTTATGAGGCTATAGATGCAGATGAAGTGCAGGTAGTTGATGCTTTTTCAACAGATGCTCTTCTTTCCAAGCTTGGACTTGCCACTTTAGAGGATGATGTTCAATTTTTCCCACCTTACTATGCAATAAACTTTACAGATCAGGAAATACTTGATAAATATCCTGAATTGGAACCTGTTTTAGCAAAAATGGATGGGGTACTTGATGAAAAAACAATGGCTTCATTAAATAGTAAGGTTGATATTGATGGAAGAGATGCTAAAGAGGTTGCTCATGATTTTCTTGTTGAAAAAGGATTAATTTAAAATAGTAAGCTAAATTATATAATTTAATATTCTACAAGCAAATGAATCAGTATTATGCTGGTTTATTTGCTTGTAGCTTTTTATTTGGTTAAAATAAGTATGGTTACATTTTAATTAGATGGAGATTATAATAATGATTAATATGTTTTATTATTACAGTCCTGTAGGAATATTATCAATATTTGAAAAAGAGGGATATATTATTAGGATTGATTTTGGAAAAACTGTCATTGAAAATAGTTATATAAATAAGAGTGTGGTTATTAACAAGACAATAAGCCAACTTAAAGAGTACTTTTCAGGAAAAAGAAAAGAATTTCATATTCCTTTAAAAATAGAAGGAACAGTTTTTCAGAAAAATGTATGGGAAGCTTTAAGAAAAATTCCATATGGAGAAACAAGAAGCTATAAAGAAATAGCTATAATGGCAGGAAATGAAAAAGCATGTCGTGCTGTTGGAATGGCAAATAACAAAAACCCAATACCTATTATAATTCCATGTCATAGGGTTATAGGAGCAGATGGCAAACTTGTGGGTTATGGTGGTGGAATAGATATAAAAATAAAACTTTTAAAATTGGAACAAAATAACTAAGAAGTTTTAATTATCAATATTTAAAAAATACTAAATATGGTATACATTTTAATAAATAGAATAGTTATAATAATGAGTATGATTATTTAATAGTAGTATTACCAGAAAAGTTTGGGATTTAACATGGGACATAACAATTGACAGAGGATGTGATATTAATGGACATATTATGGATGATTGGAATTATTATTTTTATTTTAAATATAATATTTTCATTATCATTAATATTTATAGAACGAAAAAATCCTACAACAACATGGGCTTGGCTCTTAATATTGCTTTTCTTTCCTGGTGTAGGCTTTTTTATTTATTTAATGTTTGGTCAGAATTTAAGCCGACAGAAAATATTTAAAGATAAAATTGTTCGTGATGCAGAAAAAAGAAGAATTTTAAGTGATAATTATAGCTATAAAGACAATAATCATGATAGGAGCATGGTATTTTCAGACTTAAGAAAAATGAACTATAATAGTGCAGGGTCAAAGTACACTATAAACAATAATGTAAAGATATATATTGATGGTGAGAAGAAATTTTATAATCTTATACAAGATATAAAAAATGCAAAAAAATATATACACATAGAATACTATATTTTTAGATATGATAATTTAGGAAAAAAAATAATAGATGAACTTACTAAAAAAGCAGAAGAAGGGCTAGAAGTAAGGCTTCTTGTAGATGCAATGGGGTCAAGAAGACTTATAAAAAGAAATTTAAAAGATTATATTAATGCTGGAGGAAAATTTGCCATTTTCTTTCCTGGAATTCTTCCTCATATAAATACTCGTATAAACTATAGAAATCATAGAAAAATAGTAGTTATAGATGGAAAATATGGTTATGTTGGTGGCTTTAATGTTGGAGATGAATATATTAACAGAGATGAAGCATTTGGTTATTGGCGTGATACTCATATACGAATATGTGGAGATGCAGTAGATGATTTAAATGAACGTTTTTTACTGGATTGGTGTTATGCATCAGGAGAAAAAATAGCAAGATATGCAAATTATATATTTGAAAAAGGGGAAGAAACAGGTGGCGTTGGTATGCAGATAGTAACCAGTGGACCTGATCATAAAGAAGAATATATAAGAAATGCTTATATAAAGCTTATAAGTAATGCAAAGAAAAATGTTTATTTGGAAACCCCTTATTTTGTACCAGATGAGCCAGTACTTGAAGCGTTGAAAATATCAGCATTATCTGGAGTTGATGTAAGAATAATTCTTCCAGGAAAGCCTGATCATTTCTTTATGCCCTGGGTAGCAAGTTCATATATTGGAGAACTTTTACAGTGTGGAGTTAAGGTATATAACTATAAAAATGGATTTCTTCATGCAAAATCAATTGTAGTTGATGGAATAGCTGTAAGCATAGGAACAGCTAATATGGATATAAGAAGTTTTAAATTAAATTTTGAAGTTGTAGCTATAATCTATGATTATAATATTGCTGAAGAATATGAAAAGCAGGTTATGTATGATATAGCCGTATCAAAAGAAATAACCCTTGAAGAACATAATAGAAGAAGCAGATCTTTAAAAATTAAGGAATCATTAATAAGACTTATTTCACCTATTTTATAGAATTATGCAGAAATATAAACAAAATTTTTTAATCTTTTATATGATTGTAAAAAATGTTAAAATTACTATAAGAATAAAGTAAAGGTGGTATTGAGATTGACAAAAGGAAGAAAAAATAGAGAAAAGAACATAATAGATAGAAAAAAATTTAATGGAATTAATATGGGGGATATTGAATTATTTAAAAAAGGTATTCACTATGATATTTATAGAAAATTTGGTGCTCATCCAGAAATATTTAATGAACAAGAAGGGGTAAGATTTGCAGTATATGCACCAAATGCAGAAAGTGTTAGTGTTATTGGTGATTTTAATGATTGGAATTCAGATAGTAATAAAATGATTACTGCAGGTTCACAAGGATTTTTTGAGACTTTTATACCTAATGCAGTGTGTGGACAAAGATATAAATATTATATAAAAAGTAAAGATGGAAAAGAATTATATAAATGTGATCCTTATGCAAATTATTCGGAACTTGTTCCAGGAAATGCATCTAAAATAGCAGATATAGATAATTTTAAGTGGACTGATTTAAAGTGGATGAATAAGAGAGTAAAAAATAATATGAAAAAGTCACCAATGGCAATATATGAAGTACATATAGGTTCATGGAAAAAACATCCAAATAGAGATGATGAGGGATTTTATAATTATAGAGAATTTGCACATGCTGTGACAGAGTATATTTTAGAAATGGGGTATACACATGTTGAATTAATGGGCATTGCAGAATATCCATTTGATGGTTCGTGGGGATATCAGGTTACTGGGTATTATGCACCAACTTCTCGTTATGGAACACCAGAAGATTTTATGTATATGATTAATTATCTTCATAAAAATAATATTGGAGTTATTCTTGATTGGGTTCCAGCACATTTTCCTAAAGATGAACATGGATTGGCTCAATTTGATGGCTCATGTCTTTTTGAATATGAAGATCCTAAAAAAGGAGAACATGCAGACTGGGGAACTAAGGTATTTGATTACGAAAAACCCGAAATAAAAAATTTTCTAATTGCAAATGCTTTATTTTGGATTGAACACTTTCATATAGATGGGCTAAGAGTTGATGCAGTTTCTTCTATGCTCTATTTGGATTACGGAAGACAAGGAGGGCAATGGATACCTAACAAATATGGTGGAAATCAAAATCTTGAAGCCATAGAATTTTTTAAACATTTGAATACAATAGTATTAGCTAGAAATTCAGGAGTTATGATGATTGCAGAAGAATCTACAGCTTGGCCAAGAGTTACTGAAGAAGCAAAAAATGATGGACTTAATTTTACATTTAAATGGAATATGGGCTGGATGCATGATTTTCTTGATTATATGAAGCTTGATCCTTATTTTAGAAAAGATAATCACAATAAAATGAATTTTGCTATGAGTTATAATTCTAGTGAAGAATTCATTCTTGTACTTTCCCATGATGAAGTTGTTCATTTAAAATGTTCAATGATAAACAAGATGCCAGGATTAGGAATAGATAAATTTAAAAATCTTAAAGTTGGATATGCTTTTATGATGGGGCATCCAGGTAAAAAGCTCTTATTTATGGGTCAAGATTTTGCACAATGCAGGGAATGGAGTGAAAAACGTGAGCTTGATTGGTATCTTCTTGCAGAAGAAAATCATAGACATATTAATAATTTTGTAAAAGCATTATTAAAAATATATAATAATTATCCATGTATGTATGAATTGGATAGAAATCCTGAGGGATTCAGATGGATTAATGCTGATGATAATTATAGAAGTATTTTTAGCTTTATAAGATATTCTTGTGATAAAAAGAATAGCCTGCTTTTTGTATGTAATTTTACACCTATGGAAAGAGAAGATTATATGGTTGGAGTTCCTGAATTAAAGAATTACAAGCTTATACTTAATAGTGAGTATGTAGAATTTGGTGGAAAAGAAGAAAAAAGAAAAAAATTATATAAGGCAGTAGAAGGAGAGTGTGATGGTATGCCATATCACGTTTCATATAGTTTACCTCCATATGGTGTAGCAGTATTTGCTTTCTAATTTGTCGAAAAAAAATATCACAAATTGTAGAAAAAGTGTTTTTATTTTTGAAATTTATGATATAATATAAACATACCCAAAAACTCTCTCAAATTATTCTTATTCCCATTATGGACAGGCAGTCATTTATTGGCTGCCTGTTTTTATTATGATAAAATAATACTAGAAAATATATAATGCTAATTCTAAGCTAAAATGATATGGTATTTTGGAGGGAATTATGGATTTAAAAAAATTAAAGTCATTACTTAAAAGAGAAGAGGGACCAAAACTTGATTTTAAAATGAGACTTGAATTGTGGAATGAAACTGGAAAAAAGGAACTTGCTAAGGATGTGTGTGCAATAGCCAATTCAAAAGGCGGCAGAGGATATATTATAGTTGGAATAGAAGATAAGACAAAGAGAATCATTGGTCTAAAAAAAGATGAAATTTTTAAAGAGGAGCAGGTACAGCAGATAATAACAAGCAGATGTGAACCACCAATCCCAATAAAAGTAGAATTTATGAATATGGAAAATAAGCAGATAGCAGTAATAGCTATTTATGATGGTGAACAGAAACCATATCAGGTACGTGATAATGGAGCTTTTTATATAAGAAGAGGTTCTACTACTGATGTAATGCGAAAACAGGAACTTATAGCACAGTTTGAGGAAAATCTAAGTCTAACCCTTGAAACATGTCCTGTAATGCATAGTGATGAAAGTATGCTTAATATGAAACTTGTTGAAACTTATTTTAGTAAAAAAGGTATTTCTATTACTAAAGAAAATAAGACATTTTTATTATTAAGTACTGGAATACTTTTTGAGGATAAGGAAAAATCTAAATATAGGTGTACTTATGGGGGTCTTCTTGTATTTTCAGATATAAATTATTTATGTATTCCTAATAATATGATAAAAGTTGTAGATAATATTAATAATACTTATGGCAATGTTCATGTAATCCAGGGCAATCTTTTATCAATGATAGATGAAGCAGAACGGCTTTTTATGGATATACTTCCTGAGGAATATCCTCTTGTTTCTGTTATTGAAGCAGTAAAGAATGCAGTTTTGTATAGAGAATATTTTGATTTAAACAGAATAATAGAAATTCATATAAATAAAAATAATATTGTTATTACAAGTCCAGGAGAATTTATAGATAGGAATATAAAAGGACAGACTACTAATTATAATAAAAGAAATATATGGCTTTATGAAAAACTTATAACAATTGATAAGAAAAATAGATTTTTAAATAATGGGAAAGGTTTTTTAAGAATAAAAAATGGATTTAATAATAAGCAGAAAAGGGTTAAATTTATAAATTCAAGAAATGAACATAGTTTTAAAGTAATACTTCCAGGAATAAGGTGAAAATGAAGCCTTAATTTGTAAATGGGGCATAGTTTTGTTGCCAAATTTACAAGTTAAGGCTATACTATTATTAGTGTGCATAGAGCATCTGGTGGTAGGATTATTTAAGGAAATAAGTGCAGACGCTTTTATTCATAAAGATATATTTTAGGAGGTTTTATAATGGCAAGTGTATTGGATGAGCTATTAGAAAGAGGATACATAAAACAATTTACTCATGAAGAAGAAACAAGAAAATTAT
>CAZPRO010000061.1:0-12544 GCA_964588775.1 uncultured Clostridium sp.
GGGTTGCTGCAGATAAAGAAATAATAGAAAAACTTGTAATAATAAAACAAAGCAGCGATCTTCAATGTAATACAATTGCACAAATGGATATTGCAAAATATTTAGAACTTAATGATATTGATGCCCATATTGAAAAAATAAGACAGCTTTATAAGAAAAGATGTGACTTAGCAATAAAAACTATGAAAGAAGAATTTCCAAGTGAAGTTTCATTTAATATTCCCGAGGGTGGACTATTTACATGGATAAAACTTCCTGAAAATATAAATGCCAGAGAACTGTTAGAAAAATGTTTAAAGAAAAATGTTGCCTTTGTTCCTGGTGGTCCTTTCTTCCCTAACGGAGGCAGAGAAAATTATTTTAGAATAAACTATTCTAACATGCCAGAACCAAGAATTGTTGAAGGATTAAAAATTCTCGGATCAATTTTAAAGGAAGAAATCAAGTAGAAAAACAGAGCTTTTTTATGACACTTTTTATCTCTTACTTATTTATTTCTTTAATTTTATAAATTATAATTTATAAAAAGCAAACAGAGCTGTCACCAATTAATGCCACAGCTCCGTTTTATAATTAAGCTATACTTCTGTATTTGATAATTTCTTTTCATTATAAATAGTTATTCCAAGAGTTACAATAAATCCTCCCCATAATACTGTAGCTCCCATTGCAAAAACTAATATTGCATTTATAGTCATAATAATACACCTCCAGTTTTATTATAAATCATTATAATCTTCTATTTTATTTGCTTTCCAATGTTTTTTAGTTATTATTAATGCAGTAATTATTCCTAAAGCTATAATTAACCATCCATATACAAATAATGCTTTTATTTCATATCCACCATATGGATTTTTAATCTCATTAATAAAACTTTGAACAAGCATAAATATTAGTATGGCAGGTGTTAAGAATTTTACAACATAATTCCACCATTTACCTATTTTGAAATAGGATATTTTATTAGTATGAAATCTTATTGTATCAGGCTTTACAATCCATCCAATAACTATAACTTCTAACAGTCCAACTACTACTATTCCATAATTATTAATGAAATTATCAATTATATCCAATAAATACAATCCTGCACCTGTGGAATATAGAAAGCCAATAACAAGTCCTAAAGCTACAATTATAGTAACAGCCTTTCTTTTGCTTATACCAAATTTATCAACAAAAGGTGCTGCAACAGCTTCTGAAAGAGATACTGATGATGTAACACCTGCAAAAAGCAGACATAAGAAAAATAAGGCTCCTAATACTTTTCCTAAAGGCCCCATAAGAATAAATACTTTAGGAAATACTATAAAAGCAAGACCAACACCACTTGAAACCACTTCTGAAACTGGCACATTTTGAACTGTTGCCATATATCCAAGTATTCCAAAAACAGCTATTGCTGATAAAAATTCAAAACTGCAGTTTGCAAAGGCTGTCATAAATGCACTATTATTAATATCTGTTCTCCTTGGAAGATAACTTGAATATGTTATCATTATGCCCATTGCTAAACTCAAAGAAAAGAATACCTGTCCATAAGCTGCAATCCATACTTTAGGATTACCTATGGCTGACCAGTCAGGATTAAATAATGTATTTAACCCTACGCTTGAACCTTCCAATGTAACTGCTTTTATTGTAATAATTATCATTATAATTACCAATGTTGGAAGGAGTATTTTATTTGCTTTTTCAATACCACCTTTAATTCCTTTATAACATATTAACCAGTCTATTACCCATACAGCTGTAATTCCTATTAATATAGGAATTATAATTTTACCAAAATTAAAGGGTGACTCTGTTATTTGTAAAAACTTAGTATAAAAAAATTCATTGGTATCTTTTCCCCATTTCTGTGTAAAACTATAACCAAAATAATTTACTGCCCAGCTTAAAATCATTGAATAATATGTTAATATGATAAATGCATTTATTGTAGGCCACCATCCAAGCCACTCCCATTTTTTGTCAGCTCTTGCAATAGCAAGAGGCGTAGACCCTTTGTATTTATGTCCTATACCATATTCTAATATTAATAGTGGAATTCCTGCTGTAAATATTGCAACAAAATATGGAATCAGAAATGCTCCTCCTCCATTTGCATATGCAATATAAGGAAACCTCCATATATTGCCTAACCCTACAGCTGATCCAACTGCTGCCAATATAAAGCCCATTTTAGATCCCCACTGCTCTCTCTTTTCTTCCATAACTATTCTCCTCTAAATTTCTACATTCTATTTTTTAATAATATGTATATAATATTATAATTTATTAACCTTTTCAACTTTTTCTTGATGATTTTACTTATAATTACTACTTTTTAGTAATTTTTATCAGATAAATTATAGTTCATTATTAATTTATTGTTTTTCAACAACTAATAATTTTTCAAAGAAATGTAATGGATTAACCTATTAATGTACCAATAATTTAATTTTTCTTAATAATTAATATTTTATGATCATAAATCCCCATAACTGTAATATTATTATTAATATATTCTTTAATATTATGAATTATTTCTTTAGTTATTATTTCTCCACTACATAATATAGGAATTCCTGGCGGGTATGGAATTATAAAATCTTTTACACATTTTCCTTCACTTTCTTCTAAATCTACAAGATATCCTTCTTCCTCTAAAGCTTCATATAATTCCATTCTTTTTTCTGGAATGGACAAAGTTCTTGTTACATAAAAATCATCTTTCATTTTTTTCATGTTCATTTTTTTTATTATATAATATATTTTTTCAAAATCCTTTGAAGTATTTATTGGAGAAAAAATCATTACAACCATATTTCTAAAGCTCATTTCACATTGTATATTATTCTTTCTAAAATACTGAAGCAATTTTTCACCACTATATCCCTTTGGCATGGCAATTATGTATCTTGTTAAATCCATATTGTAACCTTCATATGCCAAATCTTCCTCACCTAAAATTTTTACTTTTTTCATGCTATTAATTTTCACTTTATAATTTTTACACAATTTAATAAGATGTTCATAATCCTCTCTTCCATATTTTTGTAAATAGTATCTTCCATAATCCAGAGATGCCATTATTAAATATGAAGGAGATGTAGTCATAAAGGCTTTTAAATAAAATTCTATTTTTTCATCCTGACTATTTACAAAAAGATATGCTCCCTGTGTCAGTGCAGGTATTGTTTTATGAGCACTGCATATAACATAATCTCCCAAGGGCACAAGACTTTTAGGCAATTTTTCATTTATTCCATAATGTGCACCATGAGCAGCATCAATAATAGTTATAATATTTCTTTCTTTTAGCTTTAATATGATTTTTTCAAAATCATATCCAATACCAAAATAATTAGGATATGTTAATATTATTCCTTTAGGATTTGTACATTTTTTTAGTGCAGAATTAATATTTTCTTCATTTACAGGATATATCAGTCCAGATTTAGTATCTGTAACTGGCTCTATATATGTAACTTTCAGCTTTCTAAGAGTAATTCCGTTATAAACAGATTTATGGCAGTTTCTTTCAACTAAAACCTCATCACCTTCCTTAAATGCACTAAAAATTGCACTTAAATTTCCACAGGATGAGCCGTTAACTAAAAAGTAAGCTTTTTGTGATTTATACAAATCTGCAAGGATTTCCTGGCTTTTCTTTATAATTCCCTCTGGACAATGTAGATTATCCAATGGTTCTACCTCTGTAATATCTAATTTACCCATATTCTTCATAAATTTTATTCCAAGTTCATCCCTTTCAAATCCTTTACCACATTTATTCCCAGGCATTGAAAGAATGAGATTATTTTCTTTATGATATTGTAATAAAGTTTCTAATACTGGTGCTTCCAAAAACTGCTCTCCTCCTTAATTATTGTACAATCTGAATACTTAAATTATTTAATAATTTCTTTCCAAATTCAATCATTTCTTCAAAGGTCAAAGTTTTATCTTCAATATATTGTTCTTCATACTTATGCCCATCTCCAGTCATTGTTTCATAGGAACTCAATTCTTTAGCTAGTACTATTCTCTTTTCTTCATTAAATATTTTTCTTACTTTTAGATTTTTATACAACTTATCCATAATATATTTATTACTAAATTCATTTTTTCCCATTTCTTCAATGGAGTTTTTTATTATTTCTATGGTTTTTTTTGTATTATCTTTCGATGTACTATACATAATCTTGTAAAGTTTTATATAATTTTCATCCTGTATTTTTGTAAGAACATCATAAACCATACTGTTTTCAGTTCTTAAGTTATTATATAATATTGAGTTTACTCCCTGTCCAAAATATTCATTAAAAATTCTAAGAATTTTCATTTCCCTAGAATTCAGTTTATCAATTGGTGTTATTATCTCTATTCTACATACTTTCATTCCATGCTTTTTTTCTGTGAATATTCCTGTCTTAGGCATTTCATATAATATACTTTTACTACTATTTTTTATATATTTATTTTTCCACATATGAAAATACTCTTCTATAATATCTTTAATATAGTCAAATTCCAGATTTGTTATTACAACTATAGAAGTATTTTCCGGGAAATAATTTTCCTTATAAAATTTTATAATATGGTTCACTGTCATAAAATTCAAATCATTTCTGCGGCCTATTATGGGATATTTTATTCTTCTTTCTTGAAAAACATTATAAAATAGTCTGTCCTCACAATATTGGTCAGCTTCTTCATCCCATTCATCCAGTTCCTGTTTAATTATTTCAATTTCTTCACGAAACCCTTCTTTAGAAAACTTTGGATTAATAAGAATATCAGAAAACAGCTCTATGCCTCTTTTAAAATTTTCTTGTAACAGTACCCCATAATACATTGCATAAGGATAATTGGTCATGGCATTTTGAAATCCAAAAATTTCATTGAGCTCCTCATTGATTTTTTCTTCTGTTCTATTTACTGTCCCTTTATACACCATATGCTCTGTTGCATGAGCAACGCCAAAGCAGTCCCTTTCCTTTCCTGCACCTGCGTCTAAAGCTATACATATGGATGTTAATTCTGAGTCATTCTTTTTATAAATCAACTTCAAATTGTTTTTCAAAATATATTTTTTTATATTATTCATTTTAATATCCCTTCAAATAAGTATTTTTAGTAATTTTACATATTATTATAGTATATAAAAAACTGCAAATACTCAATAAAATTATATGCTTTTACTGAATACTGCAGTTCTATTTCTAATTTCCTCTTCCTATTTTAAATCAAATCTTCTATAAATTATATCTAAGTAGAAATTAAATCAACATATGAAGCTATTCTCTTCTTTTAAGACTCCCTATATGAAGGGGGTTTAATCTATATGAGGATATAAAAATCAAAATTCCACTTATAAATAGCTGCATAGCCATTGATATTAAATAACCATACTCAAATGTATCCATATTCAAATTGCTTATCATATAAGACGCCCCCACAATAAACCCTAAACCAAGCTGATTTGCAAGGAGACTAACAAATCCCATGGTAGGATTCATATATGCCCATATAGGAAAATCTGCCTTGCTATTAAACATCTGCATTCTTACTATATACACACATATACAAAAAAACATAGCCACAAAAATAAATAATATGGTTCCATATGTTATTGCTGTTGAGGTTCTAGAAGTTTTGCATAAAGTTGAAATAAAAATTCCTATACTTCCACAAAATATGGTAACTACTATAAAAAATAAACTTAATTGGACAACCTGTTTATAATCTATTCCTCCTGTAAAAAACATTATGGAATAAATAGGTATAGTGCATATTATTAATAATATCACCCTGCTTATGGAAGCTGTAAGCTTTCCCATAATAATTGATAATGTACTCATTTTTGTAGATAATAGTATATCCAAGGTCTGTTTTTCCCTTTCTGCACATATAGCTGTAGCAGATAAGGAAGGGACAATAAACATAAGCAGAAGTGCCTGTGCAATTGCCATAATAATGTATAGTGACAATGTTCTTTCTATATATAAGCCTTCAAAATAAACATCTTTAATAAGTTGGTGGAAAATACTTATTCCTATTGTACTCAAAATTCCCACATAGACTAATATTATCAATGTAAATTTAATACTTCTTGTACTAAGTTTAAGTTCATTTTTCAAAACAGGATTAATTCTCATTATACCCTTTTCCTCCTTTTGTCTCTTCAGTTTCAGTAATCTTCATAAATACTTCTTCAAGACTTCCTGATATTCTGCTGAATTGTAACACTGGAATCCCCTGTATAACCAGTTGTTTCAAAAGTTCACAGGCTTCATTATCGTTTCCACTATATGCTGCTGTTACATTGCTTCCTTTACATGAAACTTTTCCTATTTTTTCATTTTCCTTTAATATTTTTATTGCTTTTTCAAATTCACCTAGTAAGGTAATATTAATAGGATTATTTCCTGAAATTTTATTCATTATGTCATCTACAGTTCCCTGACATATCATATGGCCTTTTTCTACTATTCCAAGATTTGTACACATTTCTCCAAGTTCAGATAATATATGAGAGCTTATAAGAATAGTTTTTCCCATTTCCTTAAGCTTTCTTAAAATATTTTTCATCTCAAATCTTGCTCTTGGATCCATTCCTGAAGCAGGCTCATCTAATATAAGCAGTTTAGGATTATGTATAAGACATCTTGCCAGACATAAACGCTGTTTCATTCCTCTTGATAATCCATCTACATAAGAATCATATTTATCTTGAAGATTAACAAGCTCTAACAAATCCATTGAAAGTCTTTTTATATCCTTTTGTGTAATTCCATATATAGAACCATAAAACTCCAAATATTCTGATGCCTTTAAATTGTCATATACTCCAAAAAAATCAGGCATATACCCTATTTTTTCCTTAAGCTGTTTATTATTTTTTATGGCATCAATACCATCCACATATACTTGTCCCTTGTCGGGCAGAAGAAGTCCTGACACAATTTTCATTGTAGTGCTTTTTCCTGCCCCATTAGGACCTATAAAGCCAAATATTTCACCCTCACCAATGCTTAAGTTTAATTTATTTAGGGCTTTGAATTTTCCATAACTTTTTTCCAAATCTTTAATTTCTAACATTATCTAAGCCCTTCCTTTCACTGAAATTTGAGGAACTTGTGTATTTCCTTCTTCTTTAAGTTCAACTTTAATACTTATAATATTATCCTTAACATAATCCTGTGGATTACTTAATTTTACATTGGCTGATTTAATTATAATATTGTCATATTCATTTGTATTATAATTATATATATATATTTCTGATATTCCATTACTTTCATAATTAGAATTCAAATTTCCAATACATAATTCTTCAATTTGAGAAAGAGATTCAACATTGTATTGAACCAGAAATCTTCCTTCACCATTTATTTCATTATACTCTGTATCAATAAAACCATTTTCTGATTGTTCAATTATTATAGGTTTAAAGTACCCTAAGGGGTATTTTAAATATCCATCCTTGTCTGTATAATCAATATTTACATTTTGCAGTATTACACTTGTATTATAAGTTGATGTATTTTTTTCTTCAAATGAAAATCCATAATTTACAGGCATTTTTGTTACAGCTATTAAATAGCTTGATTCTTCCTCATAATTATTATTGCTTAGTATTCTAAATATATCCATATATCTTTCTACGTTTTTGTATTTTTCTTTATTCTTTTTATCCTTACTATTACAATAATTATCATAGTAATCTGCTGATAATTTTTCCACATAATCTATTAATGTATTATTAGATATATTTTTTGAATTTATGTCCTTGGTTTCTCCACTCTTTAACACTCCTAAATCCCATATATAATTTGAAGAAACCACCACCAGTTTTTCAATATCATAGTTTTGTGTATTTTTTATATTTCCGATAATATTACCAGAATCATATTTAAGATTATTTTCTATTAATGGAACTATCTGCTTATACCCATCAATGGTAAATATCTTTACTTCTAAAGGACTTACCTCTTGAAATTCATAATATATATTATCTTTTCCGAAAAACTTTTTCATTCTTAATTTTTTTAATTCTTCTTTGGTATTTTCTGAATAACCATAATACAATTTTTCTTCCATATAATTCATTATTGTATTTTCTGGCTGTTCTATCTTAAGCTTTCCTTTTTGTTTCATTACTATTCCTGCATATCCTTTTACAATGCTTTCTTCTTTACCATCATTAATAATAATATTAAACTGATTCAATGTAATATCCTTCATTCGTGTATTACTTCCCATAACAAACAAAATCAATGATGCAGCTATAGCAGACACAGGAATAACAAACCATAACATCTCTAACTTTTTAAATTTTTTCATTACAAAATAGATTATTATGCCCACAAAAGCACAGTATATAACAAAGAAAGCAATTACAGGTTTTGTTGATAAATTTGAATTAAGAGGAATACTCTTAAGAATATTACCCATTTGATAATTATTATAATCTCTGTCCTGAACATTACTTAACTTTTGGGAAATATTCTTACTTATATTTACCTGCCAGAAATTTCTTACCTGTTCACTATCTGCTATAATACTGCTATTCAAGTCAAATGTAGCTGCATAAATATATCCTTTGTAATAATTTGTTTTATATATTAAAGGCTCTTCACTATTTCCTAATTCCAGCTTATAGTCTTTTAATCTTAAATCTGCAAGTGTATATCCATTTACTACATTTTTTGTTCCCTCACAAGAAAGATTAAATCGCTGATTTTGTACTGTTTTAGATGAATTTTCACCAGTGCCAATAATTAAAATTCCTCCATCACTAACCCAGTTAATTATAGAATTATATTGTTCATCACTTAATTGTGAAATGTTGTAATTATTTATAACAATTACATCTAAAGCAGCAATGTTTTCACTTCCATTATTTAAAATATCCTTATGCAAATCTACATTAAAATTCTTTGCATTATTCAGCTCTCCATTAATAACTGTATAAAAATCAATTTCTTTTAAACTTTCTGAATTTGAGTCATCTGTAAGAAATCCTTTAAAAGCACTTAAATCATTTATTCTTCCATTAGTCAGATATACATTTTGCTTTTTTATTTCTTTCCCATTTTCTGTAAGCACAGCAGTTATTCTCATATTGCCTTCATCTACTGTTATTGGTATTATAACTTGTGAAGAATCCTTTGATTTTACATTTATGCTGCTTGTAAATGCATCATATATATTTCTTCCATTAACTTGAAATCTAATTTCTATCTGTCCATTAATGTCATCATTAGTTTTATTATTAATTTCTACTTTTATTGGAGTAGAATAACCATATTTATACTTATTTTCAATACCATACTCCACTTTCATTATTATATCTTTTGAATTATTTTCAGCTTCTACTTTTAAAATTCCCATACCCATAAATATACTTATTATAAAAAAATAGATTATTATGCTTCTTTTTTTAAACATATGCCACCTCATAATCCTTAAACAAATTTAATAATATATTCTTTAATCTGCAATACGCTTTAATTATATTTACAATAATTTTCTTTGTAAACATAATTTTTTATTTATTTTCTTAAATTTCCATTAATAAAAAATATGAAAAGAGAACTATGATATTAAACTTTTTATATCTATTAATGTTCACGCAAATTTTCATTTACACAATAAAAAAAGAAGCTGCCACAAATTAATGGGACAGCCCTTTAAAATTTACTTATTATCCAATGCTTTAAGTGCAATGGCACACTCAATTCTTTTTTTCTGCATTTTGCATCCAATTTCATAAGGAATGTTAATATCCCCATTAAAATTAACATTATTTGCCTGACATCCACCACTACAGTAAAATCTTGCCCAGCATTTTCTACATTTTGGTTTATTATATATATGTGCCTGCTTAAACTTATGAGCAATTTCTGAATCATATGTATCTTCATAAATATCTCCAAGCTTGTATTCTTCTTTTCCAACAAACTGATGACATGGATAAACTTCCCCCTGAGGAGTTATGGCAACATATTCAAAACCTGCTCCACATCCTGATATTCTTTTATAAACGCATGGACCTCCCTGAAGATCAATATTAAAATGATAGAAATTAAATTCATCACCCTGCAGTTTTCTTTTTTTCATTTCATAATATAATTTATCATAATTTTCAAAAATCTTAGGAAGATCTTCCTCCCTTATTGATAAAGGATTTTCATCTGGAAGAACAACAGGTTCCATAGAAAGTTCTCTAAAGCCTTCTTGAACCATGGCCATTATATCTTCATAGAAATCAGTGTTACTTCTTGTAAATGTACCTCTTACATAATAGGTTTTTCCTTTAGTTCTTCTTTTAATCATTTCTTTTATATTGGGAATAATATCATCATAGGAACCACTTCCATCAGGCTTTATTCTTACATTATCATTAACACATTTTCTACCATCTAGTGAAAGAATTATATTACCCATTTCTTTATCCATATAATTCATCATTTCATCATTAAGCAGAGTAGCATTTGTTGTCATGGTAAATCTTATATTCTTCTTCCATTTGGATTCATTTTCCCTTGCATAAGCAATTATTTCTTTAATATTATCCATAATTAATGTTGGTTCTCCGCCAAATAAATCTATTTCAATATTTTTTCGCGGACCACTTCTTTTAATCACATAATCTATGGCTTTCTTAGCAGTTTCTACACTCATAACACCACCATGACCATGATATTCTCCTTCGTCTGCAAAACAGTATTTACATCTTAAATTACAGCCATGTATTACATTTAAACATATTGCCTTAATATAATCTCTATCATCCATGGAAGATTTAGCTATTTCTTCGTAATTATCTTGAGAATATATTATGCCTTCCTCACCTAATTCCTGAATTTCATCATAAGCTTCAGATAATTCTTCCTTATCATATTTATTACCAAAAAGTTTTAAAATTTCTGCTTTGGTTTTTAACCTTTCATCATCTAATATGTCATACACCATTTCATCTACTATATGAACTGCTCCTGTATTAACATCTAAAACAAAATATTTGTTATCCTGTTTAAATTTATGTATTAAACTCAAGTACAACACACCTTCCTAAAACTTCTTTACAAGTAAACAAGCAGTAACTTATGGAGCTACTGCTTATCAAAATTAGTTTTCACATTCTAAGTTTGCAACTGTGCAAGATGTCTTACAAGCTGACTGACAAGAATTGGCACATTCTTTACATCCTGGTTTACATAAGCTGTTTTTGATATTTGGCTTATTTATTGTTTTAATGTGTCTCATTAAACAAAACCTCCATAATATTTATAATTTCTCACTTATTATATCACCCTTGTCCAATTTTCTCAATAAATATTACTAGAACTATTTTTAATATATAAAGCTGTTACAAAGGGTTAAATAATAACACTTTAATGTAACAGCCTTAACTATTTTTTATACTATATAATCTTTGATAATAACTGAGTATTTCTCTTTAAAAATTCATCCATTTCATTTGCATTTAATTCATTATTTGCTATTTTAGCCAAGTCTAATATATGCTCACATATTAGTTTTGTGTCATCCTTTTTACTTTCATCATTAGACATTTCTATTAATTTTTTAACAATATTATTGTTATTATTAATAACTAATGTCTTTTCTTCATTAAACATTCCAGCCATACCCATACCAGCCTTAGCATACATTTTACTCATTTCAGCCATTCTTCTTGACTCTTCTGAAATAAGTATAATTGCTGGAGTTTCAGCATTTTTTAAGCTTTCTGCTGAAATTTTTGCTATCTTATCTTGAAGATTATTTTTAAATATTTCCTCAAGCTTGGTATTAATTTCTTTTGCTTTTTCATCATTTTCATCAGCTTTAGAACCTAATGTATCAGAAATATCTGAATCAATTCTCTTGAATTTAACTCCATTTTCATGCATTTCAAGGAAAGTAATGAAATGATCATCTAAAGTACAGTCTAATATTAAAGCATCTAAATCATATTCCTTAAACATTTTTATGTATTGTGATTGTTTAAGTTCATCATTAGCATAGAAAACCTTATTTTCATGTTTTTCTTTATTGGCTTCAAGATAATCCTTTAATGTAACATATTCACCCTTAAGATTTTTGAAAATTATTATATCTTTAATTTTTTCATAAAATTTTTCATCTCTAAGACATCCATATTTTATGAATATTTGAATATCCGGCCAAAACTTATTATATTCTTCTCTGCTATTTTTAAATAAATCTACTAATTTATCTGCAACCTTTTTAATTATATGGTTTGATATTTTTGCCACATCTCTGTCATTTTGAAGGAAACTTCTTGAAACATTTAATGGTAAATCAGGACAATCTATTGTACCCTTTAATAGTAATAGGAATTCTGGAATAACTTCTTTTATATTATCAGCTACAAATACCTGATTATTATACAATTTTACTTGTCCTTCTCTTATTTCAACTTCATGAGTTAATTTAGGGAAATATAAAATTCCTTTTAAATTAAATGGATAATCTACATTTAAATGTATCCAGAATAAAGGTTCATTGAAGTCCATAAATA
>CAZPRO010000062.1:0-12511 GCA_964588775.1 uncultured Clostridium sp.
TATTTTCAGAAAAGGCAAAATCAGAAGGATATATGGCAATAGCAGAGATTTTTAATATTACTGCAGGAAATGAGTACGCACATGCAAGGGAAGCATATAAGCGGTATCTAAAAAGAATTTGTGATACTGAAGGAAATTTGATAGAAGCTGTTATAGGTGAAACAGAAGAAAGCGAACACATATATAAAGAATTTGAAGAGACAGCAAGACAAGAAGGATTTGAAGAAATAAGTGAATTTTTTAAAGAATTGAGAGAAGTGGAAAGTGAACATAAAGAAAAATTCATGAAATTGGCAAAAGAACTTAAAGAAAATAAAATATTTAGCTGTACAAATGAATGCTATTTTAAATGTTTAAATTGTGGATATATTTATGAAGGAAAAGAAGCTCCGGAAAAATGTCCTTTATGTAAATATCCCAAATCATATTTTGCAAAAATTAAAGATAAAGATTGTTTGTAATTAATACAAGGAGAAAATAAAATGTATATTAATTATCCAAATAGATTTGCTGTAAAAGTAAGTCATATTGATGAATATGTTCTTTTAAGAACATATGAAGAGAAATTTGTAAGAAAGATTAGTTTAAAAAATAAAGAAAAACAATGTATAGAGGAAGCAGATAACATTTATAAAATTATAGATGAAGAATATGCAGAAAGTCAGATTTGCATAATATAAAGTATCTACAGGAGAAGGTTTATGAAGTATAATGAAATGCTTGAAAAACAGTTTGTCGATATACAAAATCTTTCTCAAATATTATCAAATTATGTAAATTCATATAGATTATTAGTAGCATCTGCATCAGATTTGTATAGTATAAATATTGCAAAAAAGTCTGAGGTGAGAAAAGCTATTGAGAGATCAAATGATTTAGGTGATATAATTGATAAGATAATAGATACATTAGATAAATGTGAAGGTGGATATTTAAAATATTGTAAAATTAAAACTAATTATATTATACAAAATGCTGAAAAGGACACTATTTTTACTGAAATAGATAATGAGCTGAATTTAAAAAATAATGAAATAAGGGAAGAAGAAAGATAAAAAATTTAAAAATATCAAAAGGATTGTAGAAAAAAGAAGCTAAGGCTTACAGGGGTTTTAACCTGTTAAGACCTTAGCTTGAATTAGTTTCATTTTAAATTTTCTTAAATTTAATTTTGCTTACCATTAAATATGCACAAATAATCATAAAAATAGCAGGAAAAACATAGCTTACATTTTTGTTATAGGTAATTAAATTATAAAAAGCTATGAAACATCCAGCTGCTGTAATTGGTATGCCTGTAAAACATCCATCAAAATCTGAAGTGTTATATCTTGCAAGTCTATAAGCACCACAAATAGGAAATAATAATAATAATATAAGTCCAATAATACCATTTGGTCCTAAGGTGTTAAAATTAAATATAATATAAGTTAAAATTGATGGTGCAACACCAAATGAAACTAAATCAGCAAGGGAGTCTAATTCTTTTCCTAAATCACTAGAAACACATAAGAATCTAGCAATTCTTCCATCATACCTATCTACTAATCCAGCAGCTAATATAAAAAGACATGATGAAAAGTAATCTGAATTAATAACAGAAAAAATAGACATAACTCCGCATGATAAGTTTATAAATGTAAAAATATTTGGAATACAGCTTTTTCGCATAAAACCACTCCACTCTTGTAATTTTGATAACACCCTACTAATATTACATTATATCATATAAATTATAATAGTATAAGATATTAAATAATTTTAATATAATGCTAAGAAAATAATTAATGATATGTATAATATATTAAGAATAGGGAAATTTTATTCTCGACACTATATATTTAAAATGTTATAATTTTAGTCATGTGATAGGAAAAAGTTGTAAAGTTAACTTTGAAAGGAGAATTTCTTTTTATGAAAAAAGTTAGATTTATTTATAATCCTTATTCAGGTGAAAATGAAATTATAGATGCATTAGATAATGTTATTAAGCTTCATCAGGAGTGTGGAATATCCATAGTTCCATATAGAATACAAATAGGCCATGATCTTGAAGAGGCATTTGATATAGTTGATGATACTTATGAGTATATATTAATAGCAGGTGGAGATGGAACTGTAGATTCTGTTGTTAATGCTATGAAAAAGAGAAATATTAACATTCCAATTGGAATTCTGCCTGTAGGTACAGCAAATGATTTTGGAACCTTTTTGGGTTTACCTAGTGACATAGAAGATGCATGTAAACAAATTTTAAGTTCAAAGCCTAGAAAGATAGATATTGGAAGAATAAGTGATAAATATTTTGTTAATGTTGCAAGTACAGGATTATTTACAGATGTTTCACAAAAGACTGATGTTAATTTGAAAAATACAATTGGGAAACTTGCGTATTACTTAAAAGGATTAGAAGAATTACCTAATTTTAGAAAATTAAAAATAAAAATAACATCAGATGAATGTAACTATGATGGAGAAATGTATCTTTTATTAGTCTTTAATGGAAAAACTGCAGGGACTTTAAACTTGGCAACTCAGGCAGATGTATGCGATGGAAAGCTTGATGTAATAATATTTAAGGCAATTCCAATAATTGAGCTAATCCCGCTGTTTATAAAGCTGCTTAGAGGAGAACATCTTGATTCAGATAAGGTTGTGTATTTTAAAACACGTAAATTAATTATAGAAAGTAATGAAGACATTGTTACTGACATAGATGGTGAAAAAGGACCAGATTTTCCCCTTGAAGTTGAATGTGTTGAACAAGGAATTGAAGTTTTAGGTATAAAATAATATAAAAAGTAATAGATATAAGTAACAGAATTAATAAATGGAGTGTAAGTAAATGAGCTTTGCATATTATATATTCTTGTTACTTATTATTTATTTATATATATTATTATTATTAAAAAATTCAATTTATAGTCCAAAAAAAATAAAAATATATATGGCAATTATAACATTTTTAGAGCTTTTAAAAAATATGATATTGTTAACATTATGTGTAATTAAAAAAGCTAATGTAATTTTAATAGTTAAAAATTTTGTTTTTTTGGACTATGTTACAATACCTTTAATGGCAGTAACATTAACATATATTTTTATGAGGTCAGAGAAAATTAAATTTTTGTGGAGTTATTTTATAGGTGCTCTTTCATTTATAATTTACTATTGTATTTTAAGATATTCAGGAACAAACAGTGAAGTGAGTGCTGTTTTTGGTTTTATAATAACTCTTAAAAATGAATTATTAATGACCATGTTTTCTACAATATTTTTAGGAATAATAATTATTATAATAAGCATTATTATAGATAAGCCATATGTAAATAGGATGGGCTTGTTATTTGTTCTGGGAGCAATAGTGATTATTTTCATAGAACATATAATTATTGTAAGTGGAATAAAATTTTTCCCTTATCCAATAATAGGGGAGCTTGTATTTGTTATACTAATGAACCATGCTGTCAGCATATTTAAAAAATAAAGAAGACTATATCAGATTAATCTAAAAATTTTAATCTGATATAGTCTTCTTTATTTATGCAAATACTCCATTATAATCTGAAAGTTTTCCTGAATATATTAAATCTATATCCGATGAATCTAATATATTACAAAAGTCATATGGACGTATTAAAGAAAAATGTTTATCAAATTTTACTGCGTCAGCTTGTTCAAGAAGATATGCTACAAATTGAGAACATACGTAATGATATGGTCTATTGTATGGAATGTTAAAGAGCATAGCAACTAATCCCAAAAAATTATAATGATATTTACTGCCGTTTTTTTCAAATTCTTTAACTTCCTGCTGCAATTTTTTTAATTGAGCATTTGTGATTGGAACTCTATATATCTGACATATGGTATTGTCATGAATTTTATATATGCCTTCATTTATATTTTCTTTTACAAAGCCAGCAATAAGTGGTATATATAGATTTTGTCTTGCAAAACTATATAATGAATTTAAATTTTCATCAAATGCAATTGATGCGTGATTATAAGGTGCACGTGTGAAAAATTGCAATATTTTTGAACATCCAGTACCAGTTTGACTTACCATAATGTAAATATATTTTTTTTTCACTACATTTCCCCCTCCAATTATATATAATTATTAATTATAATATAAGGTCATTAAGATTTCTATATGGTTTAATGTTATAAATCTTAAAATTATATTAAAAATATATGAACAATGTTATATGTGCTTTATCTTTTATGTTTTTTACCAAATGTTTTACTTCTATTTGGTGAATGACCTATAAGGCATTTTGGTGAGTTGCCAATTAAATCTTCTCTATGTGCTTTTATCAATGCTTTTTTTACTTTTTCATAGTTTTTTGGAACTGCAAATTGAATAAGGGCTCTTTGCATATCTTTTTCTTCTTGAGTTTTTGGAACATATATCTTTTCTTCAGTAATTGGATTTATACCTGTATAGTAAATGGTTGTTGAAAGGCTTCCAGGGGTTGGGTAAAAATCTTGAACCTGTTCAGGAGTATATCCCATATGCTTAACATACAAGGCAAGCTCAATTGCAGCATTCAAATCAGAACCAGGATGTGATGACATTAAATAAGGAACTAGAAATTGCTTCATATTTAATTCTTTATTAATTTTAAAGTATTTATCTACAAATTTATCATAAACATCACGAGTTGGTTTACCCATTTGAGCCAATACTTTTGGCACTACATGTTCTGGAGCTACTTTTAATTGACCGCTTATATGATATTTGCATAATTCTCTAAAAAATTTATCATTTTTATCATGAATTAAGTAATCATATCGTATACCAGAGCGAACAAATACCTTTTTTATTCCTGGAAGTTTTCTTATTTTTTGGAGCATTGATAAATATTCAGTATGGTCAATAATAATATTTTTGCAAGGAGATGGAAACATACATTGTCTAGTTTTACATGTTCCATGGATTTCCTGTTTTTTGCAGGCTTTATTTCTGAAGTTGGCAGTAGGACCACCTACATCGTGTATATACCCTTTAAAATCAGGAAGGGTAGTTAAAAGCTTAGCTTCATCTATGATGGATTTCTGGCTTCTATTTTGGATGACTCTGCCTTGATGAAAAGTTAATGCACAGAATGAACATGAACCAAAACATCCTCTATGGCTTGTTATTGAAAATTTGACTTCAGTTATTGCAGGAATTCCACCTTCAGCTTCATATATTGGATGATAGGTGCGTGTATATGGAAGATTATAGGTTGCATCCATTTCTTCCTGAGTTAAATTTTCTTGAGGAGGATTTTGAACCAAATATCTATTTCCATACTGTTGAATCATTGTTCTTCCCACAATTGAATCTTGCTCATAATATTCAAGTTTATAAGCTTCGTTGTATTTTTTCTTATCAGAAGATACTTCTTCAAATGAAGGGAGTATGACAGCATTATTTATATTTGAAATATCTTTTGTAATATAGCAAGTACCACGTATATTAGTCATACTTTCAATTTTACCACCATATCTAAAGAAATCTGCAAGCTGTACAATAGTTTTTTCGCCCATTCCATACATAAGAAGATTGGCCTTTGAATCAAGAAGGATGCTTCTACGAACTTTATTGTCCCAGTAATCATAGTGGGCAAAACGTCTAAGACTGGCTTCTATTCCGCCAATTGCAATGGGAATGTCTTTGTAAGCTTCACGTATTCTGTTACAATAAACAATAACTGCACGGTCAGGTCTGTATCCACTTTTTCCTCCAGGAGAATATAAATCATCATGTCTTCTTTTTTTGCTAGAAGTATAATGGTTTACCATGGAATCTATATTGCCTGAATTAACAAGAAAAGCATATTTAGGTTTGCCTAGTTTTTTGAAATCTTCACAGTTATGCCATTTTGGCTGTGGAATAATACCAACATTAAATCCTTGAGATTCCAATACTCTGCCTATAATAGCTGTACCAAAAGAAGGATGATCAACATAAGCATCACCAGTAACAATTATAAAATCTAATTGTGAGATATTCCTTTTTTGCATATCTTCCTTACTTATTGGAAGAAATTCTTTGCATAATTTCATATATGTTAACTCCAATTCATTGTATATTCTTTATTTTAATCGCTTAAAGTTTAACATATAGAATGGTATTTTACAAATATTCAAAATTAGTTAATTATAAATAAAATTTGTTGCCTTTTTAATATGATATAATATAATAATTAAGGAATGTTTTATTAAAAGTAAAGGATGGTGTATTAAAAAATGGAGGAAGGGCCTCAGAATATTAACTACAAATCGGTAAAAACTAAATATATTCAGAGAAGAATTACATACATTTGAAATACACAATACTAAAAATCAATAAAAGTATGGATTATTTCATAAGTAGGTAAGTTTTTCTGACAATTAGGAGGAATCATATAGATATGAAATTGTCCATGTTTTTATATTCAAGTATTTTAGGTAAAAAGGTTTATGATGAGTTTGGAGATATACTTGGCATTTTAAAAGACATTTATGTTACAACAGAAGAAGGTTATCCAAGAGTTATAGGATATAAGCTAAGAAAAGATGGAGTAACCTATCACTATGAATTTAGATATATTGAATTTGTAGAAAAGGATAATAAAGTAAAAATAAAAACAAAAGGAAGTAAGGAAATTCTTCCAATGAGATATAGTTATTTATTGTCTGAAAATTTAATGGATAAAAAGATTGTAGACATAAATGGAAAGAAGGTTGTACGGGTTAATGATTTAAGGATTGCAAGACTGACAGGAGAATACAGAGTCATTGGAGTTGAAACTGGAACTCTTTCAAAATACAGAAGTAGAAATTTAAGAAAGCTTATGAAGATAATTCTTAAGTTTGTTGGAAAAGATACAGAAGATAAGGTATTACGCTGGGATGATGTTGAATCATTAGAAATGGTAGACAATAACTTAAAACTTAATGTACCATATAAAAAGTTGTCAGCTTTACATCCAGCAGATTTGGCAGATATTCTTGAAGAATTGGATTCAACCTCAAGAAAACAGGTATTAGAATCATTAGATGAAGATTTGGCAGCAGATACTTTGGAAGAAATCGATGCAGAATATAAAGCAGAAATAATAAAGGAATTATCAGATACAAAAACAGTAGAAGTTTTGGAAAATATGCCCAATGATGAAATTGCAGATCTTCTTGATGATTTAGATGAAGAAGAAAGAGAAAAAATTCTTGTAAATCTTGAAAAAGAAGATGCTGAAGAAGTAAAAGAATTATTAAATTATGAAGATGAAACTGTTGGTAGTGTCATGAGTAAAGAATTTATATCTGTAAATTTGGATATTACAGTAGGAGATACAGTAGATATATTAAAAGAAAGTAATCCAGATGAGGAAGTTATGTACTATGTGTATATTACAGACAACAATAACAAAATTCAAGGAGTTGTGCCATTAAAAGATTTAATAGTTTATGACAGGGAAGCTAAAGTTAAAGAAATAATGGATGAAGTAGTATCAAGAGTAAGATTTGATGATGAAATTAAAACAGTAATAGATACAGCAGTAAAGTATCATTTGAATTCTGTGCCTGTAGTAGATGAAATGGAAAACTTAATAGGAATAGTAGTTATACATGATTTAATAGATGAATTTTTATATCCCCTATGGAAAAAGAAAAATTCATAATTTTAGCATAAATAAAAAAAGTATGTTGACTTTTTCAAAAGAAAGAATATAATAAATATATAAATTTTATCAAAACACTCAGAATAAAAAACTATGAAAAAGGAAAGTAGTATAAAGGAATTTTAACAGAGAGAAAAGGAAGCTGAGAACTTTTTATTAGGAATTTATATGAAGTGCCCTTTGGAGTTGAAATCTGAATAAAGTATGATTCTCCGGGTTCACCCGTTATAGTGATATAGTATAAAATAAGTACTAGATTTTAAGAGGAATTATTTAATTCAATTAGAGTGGAACCGCGGATTTTACTTCGTCTCTATATTTTTGTAGAGCGAAGTTTTTTTATTTATAATAAGTGCATTAGCTGTAAAATTGTTTGTAATTTGATAAGCTGGTGAGAATTTAAAGGATAAAAATTCTATTTTTATATAATTAATTATGCTTGTGTATATGAGGAGGAATGAAAAATGATTTTTAATGGAATTTTAGATTTAATAGGTGATACACCAATATTAAAAGTGAATAAATTAATAAATGAAGATAATATTGCAGATATATATGTAAAGCTAGAAAAATTTAACCCTGGAGGAAGCGTAAAAGACAGAGCAGCCCTTGGTATGATTGAAAAGGCTGAGAAAGAAGGATTATTAAAACCAGGAACTGTAATTGTTGAACCTACAAGTGGAAATACAGGTATAGGTTTAGCTTTTGTGGGAAAGCAAAAGGGATATAGAGTAATTATAGTAATGCCTGAAACAATGAGTAAAGAAAGGAGAGATTTAATTAAAGCTTTTGGTGCAGAACTTGTTTTAACAGAAGGAGCTAAAGGAATGAAGGGAGCAATTGAAAAGGCTATAGAAATAGGTTCTGGGAATGGATATTTTATACCACAGCAGTTTGAAAATATAGCTAATCCAGAAAAACATTATGATACTACAGCAGAAGAGATATATAAGGATATTCCAGATTTGGATGCAGTGGTTGCAGGAGTAGGTTCAGGAGGAACTATTATTGGAGTTACAAAAAATTTAAAAAAGAAAAATCCTAAAATAAAATCATATGCAGTAGAGCCTGATGCATCACCAGTACTAAGCGGTGGCAAACCAGGAGCTCATAAAATTCAGGGAATAGGTGCTGGATTTATTCCAGGAATTTTTGAGGAAAATGTTATAGATGGAGTTATAAGAGTAAAAGACGAAGATGCATTTACAACAGCAAAGGAATTTGCAGATAAAGAAGGAATTCTAGTAGGTATTTCAAGTGGTGCTGCAATTTATGGAGCCATAGAAATTGCAAAAAAACTTGGAAAAGGAAAAAAAGTATTAGCAGTGGCACCAGATGGTGGTGAAAAATACATTTCAATGGGATTATATGATTAATAAATTTTTTGAGTTCTATAAAGGAGAGCGAATATACAGTGTTTAAGCAACTTAATTATTGTCTTGAAAGAATTTTAAAAGAAGATCCAGCAGCAAAAAGTAAAATAGAGGTATTGCTTTTGTATCCATGTGTTCATGCTCTTATAGCATATAGACTTTCACATTTTTTATATATTCACAAAAGATTTTTTGTAGCACGTCTCATATCACAGATAGCTAGATTTTGTACAGGGATAGAGATTCATCCAGGTGCAAAAATAGGAAAGGGATTATTTATTGACCACGGCATGGGGGTGGTAATAGGTGAAACATCAGAAGTTGGTGACAATGTTACCATATATCATGGTGTTACTTTAGGTGGAACAGGAAAGCATAAAGGAAAGCGCCACCCTACCATAGGAAATAATGTACTCATTGGTACAGGAGCAAAAGTTTTAGGACCAATAGTAGTAGGAGACAATGCTAAAATAGGGGCTAATTCAGTTGTTCTTCATAATGTGCCAGAAGGTGCAACAGCAGTTGGACTTAGAGCCAAAAATATAGTTAAGGCAAAGCCTGACTGTAGTATAATTGAAATACAGGACATTAAAGGACGACGTAGAAAAATATTTAATGAAATGGTCATATAGTAAAAGTTTAGAGTTGAAGAAATAAATAACTTAATCTTTATAGGATATCCTAAAATAGGATCTTAAAAATTGTTTGAAGTAAAATACACAATTTGTTGATATTTATATTTTGATAAAGTTTTTATAAAATTGATGAATGTAAATTTCACAGGTTGTGTATTTTTTGTTTTACATTTATATATATTATTAGTTATTATAGAATTATATTGGAATTGTAATTAAATATTAATATTAATATTATACTACATATATATTGGTATAATAAAATATGGTTTTAATAAAAATTGCAAGGATATAAAAAAGTATATATAATAAAAATATTAGTATTTTTAATAAGGGAGAAATAGGGATGTTATCACCAATTACAGTAAAATTAATTCAAATATTACCAGAAACTTTTCTTATAAAGGTTGCAAAAAAGATTTCGGATAATTATCTAAAAAAATATGCAGATATACATGTTGAGGGATTGGAAAATATAGATAAAACCCAAAAACCAAGAATCTTTGTATGTAATCATTTAAGCAATTCTGATGGTCTTATTTTATCAAAGATATTAAAAGAGAAATATGATCCTACATTTGTGGCAGGAATTAAATTAACTAATGATCCTATAACTAAATTTGGGACACAAATAGTAAAAAACATAGGAATAAAACCTAACTCAGCAGATAAAGAAGCAATAACTAAAATAGTCAAGGCTTTAAAAAGTGGAGAAGATATATTAATTTTTCCAGAAGGAACAAGAAGCAGAACTGGTGCATTAATTGAAGGAAAAAAGGGAATACTATTGTTTGCAAGAATGGCAAAGGCTGAAATAATACCAATAGGAATGAGCGGTACAGATAAGTTGCTTCCAATATCTGAATCTGGAGATATGGGAGGCGAAAAATGGCATCATGCTAAAATTGAAATAAAAGTAGGACGTAAAATAGAATTGCCTCAAAAGGAAAAAGATGAAGATAAACATTTGTATGATGATAGATGTATGAATACATTAATGAGAGGAATTGCAGAACTTCTGCCAGAAAGTTATAGAGGAGTGTATAAATAAAGGAGATATATGAAAGCAAGAACAAAAGAAATTATATCAATATTGAAAGAAACATATCCAGATGCAAAATGTGAATTGAATTATGAAACTCCATTACAGCTTCTTATTGCAACTATTCTATCTGCCCAGACAACAGATAAGAAGGTAAATGAAGTAACAAAATCTCTTTTTCAGGATTATCCTGATTTAGATTCACTGCTCACCATAAGTAATGAAGAACTTGAACAGAGAATTAAACAAATTGGATTATATCGTAATAAAGCTAGAAATCTTATTATGATGTTTCATCAGTTAAAAGAAAAGTTTCATGGAGAAGTACCACATACAATGGAAGAATTAACGTCTCTTTCAGGGGCAGGAAGAAAAACAGCCAATGTTGTATTATCAAATGCATTTGGAATACCTTGTATTGCTGTTGATACACATGTATTTAGGGTGTCTAACAGACTTGCACTTGCAAAGTCAGATAATATTCTAGAAGTAGAAAAACAGCTACAAAAGGAGATTCCTAAGAAAGAATGGACTCTGATGCATCATATGCTGATTTTTCATGGAAGAAGATGCTGTATAGCAAGAAATCCTAAATGTAAATCATGTTCGTTGAATCACATATGTAATTCACAAGATAAAAATATATAATAAATAAAAAAGAATTCTATTTTATATTTAAGTGTATAAGTCCACAAGGAAAGAGAAATATAAAATTAGTGGTTCTTTTTTTTGCTGCATATTTTAGTAAAATATATAGTGAATAAATGAGAGATAAGAAGTATATATGCATATCATATAAAAATAGTAAATATAGTTTTGGAGGTATATTCATGAAAGTTGCAGTTATAATGGGAGGTATGTCATCAGAAAGAGATATATCAATACAAAGTGGTAAATCAATAGTTGAGAATATTAATAAGGATAAGTATGAAGTAATTTCAGTAGTGATAGATAAAAAAGAAGATATAGTTGAGAAAGTTAAAGGTGCAGATTTTGCTTTATTAGCCTTACATGGACAATTTGGTGAAGATGGAACAGTGCAGTCTGTGCTAAAAACTTTAGGAATACCTTATTCAGGATGTGGAGCATTAAGTAGTGCTATGTGTATGGATAAGGATGTAACAAAGACAATGCTCAAAGCCAATAATATAAGAACAGCACCATGGATAAATATTAAAAAAGATGAAAAAATAGATTTAGATGCTGTAAAAAAATTGGGGTATCCAGTAGTTATTAAGCCTACACATGGTGGTTCAAGTGTTGCTACATTTGTCATAAAAGAAGAAAATGAAGAAGAAATTATAAAATGTGTGGAAGAAGCATTTAAGTGGGATAATGAAGTAATGATTGAGAAATTTATTAAAGGTGATGAAATAACATGCCCTGTATTTGCAGATAAAATGATGCCTGTCATTGCAATCAAGCCTAAGAAAGGTGAATTTTTCGATTTTGCATCAAAATATGAAGATGGTGGATCAGAAGAAGTAGTAGTTACATTAGAACCAAAATTAAATGCAGAAGTTGAAAAAATGACACTTGCAACTTATAAGGCGTTAAAATGTGAAGTGTATTCAAGGGTTGATATGATAGTTACTTCAGAAGGAATTCCATATATACTTGAAGTGAATACTTTACCAGGAATGACTAAAAATAGTTTAATTCCAAAGAGTGCAGCAGCATTAAATATTTCATTTGATAAATTAATAGATATGATTATAGAAGAATCATTAAAAGTTGAAAGATAATATCTCTAAAGGACGTAAAACTTAATGTAGTGGTAAAACAACGAAAATGATAGACTTGCAG
>CAZPRO010000063.1:0-12308 GCA_964588775.1 uncultured Clostridium sp.
TAGTTGCATGTCTTTTCTTTTCGGTGATTTACCACTAACCTACAAATTATGATTTACATAAATGCTGAAGAATAGAATAATTTTAGTGCCATAGTTCTTTCTTTGTATATTAAAAGTTTAATATACTGTGAATTATTTTTATAAATAGGGTTTTATTTTTTTTTGTTTAAGGTTAAAATATAATCTATAAACCAAAAAGGAGGTTTACCTAAATGATGGATGATAAAGAATTAGAAAAATGCAATTGTACAGGAAACTGTCAATGTGGTGAAAATGAAGAAAATAACTGTGGATGCAGCTGTACAGACGACGAAGAAGAAAGCTTTGTAATTGATCTTGAAGATGAAAATGGTGAAGTTATAACATGTTCTGTTATTGATGCGTTTAAATTTGAAGAAAAGGAATATTTGCTTGCACAAAATCCAAATGAAGATTCAGTATATTTATTTAGAGTAGATAATGAAGATTTAGTTGTACCTGATGAAGAAGAATTTGAAAGAGTATCAACATATTATGCAGAATGTGAAGAAGATGAAGAATAAAAAATAGTAAATTGAGCTTTATAAGTATAGTAAAATACATAAACTATCTTATGAAGCTTTTTCTTTTTTAAGAAATAGACTAAACATTTTACAATGGAAATTGATAATTGTCAATTGATTTTGTTTATGATATATTTTAATAGGAATAATTTATATAAATGAAAATAGTGGAGGTAAATAAGCAATGCAATTATATAAAAAGGCAGAAAATATTTCACCATCTATTACTCTTGCTATTACAGCAAAAGCAAATGAATTGAAAAGCAAAGGAGTAGATGTAGTAAGTTTTGGAGCAGGTGAACCGGATTTTAATACTCCTGGAAATATAATGGATGCGGCAATAAAGGCTATGCATGAAGGAAAAACTAAATATACTCCAGCTAGTGGTATTTTAGAGTTAAAAAAGACTATATGCAAGAAGTTCAAAAAGGACAACCAACTGGATTATGCACCAAGTCAAATTGTAGTATCTACTGGAGCTAAGCAGAGTCTTGCTAATACTTTTTTAGCAATATTAAATCCAGGAGATGAAGTTTTAATACCAATCCCTTACTGGGTTAGTTATCCTGAACTTGTTAAGCTTGCAGATGGAGTTCCTGTATTTGTTCAGACTTCAAAGGAAAATAGCTACAAATATACAATTAACGATCTGAAAAAATATATTAGCAGTAAAACTAAAGCGATTATTATAAATAGTCCTAATAATCCAACAGGAACAATTTATTCAAAGGATGAATTAATGGAAATTGCAGAATTTGCAAAAGAAAATGATTTAATAATAGTATCAGACGAAATATACGAAAAATTAATTTATGATAATAATCAACATATAAGTATTGCTTCATTATCAGAAGATGCATATGAAAGAACAATTGTAATTAATGGTGTATCCAAAACATATGCAATGACAGGGTGGAGACTTGGTTACTGTGGCTGTAGTGAAAAGATAGCAAAATTAATGAACAGCCTTCAAAGTCATATGACATCAAATACAAATACAATTACTCAATATGCTGCTATAGAAGCCTTAAATGGTCCTTTAGAAGAATTAAATACAATGGTTAATGAATTTTCAGATAGAAGAAATTTAATGATAGATAAGTTGGAAAGCCTTGAAAATATAAGCCTGATAAAGCCAAATGGTGCATTTTACATTATGGTGGATATATCCAAATATTTGGGCACTGAGTTGAATGGGCAAAAAATAAATAATTCAGTGGATTTTGCAAAGATTCTTTTAGATGAAGAGAAGGTAGCAGTAATTCCTGGTTCAGGATTCGGTTTAGATGAATACATAAGGTTGTCTTATGCTGCATCAAGGGAAAAAATAGAAAAAGGTATTGGAAGAATATCTCGATTTTTGAATAAATTTGAATTATAATTCTGATTTTAAGGAGTATATAAAATTTTTGGGGGATTTTATATACTCTCATAATATATTTATTTTTAAATGTTTTATAAATAGAATATTTAAAAATAAATATATATTTAGGGTGATAAGTAAATGGAAAAATTAGCACTATTTGATATAGACTATACTATTACACGAAAAGAAACTTTAATGCAGTTCTTTAAATACATGGTCTTTAAAGACTGTAAGAATATAATATATATTCCCAGAGCTATATATTGTGGACTTATGTTTTCTATAAAAGTATATGATGAAAGAAAAGTTAAAGAAACTTTTTTGAAATTTATAAAGAATAAGAAAAGAGATGAATTGTCAGAAATAACAAAGGATTTTTATGAGCGTGTGTTGAAAAATATATTATATAAAGATGCTTTGGATATGATGAAAAAATTAAAGGCTGAAGGGTATTTAATATATCTAATTTCTGCATCTCCTGAGTTCTATATAAATGAATTTTATAATATTGCAGAAGTTGACCATATAATAGGAACTAGATTTTGCTTTGATAATGAAATTTTTATGACAAAAATGGATGGGGAAAATTGCAAGGGAAAAGAAAAAGTACAAAGGTTGAAAGAATTTTTAAAAGAAAAAAATATTAATGTTGATTTCAAAAATTCATATATGTTTTCAGATTCTTTATCAGATAAACCTCTATTGGATTTAGTTGGCAATGGGTATTTAATCAATTATAGGAAAAATAGTTCTTTTAAGGTTTTGAAATGGAAATAAGATTTAATTTTATGAAGGTGATTAGTTATGGAAGACAAAATAATATACGAAGTATTAAGAATAATAGATTATAAACCTCTATTTTTAGAAAAACATATAAATAGAATGAGAAATTCATTTCAATTAATAAACATGAATATTCCATTTAATGAGAAAATTCTCCTTGATAAAATTGCAGAATTAATAAAAGAAGAAGGAAAATCTCAGGGGAATATAAAAATAACATATTCCTTAAACAATGAAGAATTAAAAGTATTTTTTATTCCTCATTCATATCCAACAAAAGAAATGTATGAAGATGGGGTTAAAACTATATTATACTTTGGAGAAAGAGAAAACCCTAATGCAAAAATAATTAATGATGATTTTAGAAGTAAAGTTAATAAAAAAATAGAAGAAAGTAATGCCTATGAAGCTATTTTAGTTGACAGAAATGGGTTTATTACAGAAGGAAGCCGTTCTAATATTTTTGCAGTTATTAAGGGAAGGATAGTAACTTCACCTGTTAAAGCTGTATTACCAGGAGTTACAAGGGATGTTATAATTGAGCTGATTAAAGAAAATAATATGGATTTTGAAGAAAGACCCATAAGCTATAAAGAAATCAGCCAAACTGAAGGGATGTTTATTAGTGGAACTTCTCCTCAAATATTGCCAATAAATTGTGTTAATGATATAAAAATTCAAGAGAAGAATAAAATAATTATAAATCTTATGAAAAAATATGAAGAAAGAGTTAATAATTACATAAAAAAAAGTAAAAAGTAAAAACAATTCAATAAAAATGTTGAAAAATATGGTATTATATATATGATATATGTAAATTTTGGCTAAGCTATGATATACTAAAATATATAGAATTGGGGGGGATGACTATGGCATTAAAGATTTCAGGTTCATCAATTGATAACTGCTTACAAAAGGCATGTACTCAATATGGATGGAAAAGAGAAAACATTAAATATAAAGTTACAAAAAATGAAAAGCATTTTTTTAAAAGAATTGTAGAAATTGAAATAGAAGACAGACCTAAAGTTATAATTGAAGAGAATATACCAGAAACATCTGAAAAAGAAGAAATAAAAGAAAAAAGACCAGCTGAATTCCCAAAAAACAAAAATAATCATGGTGCTAAAGTTGAAAATGGTAAAATTATAGTAAGTGATTTTGATGATGACACCACATTAATAACAGTTGAGCCGTGTGAAAATGTTATTTTATTTGTAAATGGAAGTCAAAGTAATTTTGCCACACCTGTAAGCAGTACAGATGAAATAACCTATGAATTTGTAGAGGATGAAGCAGTAAGAGATGTAAAAATAGGCATAACAACAGATAAATTAGAGGCTTATGTTACTATAAATTATAGCCCACAGAATGAATATGAACTTGTTGACTGTGATTTTACTCAAAAGTTAAAATTGGAAACAAGAAAAATTGGGCAAAAAATGCCGCCAACATATACAGAAAGAGAATTGATAGACTTATTGGATGAAAAAGGTGTAAGGTATGGAATACTAGAAGATGAAATAAGAGCTATATGTAAGGAAGATAGTGTTACTGAAAGATTAGTGGCTAAAGGAATTCCTTGTGTAAATGATATACCAGATCAAATAAAATTATATTTTAGTGATACTAATGAACTGATAGATTATGATAATAATGACAATAAAGTTGACTATAGAAATCGATATTTAATTTCCAATGTAAAAGTTGGTGATGTGGTAGCAGAATTGATTCCAGGAAAAGATGGCAGAGATGGACAAAGTGTTTTAGGCATGCCTATTAAAAGAAAGGCTGCTAAAAAGCTGGTGTTAAGGGCTGGAGAAAACTGTGTTTTTAGAGATAATAAAGTTATAGCCAGTATTGAAGGTAAGCCTGCTATAAAAGGAAGTACTGTATCTATTAATAAGGTATATACATGTTCAGAAGTTAATTTAAAGAGTGGTAATATTAACTTTGTTGGTAATGTGGAAATAGCTAAAAATGTTGGTGAAGGAATGGAAGTTATTGCGGGACAGGATTTAAGTGTTGGAAAAAATGTGGAATCTGCAAATTTACAAGCAGGTGGACAGGTTATTATTGAAGGAAATGTAATAACATCTACAATTAAGTCTGGTGCTGACAGAGTATCCATAAAAAGACACAAGGATAATTTGGAATTGTATGAAAAATGCATAAAGCAAATCATTCAAATGGCAGATAGATTAAAAGAAAATGCAATGTTTGACAGCAGCAGGTATGGAGAAATTATTAAAATATTAATAGAAAATAAATTTAAAAATATTCCTGGATTGTCTAAAGATATATTAAGATATAATGAAAAACATGATAAAAAAGGCAGCAGTATTTCAAACTTCATAAACAGTAGAATGATGGGGTTAGGTCCAGTAAAGATAGAAAATGTTAATGAATTGGAAAAATTCTTGAAGAATCTTGAAGAAGAAATAATGGAGTTAGAAGAACTTGCATCAGATTCGGCTGATATTTATGTTAGTTATGTTCAGGGAAGTTCCATAGAATCAGCAGGAAATGTTATTATTACTGGAAAAGGTCAATATACATCTAATATTATAGCATTAAAAAATATAGAATTTATTGGTAATGAAGCTGTATGCAGAGGTGGAACTTTAGTTTCTGGTAATGAAATTAAATTAAAAACAGTAGGAAGCATGGCAGGAGTAAATACAATATTAAAGGTTCCAAAGGAAGGAAGAATAAGTGCTGAAATTGCATATAATAATACATTATTCTGCTTTGGAGAAAAACAGACGTTATTAGAAGTATCCTCTAAGGATGTCAATGCATTCTTAGATGAAAGAGGTGAAATTGTTATAGAAAAATTTGTTTTGTAATAGAGGGGGAGAGTAAATATGAATGATAAAGAATTGAAAGTATTGATATTTAGTTTAGATAATGAAATGTATGCTACAAATATTATGGAAGTTGAAAGAATTCTGGGGTATGAAAAACCAACAGTACTCCCTGAAACACCTGATTTTGTTCAAGGTGTAATAAACTATGAAGAAAATGTTCTTCCTGTAATAAGCCTTGGTAAAAAATTTAAGCTTGGAGAAGAGAAAATTTCCGAAAATAGTAAAATAATTGTGGTTAAAAGAAAAGAAAATAAATTCGGAATTATTGTTGAAAATGTATATGAAGTAAGAAATATATATAGTAATTCCATAGAAGAAACACCTGAAATAACTAGGAATAGTGATAGATGCTACATTAGTGGGTTAATAAAATTAAAAGAAAATATTGTTATAATGCTGGATTTAGAAAAAATATTATCAATGGAAGATGAAAGCAGTATTTTTTAGGGGGTAAAAATGGCAAGTACAGAAGTTAAGGTGGGAATAGCGGATTTGAATTTGGTATTAGATCCGGGAGCAATAATGACAATAGGCTTAGGGTCATGTATAGGCATAGCTTTATATGATAAGGTATTAAAGGTTGCAGGATTGTCTCATATTATGCTTCCTGATAGTACTCAGTTTAAGAATGTGACCAATCCTATGAAGTTTGCAGATTTAGCTATTCCTATATTAGTTGAAAAGATGGAGAGTCAGGGATGCAATAAAAATAATATTACAGCTAAAATTGCAGGAGGAGCATCCATGTTTAACTTTAGCGACAAGAGTATAATTAGTGATATTGGTAAAAGAAATGGAGATGCAGTAAAGAAAGCATTATCACTGTTAAATATACCTATTATTGCAGAAGAAATAGGCGGAGATAAAGGCAGAACAATGATTATCAGAGCAAGTGATGGCTTAGTAACACTTAAAGTGGTAGGTAAGGGAATTGTTGAATTATAAAGAGGTGAACATAATATGGATAAAAAGAGAATAGTTGTAGTTGATGATTCAGCATTTATGAGAAAAGCCATATCAGATATGATTGAGTCTGAGCCAGAATTTGAAGTTGTTGCTAAGCTTCGTGATGGAAGAGATTTACTTGAAAAAATAGATACTCTTAATCCTGATGTTATTACATTAGATGTACACATGAGGGATTTAGATGGACTAGCAACCCTTAAAGAATTAAAAAGAATGGGAAAAAAATACCCTATAATAATGTTAAGCAGTGCCACTAGGGAAGGATCAGAAATTACTTTAGAATGTTTAAATAATGGAGCAATATCTTTTATAAATAAACCTTCTGGAAGTATTTCTCTTGATATAGAAAAAGTTCAAAAAAGGCTTATTGATGAAATAAAAAGCGTGGCAGGAGGAGCAGTTGCACTTAATAGACCAAGTTATGTTTATAATAAAAATATAGAAAGACAAAATGATAAAAAAGAAGAAACTATTACTGACTTAAGAAGGATACAGAATAAACGAGTTGATGTGGTTGTTATTGGGGCATCAACAGGAGGACCTAAGGCACTACAAGAGGTACTGGTTAATATACCATCTGATTTAGGAGTGCCTATGCTGGTTGTTCAACATATGCCCGAAGGTTTTACAAAGGTATTTGCAGAAAGATTGGATAGAGTGTGTAATATGAAAGTAGTAGAAGCACAAGAGGGAATGTCTGTAAATGATAATACAATTTATATAGCTAAAGGTGGTTCTCATATGATTGTAATGAAGAACAGAACCATAAGTTTGACTAAGGATCCTGCCATATGGGGGGTAAGGCCGGCAGTGGATAAATTGTTTAATTCAGCAATTGATGTTTATGGAAGCAATATATTATCAGTTGTACTTACTGGAATGGGCAGAGATGGTGCAGATGGAACTAAAAATATTAAAGATAATGGAGGAATTACATTAGCAGAAGATAAATCAACCTGTACAATATATGGAATGCCCAAAGCAGCTTATGAAACAGGAAAGGTAGATTTAGTCATTCCGCTTAATAAAATGAGTGAACATATTGTAAAAATTGTAAAGGGCAGATAAAAAGGGGGAAAAAAGATGGATTTTAATGAATTTCATAAATGGGTTCATAGAGAATTAGGAATTAATCTATCAGCTTACAAACCCGAACAATTAAATAGAAGAATAAATAGTTTGATGACCAGGGTTGGAATTAAGTCACTAGATGAATATACAGTAGCAATAAAAAATAGTAGTGAACAAAGACAAAAGTTTTTGGATTTTATTACGATAAATGTAACAGAATTTTATCGTAACCCAGAATTGTTTGTAGAATTGGAAAATGAAATAAAAAATTATTTATTAAAACAGTCTGCAAACCTAAAAATATGGAGTGCAGCCTGTTCCATAGGATGTGAGCCATATACAGTTGCAATGATATTAGATAAAATATCACCTTTGGTAAGTCATAAAATATTAGCAACAGATATTGATAACACAATACTAGGAAAAGCAAAGGATGGGGTTTATACTAAAAATGAAATGAAGTGTGTTCCTGATTCAGATATTAATAAATATTTCAAAATACAGGGTGACAAATATTATATAAGTGATAAAATAAAGAATATGGTTGAATTAAGGAAACATGATTTGATTTTAGACAATTATGATAAAGACTTTGATTTAATATTATGCAGAAATGTTGTTATTTATTTTAATAACGACATTAAACAAGAAATATATTCTAAGTTTAGCAAATCATTAAAAAAAGGTGGGCTTTTATTTGTAGGTGCAACAGAAAGCATTTATAATTATAGAGACTTTGGGTTTGAAAAAGCTTCCACCTTTATATATAAAAAAGTATAAAAGGAGGAATTAGCGATGGATACATCTCAATATATGTCAATGTTTTTAGAGGAGTCATTAGATAATTTACAAACTCTTAATGAGTCATTGCTTGAATTAGAACAAAATCCTGAAGATACAGATAAGGTAAATGAAATATTCAGAGTAGCCCATACAATAAAGGGAATGGCTGCAACTATGGGATTCAATGATATTGCAGAGTTAACTCATAAAATGGAAGATGTACTTTCAGAGTTTAGAGAGGGAGAACTAAATGTCAGCCAGGATGTAGTAACAGTTCTTTTTGACTGTCTTGATACATTAGAAAAAATGGTTGATAATGTTCAAGAAGGCATAGAAGAAAAAGTAGATATTGAAGGGATAATGAAAGCTTTAGAGAAAATAAAAAATAGTGGTGAAACTAAAGAAGAAATAGAACCTAAAGAAGTACAGAAAACAGAAGAAAGTAAAGTAAAAAAAGTTGCTAATACTAAAATGAAGCTTAACCAGTATGATGTTTCAGTCATAAAACAGGCTCAGGAAAAAGGATATAATACTATTGAACTTGATGTTACAATAAGTGAGAACACATTATTAAAATCAGCAAGAGCATTTTTAATAGTTAAGGATTTAGAAGATCATGGAGAAATATTAAAATCAGAACCATCAACAGAAGATATTGAAAATGAAGAATTTGACTTTGAATTAAAATTCATTTTGATTACAAAAAATTCTTTGGATGAAATATTATCAATAGTTAATGGTATTTCTGAGGTAACTAAAGTTACTGGAAACTTAATTGAATTTGAAGTTGATGACGAAGGCACATCTGAAGCTGAAAAGGCAGAAGAAAAAGTTGAAACAACTGAAAAAACTGAAGCTAAAAAAGCAGAACCTAAGAAACCAGCACCAGCTAAAAAAGCTGCTCCAAAGAAAGAAGTTAAAAAGGCACATCAGTCTGTAAGAGTTGATTTGGAAAGAATAGATAATCTTATGAATATGGTATCAGAACTTGTAATTTACAGAACAAGACTTGAGCAGATAGTAGTATCACAGAAATCGCCAGAATTAAATGAAACATTAGAACAGGTTGGAAGAACTACATCTGATTTACAAGACTTAGTTATGAAAATAAGAATGCTTCCACTAGATACAGTATTTAATAGATTCCCAAGAATGATAAGAGATATTTCCATAGAACTTAACAAGGAAATTAATTTTGTAATTGAAGGTGCTGAAACTGAGTTAGATAGAACAGTAATTGATGAAATAGGAGAACCTTTGATTCACTTGTTAAGAAATGCTGCAGATCATGGAGTTGAGTCTAAAGAAGAAAGAATTGCAAAGGGCAAGAATCCTGTAGGAACAGTAAAACTTGTTGCTTATCAGGAAGGTACAAAAGCACTGATTAAAGTTATAGATGATGGTGCAGGAATAAATGTTGCTAAAGTAAAAGCAAAAGCAGAAGAAAGAGGAATTAGTACTGAAGGATTATCTGAAAATGACATTAAGAATCTTATCTTTGCTCAAGGCTTCAGTACAAATGAAGTAGTAACAGATATTTCAGGAAGAGGAGTTGGAATGGATGTTGTTAAAACAAAAATTGCAGCTCTGGGTGGTACAGTTGATTTATTAAGTGAAGAAGGTAAAGGATCAGAATTTATTATCAAGCTTCCATTAACATTACAAATAATCCAAGCTCTACTTGTTAAAGTTGGAGAAGATACATTAGCAATTTCTCTTGGCTTTATAGACAGAGTAATTGATTATAAAGAAGAAAATATTAAGAGCAGCAATGGTAAAGAAGTAATCATTTATAGAGAAAATGTAATACCATTAATAAGATTAAATGAAAGTTTAGATATAGAGTCTAGCGAAACTGATAAGAAGTTTGTTATAATAGTAAATGTAGGAGATAAAACAATAGGATTATTAGTTGATTCCCTACTTGGACAACAAGAAATTGTTATTAAACCATTAGGTAAAACATTAAAGAATTTAGACCAGTATATAGGAGCAACAATTCTAGGTAATGGACTAGTTACTTTGATTCTTGATGTAGGTGCACTGCTATAACTAATATAGAAAAAATTTTGAGGAGGGAAAAAAATTTGGATTATTCTAAATTAAGTGGAATTCAATTGGATGCACTTAAAGAAGTATCCAATATTGGTGCAGGTAATGCAGCTACAGCATTATCTATGATGCTGGGGAAAAAAATAGATATGACAGTACCAGCAGTAAATGTAGTAAGGCTTGAGGATGTTGTGGAAGAAAATGGTGAAAGTGAAGTTACTGGTACTGTTGTAAGAGTACTTGGTGATATAGCAGGTAATATATTATTAGTATTTTTAAAACCCACAGCCAAGAATATTATTTCTAAATTAGTTAGAAGTGATGAAGAGCCTGAAAGTGAAATGGGAAATTCAGTTCTTTGCGAAATTGCTAATATCATATCAGCATCATATATGAATTCTATTGCACAATTAACAGGACTTGCTATAGCACCATCTGTTCCAGCAGTAGCATATGATATGTTAGGAGCAATTCTTACTACTACTTTTATAGAGTCTAATCAATATGATGAATATATATTAGATATTGAAACAGTGTTTCTAGATGATTCAGAGGAAAATATAGGAGGACATTTTTACTATATTCCTATGCCTGGATCTTTAGAAAAAATATTAAAATCGATTGGAATAAGTTAGTTTATGGAGGGAATTTTAAATGGCAAAAGTATTAATAGTTGATGACGCAGCATTTATGAGAATGATGATAAAGGATATATTGGAGAAAAATGACTTTGAAGTTGTTGGAGAAGCTAATAATGGTGTTGTTGCAGTAGATATGTATAAGAAAGAAAAGCCAGATGTTGTAACAATGGATATTACAATGCCTGATATGGATGGTATTGAAGCTGTAAAACAAATAAAAGCATTTGATCCAGATGCAAAGGTAATTATGTGTTCTGCAATGGGGCAGCAATCAATGGTTATGGATGCAATAAGAGCAGGAGCAAAAGACTTTATAGTTAAGCCATTCCAGGCAGACAGAGTTTTAGAAGCTATTAAGAAGGTTATTGGTTAGTAATCTGACCAAATAGTTTAAAAAAGTTTGAGAGACAATAATGAGTTTATTGATTAATAATAGAAATTTAGGAACTGTAAAATGAAAAGGGGGGGAGATTATGCAGATAGTTGTGTTTAAATTAGGTGATGAACATTTTGCAGTAGAGACAGAAAGAGTTCAAGGAATTAATGATATGATGAGTATTACAAGGGTGCCTAAAGCACCAAGATATATTCAAGGATTAATAAATTTACGTGGTAGTATTAAGTCTTTAGTGGACATAAATTTATTACTTAATGTAAGTAGTGGGAGTGAAAAGAATAATATAATAATTTTAACAGTAGAAGATGAAGAAATAGGAATTTCTGTTGATGAAGTAGAAGAAGTGTTAGATATAGAAGAAAGTAGTATTCAAAAGCTAGAAAAAGATTCAAATAAAGTACAGCCATATGTTAAAGGAATACTAAACTATGAGGATAAGCTATTAACTATCATAGATATAGATAAATTGTTAAATTAAGTTAGTGAAATGAGGGAGGAATATGGCAGACGTTTTATCACAGAATGAGATTGATGCTTTATTATCTGCTCTTTCTACAGGAGAATTAGAGGCTGAAGAAGTCGGCAAGGAGGATGACAAACATAAAATAAAGCTTTATGATTTCAAAAGTCCTCAGAAATTTTCAAAGGAACATATTAGAACTTTAGAACTAGTACATGATAATTATGCAAGAATAATATCTAACTATTTAACTGGACAGACAAGACAAAATGTTAAAGTGAAAATAGAGACTGTAGAGCAGATAACTTATGAAGAATTTATACATTCTGTGCAAAACCCTACTATTATCACAATTTTTAAAATGCCGCCATTATCAG
>CAZPRO010000064.1:0-5846 GCA_964588775.1 uncultured Clostridium sp.
CCTATAACAACCCAGAATATATTTTTAAATACAAGAGCCATTGGCAGACCTCCCAATGCAAAATATGCTACTGAAAATACTCCTACATTGGCTATGCTGTGCTCAAAACCAGCAATTACAAATGTAAATACTGAAAAAAACATCATTGCCAGCTTTCCAGTTTCACTTTTCATTTTTAATCCACTTAAATAGGCTAAGCACACACTAAAGTTACAAAGAATACCTCTCAATATCATTTGGGGTATTGATAATTGTAGTTTTGCCATGGCAATTGGTTCAATATAACTTTGAATTGCATTAAATGATGCCCCGCTTTTTATAAATAAATATCCAAATATTATTAATCCTATGGCATTTCCAACAAAACTATATAGCCATATTTTTAATGAATCTGACATTTTTACCTTCTTCTCATACATGCCTACACACATTACAAGATTGTTTCCTGTAAATAATTCACCACTTAAAAATACTATCATTGCTATTGCAAAACAAAAGGTTGCAGCAACTATTACCTTTGATACTTCTGGATACACAGGATATAATATGGCTCCTGTGGTGTAAGAAAGTATAATGGCAATCATTATGTAAAATCCAGTTAATGTTGCTCTTACTACATATTTTGCTGGTGCCTCTTCTGCCATTTTTGCTTTTTTCTGAGATAATCTGCTTATAATTTCGATGTCACTGATATACATAGTGTCCTCCTAATTAATTTTCCTTATGTATTTTTCATAGGATTTTGGTATAAATTTATTTATGCCATAGTCTATTCTACAACTTTTTTGAAATTTGTCAAAATATATTTAATTTTATTATTCCCAATTACAATAGAATTACTATATATGTAAATTATATCGAAATTAATATTTGTTAAAATTTATAATTTATATTTGCAGCTTTTATAGTAAAATAAGTAATATATTATTCTTTTTATTAAGCTTTTTTATACTAAAGAAAATATTTATATGATTATATTGAATACATATGAATTGTTTTAAGGAGAGATAGATTTTGAATTATTATAATGTACAGTTAATAAAAAAAGAAGATAATACACCTACAGAATGGTATGGCGGCAGTTCTGCTGAATTAACAACTTATCCTGAAAATTCAACCTTTGCCAATAGAGATTTTTTATGGCGATTAGGTTATGCAAAAATAAATATACCAGAATCAACTTTCAGCAGATTATCTGGAGTTTCCAGACATTTAATGGTTACCAGCGGCAAACTTCAGTTAACTCACAAAGAACATTATACAAAGACTCTGTCTGAACTTGATATTGATTCATTTTCTGGTGATTTTCATACCACTACATGTGGAAAATGCTCTGTTTTTAATTTAATGACAAGAGAGAATTATAAGGGCAAGTTATTTCCCTTATCCATACATACAAAAAGAACACAATCTTTTTCTCATACAGTTGCTTATAATGAAGAAATTGCTGCCATATGCCTTTATCCTATTGCGGGAACAATTGAAACAGCCATTAATAATAATATATATAAAGTTAATACTGGAGACTTGTTAAGAATTGACTGCATAGAATGTAATTCATCTGTATCACTAGGGTTTTCCTCTGCCTCTTCAGAAACCTGCAAATTAATAATAAGTTTAATTTATATAAGCGATAAATAAAGGGAAAGAAGTAAAACTACAACAAAGAGACTTCTCCACAAAGATCCACTTAATATAATATTTAGTATTTTTATAAAAAATGCTAAATATTATATTTGAACTCTTTGATAAAACAGTCTCTTTATTATTTTTTTGATTTAAATATCCAATGTATATACATATTCATTATTGTTTGAATTTTCTAATATATACACTTCTAAATCATATATATTTGAGTTTATCTTTATTTTTTTCTCTGAAAATAGCTTTAATATTTCTGCTTCTTTCTTTATTGGCAGCATTGCTCTTTTGAATTTTGTACTAATCAATGAATTAATTTTTGCATTACTGTCTTCCTCTGAAGCCTTATATAATTTGTCTGCTAATGCTCTAAATCTATCAACATTAAATTCTCTAGTAGCAATTCCAACTTTACCTTCTTCAGAAAATCCTTCTTTTTTCAAAATTACCATTAACATTTCTTTTATAGTAATTGAATCTTCAATCTGTTTAATAAAATTTTTTATTCTCTTTACTGCTTCTTCTCTTAACTTTTCTAACTCATCATTTACATTGAATCCAGAAATATTTCTTTTAACATCAAGAATATATGTTATACACTTCTTAGAATCTTCATCTATTAAACCACATATTATATCTACTTTTTTACAGCCATTACTTTCTATAATAGAAGGTTTATATTCGTTTGAGTAAATTCCATAAATGTTATTCTTAAGATTAAACGACACATAAACAACATCTTTTGTATTATCTTTATGGTTTTCTTCAAACTTGATAGTAACAGAATCTTCAACTTTATATAATGTTCCTCTAATAATATTGTTAATATCTTTTATTCTCTTTAATTGCAGCTTCATCTATATCTCCATTATTGTTTTTGATTCTTCGTAAAGATTTACAACTGTTTCTGTAAACATATCAAAGTTATATCCTGTATAACTATCAAATTCCAATTGCTGCACAATGCTAGTTCCATCTTTTTGATTTATAAATTGATATGCATTTACTTTTTTATCTTTATTTAATAAATCTTCTTCACTTAAATCTAATTTTTTAAGTATCTGCATCCTTTTATCCTTTTCTAAATTTGCAAAAGACAATATAAGTAAATTATTAATTTTAGTAGCCATGGTATCACTATGAGTACTTATTATTAAATTAATTCCATTATTATTCATACGATTTAATAAACGTGCCATTTCAACTTGTTTCTCTGGATGAAGACTTGTTTCTATTTCATCTACCACTAATGTTTCTATTCTTCTTCCATCAGATAATGCCCAAATAATTGGAGTAAGCTCATTTACCATTGATGATGTCAAATATAATGGAACTTCAATTTTATTATTCTTTGCAATATATAACACCTCACCATTGTTGTAAATCAGCCTTCCATCAATGACTTTTTCTTCTATGAATTGTATTATATTCTTATTAATCTTTTCAGTTTTCGAATTCTTTTTATATGTTTGTAAAAATCTTAAAAAATTATAAACTGGCAAAGTTAATCCATATTCACCTTTTTTCTGTTCTTCTGATAGTATCATAACTGTATCATCAGCTTTTTTAGCAAAAAATTCTCTGTATAAAAGCAGCAGGCCTGTTCTTGATGCTGGTACAAACAAACATTCATCAAAATTTTTTCTTTTTAAAACAATAAAATCAAAAATAAGATTTATCATAATTTTTCCTAATTCTTTATTAGGAAAAAGGATAGCTCTTATCTCATCCTTTATATGATTATTTAACTGTTTTTCTCTAATTGTTAAATTGTATATTTTTTCCTGTTTACTTAAAATTGCTTTAAATTGTTCTTTGCTATGATCATTTTCTTTATAAATAGTATCAATTAATTCAGCAATATGGTTATCCCCATTATTTTTTTCATATAACTCTACTTCAAAAATTTCATTTTCTTCTAATGAAAACTCCAAATTTAATACTGATATGGGTATATCACTTTTAAAAATATTATATATAATCCTTTCTTTATTTTCATTTAGATAATTATTAATGGACTGCTGCATTAATTCAATGAAATGTGTATCTATTTTTCTTTTATAATCTGAAGACTTTTCCAGCTTATAAAAGGCTTGTTTTAGTTCTTCTTCAATCCAATCTGTATTTCTATCCTTAATATGTTCTAAAACACCATATATCAACTCCATTAAATAGGTCTTTCCACTATTATTGTTCCCAATAAAAATGACATAATCTCCAATGTTTATTCTTGCAGATTTTATCTTGCCAAAATTCTCAACCTTCAAATAAACTTGCATATACTTATCCTTTCCATATTTATATATAATATAGTATATCCAATTAATTTATTTTTATCAATGAAATATAGTCCATGAAAGGCTCTATTTCTTTATTAGGAAAAATTATGATATTTTTATCATCTTTCCCTCTTTAGGTTCAAAAGTTATTACTTTATCATTAATAATCTCATCATTTATAAGGTTTTGTCCTGTTATTACATATCCTAAATCAATCTTTACACTGAACTCATTGTTATTTATGCCTGCAATCATAATTCTGCCTTTATATGTTCTTTCAAATATTAATACATTATCTTTACAATAAAGTTCTCTGTATGCTCCACAAACTAATTCTATATTATTTTTTCTGATTTCAATTATTTTTTTAAAGAAATCCATCAATTCTATATTCTGCTTATTATGATCCCATATCATACACTTGCGATTATAGGGATCACCGCCTCCATTTATTCCCACTTCATCTCCATAATATATATAAGGAATTCCTACATAAGCAAACTGAAATACTACTGCCAATTTTAATACTTCAATTTTTTCACTGCTTTCAGTTAAAAATCTTGGTGTATCATGACTGTCTATAAGATTCCACATCTGATTTACAATTGAATCTCTATAAAGCATTCTATTTTCACCTAATATATTTGAAAACTGCTCCACTCTTAATTCCTGTTTAGCAAAAAAATCAGTAACTGCATTTTTAAAAGAATAATTCATTATTCCATCAAGCTGATCCCCTTTTAAAAATGAGCCTGCTTCATGCATTATTTCTCCAATAAGCACAGCATCTTGTCTAATACATTTAATAGATTTTCTAAATTCTCTCCAAAAATCATGACCTATTTCATCACACACATCAAGACGCCATCCATCTATTCCTATTTCCTTTATCCAATATTGACCTACTTTCAATAAATATTCTCTTACTTCTTTATTATTAGTATTTAATTTAGGCATATTTTTATGTTTTTTTCCAAAAGTATAATAATTTCCTTCTTCAAAGGTTACAGGATAGCTGTCAATAAAAAACCAATCTTTATATTTTGAATTTTCCTGCTTTTTAAGCAAATCTTTAAATGCAAAAAAATTATTTCCACAATGATTAAACACTGCATCAAAAATTATCTTTATACCATTTTTATGACATTCATAAACAAGTTCTCTTGCATCTTCTATTGTTCCAAAGGAAGGATCAATAGAAAAATAATCATCTGTATTATATTTATGTGGTGTATCAGACTTAAATATAGGAGTTAAATAAATCACATTTACACCTAAATCTTTTAGATAATCTATTTTACTTATAATTCCTTTAAGATTTCCTCCATAATTAGATGTATATTGCAAATTCTCATGATCTCCCCATTTAAGAATATCCTCTCTTTCATTCTGACTGCCCTGTCTACAAAAACGTTCAGGAAAAATCTGATAAACTATACTATTTTTTAGCCATTCTATATCCCTATACACATCTTCATAAGCTATATAAGGAAAAATATATGGATAATATCCTTCTTTGCCTATACCTCTTTCTCCATAGCAGTACTTCTTCCCATCTCTATCAGTAAGTTGAAAATAGTATTTATATCTATTCCTATCTGTAGATATATTACACTGAAAATAGTCAAATAATTCTGTAGATGTGACAATTCTCATTTCTTCACGCATATATGGTTCTTCTTGAAAATATTTATCTTTAAAAAATACTGTACATTCTTTTATATCATCCTTTGCTGTTCTTATTCTTAAAGTTAATTTGTCATATTCATCTGCATAAGCGTAAGGTGGTTCTGTTATATGAAATATTGCCTGTTTCTGCATTTTCATTTCCTCCTGCAATTTGTATGGCAGATTCTTAAATTTCCGCGGTAAAAATAAGAAAAACACCTAATTTTTATACTGCCATTATATCAAAACAACTTGAAA
>CAZPRO010000064.1:5946-7785 GCA_964588775.1 uncultured Clostridium sp.
GACATGATTGATAAGTATATAAATCTCCTTATAAATGATGTTGAAGTAACTGATAACTTTGTAATTAACCGTATTTTAAAACACCTTCATCTAAATATTGAAAGCCACATATCTCTTCAGCTTCTTTCTCAGCAGCTTAACCTTTCTCAAGGTTATATTTCTGACTGTTTTAAAAAGCATATGGGTATGACCATTATGACCTATGCAAAAAAAATAAGAATAGAAAGAGCTAAGGTACTTCTTATTACTACTAATAGTAGTATATTAGAAATAGCCTTAACTCTTGGTTTTCATGACCAAAGTCATTTTTATAAGGTATTTAAATCTTTTACTAATCTGTCTCCTTCTCAATACAGAAATTCAAACTTTAGTTAGCTTTTCCTAGGTTCTTTAGTTTTTCATTATATATTTTTCTATAAAATATTAATGTTAATATTACTGAACCTATTTCTGCAATTGGAAAGGAGAACCACACTCCATTGATACCTATTGTTTTTGATAAAATATATGCAACTGGAAGTATAATTACAATTTGTCTTCCAAAGGAAACAAAAAGACTATACATACCATTACCTAATGCCTGAAATACAGAACCTATAATTATACAAAATCCTGCAAACATAAAGCTTAAGCTAATGGTTCTTAATGCCACAACACCAATTTCCATCATCTGATCTGATGCCTTAAACAAATAAAGAAGCTGTCTTGGCATTGTCTGAAATACAATAAGTCCACAAAGCATGATTCCTACAGAAATAAATACTGCTGCCTTTGTTACATCCATAATACGTTTTTTATGCTTGGCTCCATAATTATAAGCTACTATTGGTATAAATCCATTATTCATACCAAATATAGGCATAAACACAAAACTTTGAAGTTTAAAATAAACTCCAAATACTGATACTGCTGTGGATGAAAATGTCATAAGTATTTTATTCATTCCATAAGTCATAACAGAACCTATTGACTGCATTATTATTGATGGAAGACCTACTTTGTATATAACCTTTATAATATGTAAATCAGGTTTAAAACCTTTTAAACTTATATTTATTTCATGATTTTTTGATATATTAAAATATATTCCAAGGCATGCTGCAACACATTGACCTATAATTGTTGCTAAAGCAGCTCCTGCTACTTCTAATCTCGGCATTCCAAATAATCCGAATATTAAAATAGGGTCTAATATTATATTTATTATTGCTCCTATACCCTGAGTAATCATTGTATAAAAAGTTCTTCCTGTTGCCTGTAATAATCTTTCAAAGGTAATTTGTCCAAAAATTCCAAAACCAAACAATGTACATATTTGAAGGTATTGAATTCCATAGGCTACAATTTCACTATTATCACTCTGGCTGTTGAAAAAAATATGTGTTCCAAATAATCCAAACAAGGCAAAAACAATATAACTAAAAAAAGTGGCTAAAATACCATTTGTTGCTGCTTTGTTTGCTTTGTCAAATTCCTTTTCTCCAAGACTTCTTGATAGAAGTGCATTAATACCAACTCCAGTTCCTGCTCCAACTGCAATCATAAGATTTTGTATAGGAAAAGCTAAAGATACTGCTGTTAGTGCATTTTCTGATATCTGTGCAACGAAAATGCTATCAACTATATTATACATTGCTTGTACAATCATGGATATTATCATTGGCAGGGACATAGTAACTAATAACTTCTGAACTGGCATGGTTCCCATTTTATTTTCTTCTCTTTTCTCCATTTTTCCTCCTAAACTTCCATAGCAGTTATGCTATTTTCTATAAACAATTTTTTTCTGCTTTATTTGCATTACTTATTTTAACACTATATTAAATATATTTCATCTTA
>CAZPRO010000064.1:7885-12087 GCA_964588775.1 uncultured Clostridium sp.
AATAATTCTCTACAGCTGCTTCAAATTTTATGATTTTAATATATATTTTATTCTATTATTATATGCAGCTTATTTGCCTGCTCAGCTAACTTTTCACTTGTAATTTCACTCATTTCTGCATTATGTGAATTTTTATCTACTACCTGTGAAATTGTAGTCATTTCCTCCTTAATTATATCAATAAATCCTTCCTGTTTTCTTATTTCTGCAGCAGCCTTATTCATTATATCAGCAACATCATCTACCTTATTCATAACTGCTTCCAGCACATTAACAGTTTCATCAACAGTATTATTTCCTGTACCTATGGCATCTATTGTATCATGTATTAGTTTATTTGTATTTTCAGCAGACTGCTTGCTGCTTATAGCCAGTTCAGCCATTTCTTTAGCAATTACTGCAAAGCTTCTTCCCTGTTCTCCTGCACGTGAAGCTTCTATGGAAGCATTTAATGCAAGCAGGTTAGACTGATTTGCTAATTCTTCCAAATTGTTTATTATATCAATTATTTTTTCAGAAACAGTATTAATTAAGTTCATTGCTTTAACTACTTCTTTAATTTTATCATTACCAATCTGAATTTCATTATATACAGACACAGCCATATTTTGAGCATCAGTTGACAATTTGCAGCTTTCCATAACATTATTATAAATACCCTGTATAGTCTCAGATAACTGATTTACAGAATTATTTTGTTCATTAGCTCCTTCTCGAATTCCTTTTGATATATTTAAAACTTCTTCTGAAACATCTATTATATCTTTAGCTGAAATTTTAACATTATCTATTATGGTTTTTTGATTTTTAGATAACATTTCAGATTGATTAAATAATTCTTTACTTTCATTAATCTTGTTCTTAATACTTGTGACCATTTCATTGATTCCATTACTAAGAATTTTAAATTCATCATTATAATTAACATCTACACTAAGGTCTAAATTACCATCTTTTATTAATGTTAATTTTTCTATTATTTCATTTATTCCTTTTATAACATCTGTATTAAGTACTTTTATTATTAATAAGGATAATCCTAAAAATATAACACCAATACATACAGCTATTACTAAAATTTGTGATATTCTTCCTTCATAAACATCATTTTTAGGAATAACTGCACATAATAAATAATTGCTATATTCCATAGGCACACACATTTCACTTTTCCCATTAACCCTTATAAACTGCTTAGCTTTATATGTATTTATAAAGCTATCCTCAATGCCTAGTTCCTTTACATCTTTACCAATATAATTTGTATCTTTAAAATATTCAATTTTATTATCTGATTTATTTATAACTAATATGGAACCACTTTTTCCAATAGTATAACTTTTTAATATATTTTCCAGTTTATTATTTTCCAGTTTGTTCTGAAGCTTTTCTGGAACAATACCTATCTGTATAACTCCTGTTCTATCCTTTCTTGCAACACCAATGTATTGAAATAAATCTCCTGTAACAACATTAGGCTGAGCTTCCTGAACAAATTCAAAATTCTTGTCAGTTAAACCTTCTAAAAAGGGTCTGGATTGGTCACCTGATGCAGCATCAAACCCATAGTAATCTTTAATAGTTCCTTTTGTTATTATTCCATTTTCATCAAATATGTTTATTTCATCACATTGCAAAATTTCCTGCAGTTCAACTAAAGAATCATAATTATTTTCAATCTCAGGATTTTCTTCCATGATTTTTCGGACTATTTTTGCTTTGCTCAAATTTTCTTCATTTAATTCATTTTTTATATTTTCCAGCTCTTTTTCATTTGCTTCAATACTTATAGCTGCATTTTTTAATACAATATTTGCTTCTTCTTTTACATTATTCTGTGCCAGAGCTGTCATCATTGCAAAAATTAAAATTACTGTAAGACCCATTGCAATAAACATAAATGTGACCATTTTCTTTAAAAAAGTATGTCTCATAACCTATTCCCCCCTTTAATTTCACTATATAGTAATTTTATCATTAAATTCATATTATTTACAACACCTTTAAAGGCTATATTATGAGGCATACTTTATTAAAATTCCCAATTATGACATTATTCAAATATTAAATCTTTTTCTTTGCGCAGCTTTTTTAAAGCTTTCTTTGACCCACGCTCAATATCTCTTTCAAATTTGCGCCTTTTAAAACTTACAAACAATTGATCCAAGTCATAACCTTCAGGATATAATTCTTCAGCCTTGAATTCCAGTTTAATCCTGCTATAATTTACTTCCACAAATTCCTTATTAACCATAACAACTAGATTATTAAACTCATTACGACCTTCATATACCAATCCACTTTGATTTTTTTCCAATAATAATACTTTATCTCCCTTTTTGTATTCATACTCATTTTCTTTTTCCTGCACAGTTTCTTTTTTCTTCTTAACTCTGCTTTCATCTACTAAATCATAATTATAATTTTTTTCTTTTATATAGCTTCTTGTTCTTTTTATAATTTTATCTTCTATGCCCATTTTTTTAGCTATATATAAAGCATTGCTATTTCCACTTTTTCCAATAATAAGCCTGTATAAAGGTTCCAATGTATCCTTTTTAAATTCCATTGCTGCATTTTCAAAATCCTTATGATTCTGTGAAAAGTTCTTTATTTCTCCATAATGAGTGGTTGCTACTGTTATACATCCCTTATGATAGAATTCTTCAAGAACAGCAATTGCTAATGCTGCTCCTTCATTGGGTTCTGTACCACTTCCTATTTCATCAAATAAAAGCAGTGTATTTTTATTGCTGTTTTTTAATATATAAGACAAATTTTTAACATGGGATGAAAAAGTACTTAAGGAATTTTCAATACTCTGATTATCTCCTATGTCAACAAATATTTTATCAAATACAGCAATTGATGAATCTTCTGAAGCACATATATGAAAACCACTTTGTACTGCAAGGGTAAGAAGTCCTATTGTTTTTAAAACAACTGTTTTTCCTCCTGCATTTGGTCCTGTTATTATAAGACTTCTAAAGTTCTCTCCTATATTAACATTTAAAGGTACAGGATTTTCAATAAGGGGATATGTGCCATTCTTAATATTTATAAATCCATAATTATTAAGCTTTGGCTCTACCCCGTTTATATCCTTGCTATAACGTGCTTTTGCAAGAATCATATCATATTCGGCTATTACTTCAATATTAATCTTTAATTCTTTCTGCCTTTCATGTATCATTTCACTTATGTTGGAAAGTATTTTATATTCCTCAATACTTTCTTCACCTATAAGACTATTTAATTCAACTGTATATCTGCTGACACATTCAGGTTCCATAAAGATTGTTCCACCTTTTGATGATGTTTCTATTATTACTCCTGGAACAACATTTTTAAAAGATGCCTTAATTGGTACTGTATATCGCCCATTCCTTTTACTTACAAAAGGTTCCTGAATATATTCTTTATTTGAAGGATTCTTCATGAATTTCTCAAGCTTTTCCTTTATTTTTCCCTCACATATATTCATCTGCTTTCTTATTCTTTTAAGTTCCCTGCTGGCATTTGAATCTACTATGCTTCCATTTATTGATATATTTATTTCTTCTTCAATATACTGAAGTTCAGTTATATTTTCTCCATACAAACTTAAGGTTTTAGCATATCCTTCTTTATCTTTTATAAATAATTTTACCTTTCTGCATCCTCTTAAAAAATCATTTACTTTTGTTAATTCAGTTGGTTCAAGAACTCCGCCTTTTTCAAGTTTATCTAAAAATATGGTTATATCATAAATTCCTTCAAGAGGAATAACATATGATGCATCAAGAAGACGTCTTCCTTCACTTGTTTCACTAAGCATTCTTTGTACTGTTTTTATATCACTGCTTGGATTTAATTTATCTATAAGTTTCTTTCCTAGTGTACTTTTACAATATGATTTAACTTTTTCCTTTAAATCATTATAATTTAATTTCTCTAATGTTGTATTATCCAATTTTATCACTCCGACTTTCTTTTATTATTCAGATTTACGAAAGTCCATTTATATAGATTTCAAAAAATTATCCACAAACTAAATATAATTTATAATCTTATACACAAATTATATTTAAAATGCAAAAAAACTGTGGATAGATACTCCACAGTTTAATAAACTTACACAAAATAAAGATAGAATAATCCTATCTGATAAAGTTAATTTCGTAAACCTGTAGTATCATAAATATAGTTTAATTAATTCAACA
>CAZPRO010000065.1:0-11917 GCA_964588775.1 uncultured Clostridium sp.
TTAAAAAATTAAACAATTATAGAAAAAAATGATGTAAAAAGTGATATAATAGTATTAATTTAAAAAAATGTAAAACTATAAGTTAAAATATTGGGGGGGTATTGATGAAATATGGAGATAATACTGTTTCTTATACAAAAAATAACAATGCGAATTTAATATTTTATTGTTTTATTAAAAGATTAGTAGATATTTTATGTTCATTTATAGGATTGATAATTTTAAGTCCGTTATTGTTAATAGTATCAATTTTAATAAAATTAGATTCCAAGGGACCAGTATTTTTTGTACAAGAACGAATAGGCAGGCATGGTAATAAATTTAATATGTATAAATTTAGATCTATGGTTGAAAATGCAGAAGAACTTAAAGAAAAATTAATGGAATATAATGAAATGAATGGGCCAATGTTTAAAATAAAGGATGACCCAAGAATTACACGGGTGGGAAGGTTCATAAGAAAAACAAGTATTGATGAACTTCCACAACTTATAAATATAATAAAAGGTGAAATGAGTCTTGTAGGACCAAGACCTTCACTGAGTAGTGAAGTAAAAGAATTTGAAGACTGGATGCTTATGAGACTACAGGTAAAACCTGGACTTACCTGCTATTGGCAGATATCTGGAAGAAATGATATGTGTTTTGAAGAATGGATGAAACTGGACTTGAAATATGTGGAAGAAAGAAGTTTATGGGTGGATATTAAACTTATATTAAAAACATTTTTTGTACTTTTTGGTGATAAACATGCAAGATAAGAATTATTTTAAGAGGGGAAGAAAATAATTTATGTGTTGTGCAGATTACAATAAATATAGTATTTTAATGTCAGTATATTATAAAGAAAAGCCTGAATGGCTGGATATAAGTATACAAAGTATGCTTAATCAGACAGTAAAGGCAGATGAATTTGTAATTGTAAAAGATGGAAAGCTTACAAAAGAACTTGATGATGTAATTAGTAATTATGCTGAACAATATCCTCAGCTTTTTAACATAATAGAACTTGAGAAGAACGAAGGATTGGGGCCTGCATTAAATGCTGGAATAAGACAATGTAGAAATGAACTTGTTGCAAGAATGGATTCAGATGATTATTCATGTGACAAAAGGTGTGAAAAGCAGTTAAAATTTTTTAAGAATAATCCTGATTATGATATTGTTGGAACATATGAAGTAGAATTTGAAGATCATATTACAAATAAAATATCAATACATAAGGTATCTGAAACTTCAGATGAAATTTATGAAAAAATGAAAAGAAGATGCTCTCTCCTTCACCCTACTGTTATGTATAAAAAAAGTTCTGTTTTAAAGTGTGGCGGGTATAAAAAAGTTCATTTATATGAAGACTATGATCTCTTTATGAGAATGGTTGTTGAAAGAAAAATGAAATCATACAATATTCAGGAAAATTTATATTATATTCGTATTAATGATGATTTTTATAAAAGAAGAGGGGGAATTAAATATATGAAAACAGTTGTGGCATTTAAATATAAGCAAATGAAAAAAGGATATATGTCATTATGTGATTTTATAGTAAGTGCAGGTGGACAGGCTTTTGTATGTTTACTTCCTAATACATTAAGAAAAGCATTTTATATGAAATTTTTAAGATAGTGAAGAGAGGAATTAATGAAAAAGATATTATATATTTTAAACAGGTTTAATTTATGTAATGGAATAGTCAGCTATTCTATGAATTATTATAAAAAACTTAATAAAGACTTTAAAATAGATTTTCTTATTAGTGGAGAAATTGAAGATGAATGTTATAGAGAATTAATAAGCAGCAATGGAAATACAATATACAAGATTCCATCTATAAAGTCAAACAGCATATTTAAGTTTAATAAATGTGTAGACGAATTTTTTAAAAAGCATAATGATTTTCATATTGTCCATTGTCATATAGCTAATATTGGACTGATTTATTTATGGTATGCCAAAAAATATAATATAAAAATAAGAATTCTGCATGCTCATGCAACTAAATCGTCACCTAATTTTTGGCACAGATTAAGAAATGATATGGCACAGCCTATAACTAACAGCCTTGCAACAGAATATTGTGCATGTTCTTATATGGCAGGAAAAGCTGTTTTTAATAACAGACCTTTTAAGGTTATTCATAATGCCATAGACAAAAATAAGTATGAATATTCCAAAGAAATTCGAGAAAAAAAGAGAAAAGAGCTTAATATAACTTCTCAATTTGTTATTGGAACTGTAGGAAGAATTGATGAACAGAAAAATCCAATATTTATAGTGGATACTTTTTATGAATTTTCAAAAATACATAGTAATTCAATACTTTTGTATGTAGGCGATGGTTCATTATTAAATGCAGTAATAAATCGTGTTAAATATTTTAATATTCAGGATAAAGTAATATTTTTGAATCATCGTGAAGATGTTAATGAATTGTATCAGGCTATGGATGCATTTTTACTTCCATCCTTATATGAAGGACTTCCAGTAGTTGGAATAGAGGCACAGTGTGCAGGATTGCCTGTATTTACATCTGATACTGTAACAAAGGAATTAAAAATTAGTGATTCAATATATTTTCTTAAATTAAATGATGGTGCAGATATATGGGCAGCAGAAATATATAAACATATGAAGGATGCACGCAAAAAAATAGAAGATTTTAAAAAAACAGGATATTGTATTGATGAAGAAGCAGGTAAGCTTAGTGAGTTTTACACAGAACTTATTAAAAAAAATGGTTAAAAAATTGAAGTATATAAGTTTAGGAATATAGGTGGTAAAATGATTTTGTACTGTATAATAATGATTTCAATTTTAATTTTAGGATATAGTATGAATGTTAATCAGCATAAAGGAACTAAAAAGGTTTTTCTTGGTGTATTTTTTTGCATATTATGTATATTTTCATCATTGAGAAGTAAAAATGTTGGTATGGATACACTTCAGTATTGGAAAAATTATAGAGTTATTGGTGAGACTGCATGGGAAAATTATGCCAGCTTAAGATATGAATTTGGATATTTTGCATTAAATAAAATATGTTATAGTATTTGTGAAAATCCACAGATATTATTTATTGTAAGTTCAATGTTTATTATGTTTAGTGTGGCATGTTTTATTTATAAAAATTCTAATGATGTTGTATTAAGCACATTTTTATTTGTAAGTCTTAATTTTTATTTTTCATATATGAATATTTTAAGGCAGGCAATTGCAATTACTATTATTTTATTTGGCTTTGAATATTTAAAAGATAAGAACTATCTAAAATATTTGTTTGTAATTTTAATAGCATGTCAATTTCATGCTTCAGCATTTTTGATGATTTTTCCTATAATTTTTATAAATAAAAAATTTAACATAAAAATTTTTATTGAAGTTGTTGTTTTAGGATTAGTGCTTATGATTTTTTCTGATAAAATTTTATTATTTGGAAAGACTTTTTCTTCATATGGAGACTATATTGATTCTAAATATAATGTATCAAATTATTTTGGAGCTTTGATAGAATGCATGAGATTATTTGTAATAGTATGTGCAGGTATTTTCTTTGTATATATACCTAAAAAAGATAAAAATTATGATGAAGTTGTTAAAAAGACAAGAGGAATTTATATAACCAGGTATAGTTATAAAGAAGTTAAAAATCCAAGTGATATAAAGTATAATAATATACATTTTATAAGTTTTATGATGACTTTTGCCTTATTATTCAGTATGCTCGTTATAAAAGTAAATATTTTTAACAGACTTATGAATTATTTTGATTATTATTCAATAATATGGCTTCCATGTACTATTGATGCAATTACTTTTGGAAAAAACAGGCTGTTAGCCAGATTAATAGTTATAGCCATTTCCTTTTTATATTGTATCATAATAATGAAGTTCAGACCTGAATGGCATGGTGCAGTACCCTATGAGTTTTACTGGAATTGTTTATAATAAAGAAGGGAAGAAAATATGATTTTAAAGATAAAAAGATATATTCGTCAGTATCCATTACTAATGAACATAGCAAAGAAAATTTATAGAAAAGTAAAAATATTAATTGATATGCCTGTAAATAAAAAATTAGCAGAAGAGAATATGAAAAACATAGAAAAATATGCATCAACAGATAAAAAGAGAATTTTTTATTTTTGTGTTCCTGTCCATGCCAATTTAGGTGACCAGGCTCAGGCTTATTGTATTAGAAACTGGATAAAAAAGAATTATGAAGACAGAATTATAATAGAAATAAATTCAAAGCCGGCTGCTGTTAATATGAATAATATATTTGGAGAAATAAAAAAAATCATTAAAAAGGAGGATTTTATTGTAGTTCAGTCAGGATACTGCACTACTGACATGCATGGTGTTGATGAAAAAGTACACAGAATGATAGTTAATAGATTTAAAGATAATGTGGTAGTTGTTTTTCCACAGACCATTAAATTTATCAGGGAAGAAGAAAAGAGGCTTACAGCAGAAGCATATAATAGTCATAAACATGTTATTTTCATGGCAAGAGATAAGATTTCATATGATACAGCTAAAGAAATGTTTAATGATGATGTTAAACTATTATTATATCCAGATATAGTAACAAGTCTCATTGGAAGGAGAAAATATAATAATCATAGGGATGCAGTGTTATTCTGCATGAGAAATGATGGAGAAACATTTTATAAAAATAGTGATGTTTCCATGCTTATGAAGAAGATAGAAGAAAAAACCAAGTTAAAAACAAAACTTACAGACACAACAATAAACCTTAAAATGAATGAAATTAAAAATAGAATTGAAGATTATATTTTTAATGATATAAATGAATTTTCTAAATACAGACTTATTATAACAGACAGATATCATGGAACAATTTTTTCATTAATTGCAGGAACACCAGTTATTGTTTTAAAAACAAATGACCATAAGGTTTCATCAGGGGTTGACTGGTTTAAGGATATTTATCCTCAATATATAAGATTTTCAAAATCATTAGAGGAAGTTCTGCCACTGGCAGAAGAAATCCTTAAATTAAATATTAATAATGAACTTGATGATTATTTTGAAAAGAAATATTATGATTCATTAAAAACAATAGTTAATGAGGAGTTAGAAAAATGTTAGAAAATATCTGTGATAAAAGTAAATGTACAGGCTGTATGGCATGTGTAAACATCTGTCCCAAAGAAGCAGTTGTTTTAAAAATTAATGAAAGAGGCTTCTGGTATCCTGAAATAACTCATAGATGTATTGAATGCGGGAAATGTATTAATGTATGTCCTCAAAATGATTTTAAGCTGAAAAAAAATCAATATGAAGTATTTGCAGTATGGAATAAAGACAATGAAATAAGAATTAAAAGCACATCAGGTGGAATGTTTACTGTTATTGCACAATATGTATTGGAAAATAAGGGTGTAGTCTTTGGTGCTGTTTTTAATCATAAAATGGAAGTTGTCCACGATTATGCTGAAGATATAAAAGATTTGGAAAATATGAGGGGGTCCAAATATGTACAAAGTAAAACAGGCAATACTTTTAAAGAAGCAGAAAAGTTTTTGAAAGAAGGCAGGATTGTTTATTTTACAGGGACGCCATGTCAGATTCATGGATTAAAGAAATTTTTAAATAAAGAATATGAAAATTTAATAACATCAGATATTATATGTCATGGAGTGCCTTCACCAGAAGTGTTTTCAAAGTATATTAAGTATATGGAAAATAAATATTCCTCAAAGGCAGTTCATGTGTTCTTTAGACACAAGAAGCCTGGCTGGACAATTTTTAGTATGAAAATAATTTTTGAAAATGGAAGAGAATATATTGCAGATACAAATACTGATCCATATATAGTTGGTTTTTTAAGTGATTTATATACAAGAGAATGTTGTTTTAACTGCAGATATACTTCAGATAATAGAATTGGAGATATTACAATAGCTGATTTCTGGGGATATATATCAGAAAAAAGAAGTTTGAGAAATACTGAAGAAGGAATTTCTCTTGTTATTGTGAACAATTCTAAAGGCAAGGAAATATTTGAAAAAATAAAAAATAATATTGTATATGTATCAAAGAATATTAATGAAGCAAAAAGTGGAAACCGATGTCTCGCAAAGCCATATAAAAAGAATAGAATGAGTGAAAGATTCTGGCAGGAATTTTGTAGTCATAAAGATTTTGAAGGGCTGGCAGAAGAATTTATTTACACAAAAAGGACATCTGCAAAAAGAAAGTTATCTTTATATATTAATGATCATGCATATATGCTGCCAAAAGTTTTACGCATTAGTATGTATAAATTTAAAGAAAAAATGAAACAAAGAAAAAATAATATTTAAGGAATAAAATTTTATGAATAAGTATAAAAAACTTGCATCAGATACAGCATTATTTGCTATAAGCAGTTTTGCATCAAAATGTATAATATTTCTTTTACTGCCATTATACACTAATGTTTTATCCACAGAAGAATATGGAACAGCTGATCTGCTTTATAATGTTGTTAATATGGTTTATCCAGTTATGACATTATCCATAGTTGAGGCAGCATTAAGATTTGCATTTGAAAAAGACGTTAAAAAAAATGAAATATTAACTACAGCCATTTCATTTATATTAGGCGGTACATTGATTTTAATTTTAATAAGTCCATTGAGATATAAATTTGGCAATGAGATTGGAGCATATTGGTATTGGTTTGTGTTTTTATTTCTTGGATACAGTCTTCAATGCTGTTTTTCATATTATTCCAGAGGAACAAATAAAACTAAGCTGTTTGCTGTTCAAGGCATAGTCCATACCTGTCTTGCTATAATATTAAATATAATATTGCTTCTTGTATTCCATATGGGAATAAAGGGATATTTAATTGCCAGTATAGCTTCATATTATATAACTGTAATTTTTGTAATAGTTTTTGGAGGGTATTTTAAGGATATTATTAATGTACATTATAATAAGAAGCTTATAAAAGATATGCTTATATATAGTGTTCCAATAATTCCATCATCAGTTGCATGGTGGATAAATACATCTGCAGACAGATATTTTATTATAGGAATTATAGGAATAGGTGCAAGTGGAGTATATAGTGCAGCTAATAAAATACCATCAATTTTATCTGTAGTTACAGAAATATTTAATCAGGCATGGCAGATTACAGCAATTAAGTCCTTTGAGGATAATGATAAAATAAGCTTTTATTCAGAAATAAGCACATATTTTGCAGTGTTATGTATAGGAGCATGCAGCATATTAATTACTTTGTCAGAGTTTATTGGAAAAATATTATTTGCAAAGCAGTATTTTATAGGATGGACATATGTACCTGTATTATTATTTGCAGCACTTTTTTCAAGCTTGTCAAGTTTCCTTGCAACTATTTTTAGAACTGCAAAGAAAACTAATATTCTATTTATTTCTACATCAATTGGAGCCGCAGTAAATATAAGTCTTAACTATTATTTTATAAAACAATTTGGAACAGTTGGAGCTGCATATTCAACATTAATAAGTTTTATCATAGTATTTGTAACAAGGTTTATATCTTCAAGAAAGATTATAAAAATTAAATGCAATTATTTTAAAATTATTGGTTCTATGACTTTGGTTCTTGTTCAAAGCATTATTGTTGCAGATAATTTATATGGTAAATACATAATATCAATAACTGTTATTATAGTATTAATAATTATAAATTTTAAAGAAATAAAAAATATATTAAAATCTCTTTTTAAATTAATAGTCAGTAGAAAATAATAATATTAAATAAGAAATAAGTGGTGAAATACAAATGGAGACACAGATTAAAAATAAGATAAAAGAACGAGGAAAAAAATCTTATAAAGCATTTGATACAGGCAGACTGCAAAAAATATTATTTTGGATAATAGGAATTTTCTTTCCTGCGGGTATTGGATATATGTCAGGAATAATAAATAATAATAATGACATAACTACAAAGACTTTTTTGGTTATAATATTTATTTTATATTTAATAGGTTTGATTCTTATATATCCTGTTTTAAGTGTTAAACAAGAAATGGACATTCTTATTAAAGAATATAATCATGTTACAAAAGTGCAGAGAATGCATAACAATGAAAGATATCTTGAAATGTGTGATATAGTTAAGTTTTATAATATGAAAACTTTAAGAATGTTATTTAACCAGCTTAATAAAACTTTAAAAGTTGAAAATAAAAAAGAGGATAATGGCGAAAATTATTGTGAATATTATCTTACCAAGGATATAGGATATTTTTTTAATGAAGATAAGCTTATTTATGAAAATATTTATGAAGGAACAATAAATCATATTTCTCAAGCCCTTACAGGCATAGGGATGTTTGGTACATTTCTTGGCATAGTAAATGGTGTAAGTAAACTGAATATGGATTCAGCACAGGAAATAAAAAATTCAGTAGTAATTTTACTTAGAGGAGTAAAAGTTTCTTTTTATTCCAGTTTGTATGGATTGTTATTTTCTTTAATATTAATTTTTATTTTTAAAGTTGTTACAGACTTAGTTATGAAAAAGGCATATAAATTGTGTGGAATGATTAATGAAATTGTTAATGTGTATAATGAATATGAAGATATAGAAAAAATGAAAATCCAATTAGAAAGGCAGTCAATACTTATTAAAAAATTAATAAAAGAGGAGGTGCTGCATTAACCCTATGAAATACTATATGAAAAATAAGAGAAAAAATTGTGAGCAGTCATATCATTCTACATTTCTTGATATGATGGCAGGTCTTTTAATAATATTTTTGCTTTTATTTATCTTTGAATTATTACAGGTTAAAGGTGGCGGCGGTAATGGAAATGGTATTAATGTGGCAGAATACCACACTACAGGGGATAATAAAAAATATGATGAATTAATAAAAAAACAAAAGGAAACAATTGGGAAAATACAAGGAACACGTACAAACATTGTGTCAAAGCTTAAATATGAATTTCAAGGAAAGGGAATACAGGTTACCGTTAATGATAAAACAGGAGTAATAAGACTTTCAGAAGATATTTTATTTGACTATGGCAGAAGTGATTTAAAAGAAGAAGGAAAAGAATTTCTTCAAAGTTTTATTCCAATATATCTAAATACTTTATTTTCAGATAATTCAATAAAAAATGATATTTCAGAAATAATAGTAGAAGGGCATACAGATACAGTAAGTACATATTTATATAATTTAAAGCTGAGTCAGGAAAGAGCTTATAGTGTTTGTGAATATATATTAAGTGATGAGATAAATTATAATTATAAAGATGAATTACAGAATAAGCTTACAGCTAATGGAAGAAGTTATTCAGATGCAATAAAAAACTCAGATGGAACCATAAATGCAGATGCAAGCAGAAGAGTAGAAATAAAATTCAGGCTTAAAGAAGAAGAAGCTCTTATAAATTTGGAACGTGAAATAGCTCAATATAATAAATAAAATATAAAAAAAGCTAAAATTAAACATTCTATTTGAATTTTTACATAGAATGTTTAATTTTAGCTTTCTGCTGCTTTATTAAGGAGGAAGTTAAGTCTGAGAAACTGGAGGTTCTAAGTTCACTTCATTTGCTTTTGAGTAATATGCATCATAAATTTTTTGGGAAGTATTTTTATTACCACTAAAGTCTATACTATGAAGAACAGTGCCTAAAATAGTACCATCTACTATTTGTAAAAGATTTTTGGCTTCAAGAATAGAGGATATAGTAGTCATGCCAGCACGTACAACCATTAATGTTCCATCAACCTTAGTTGATAGTATATTAGCATCAGTAACAGTAAGGATAGGAGCACTATCTAAGATAATCACATCAAAATACTTTTTTAAATAATCAATAACATTATCCATTCCTGAAGAAGCCAGTATAGTAGCTGGATTATCAAAAGATTTTCCAGAAGGCATAACATATAAATTACCATTATAATTTGCTATTGATTTACGGATGTTAGAACAGTTTTTTATGGCATCAGATAGACCTGTTTCATTTGAAATATTAAATTTTTTATGTAATGTTGGGTTTCTAAGATCACAATCTATAATAATTACTTTTTTATCACCTTCAGCAAAAGCTAAAGAAAGATTGCCGGCAATAGTTGATTTGCCTTCCTCAAGTTCTGCGCTTGTAATAAGTATAGTTTGAAGATACTTGTCAGAAGAATATTCAATATTTGTCTGCAGTGTTCTGTAAGCTTCTGCAACTATTGAAGTTGGGTTGCTTTCAACAATAAACATATTGTTAAAGCGTTTGTATCTGTTACTTTTCTTAGAACGGCTTATTCTGCCCAGCTGCATTTGATCAGGAATAGCTCCTAGTACGGGTAAACCAGTTATACGTTCTAATTTTTCTTTAGTTTTAAATGTATTGTCAAAAAATTCTATAAAGAAAATCCATAAAAAACTTATAAATAAACCTAAACCAAAGCCGCCAGCAAGAAATAAATTTTTATTTGGAAAAGATGGTTTCTGCGGAACTATAACATTTTCAACAGCCTTAATTTTCCCATTTGGAATTAATTCTTCTGCTTCTTTTATAAATTCATCTGTAATTGCTGAAATGATTTTTTTCGATTCATCTATATTTGAATTGGTGTATTCGATTTTTAAAATCTGAGTGTCTGCTGCAGGAGTACATTTTAGATCTTCTAATATTTCAGATGGAGTGTGAGAAATATTATATTTATTAACAGCTTTTTCTACAAGGCTGTTTGTTTTAATAATTTCACAATATGTTTTTAACAGCTTTTGATACATTTCAACATCATCATTAGCATAATTTTTGGAGTAGGCATTTGGCTCTGAACCATTCTGTTTACCAATAAATACTTTAGTATATACTGTGTATTTTGGGGTTATTATAAAAAATGCTAAGATAAAAGAAATAACTGTGGTAAAAATAGTTATACCAATAATTAATTTTAAATATTTTTTTATTATATTAAGTATTTCTTCTATTGATAAGTATTCCAACTCCATATAAGATGACCACTCCTATATATTAGTAATTAATTTCTATTATATCAAAAAACGTGGTAAAATAAAATATTTTATACTATATTGGAGAATGTTATAATGTAAACAAAAACTGCATATTTAAGTTTGTAATGTAAATTATTTCATTAATATTATAATACTTAAATATATGTTAAATGCTTATACAATAACAGTTTATTTAAAATAAATTTGAAAAGTGAAGTGAAATACGTGCTGCGAAAAGAAATAAGAGAATTAAAGAAAAAGAAATATAAGAAGATAATAGGTATGTTTTTATTTGTAATAACATTATTATCAGCAGGAACTATTTTTTATAATTCAAAGCAAAATAAAAATGATTCTAATGCTCAGAGTTATGTAGTTGCTAAGAAATTGAGAAGTTATTTGATAAGTAAAGAGATTATTATTGAAAATGGAAATAACTATACACATAAAATTAACTATGATAAGTATAAAAATAACTCTTTAATATTAAAATTAAAAGACAATGACTATTTTAATAATATTACCCTTCTTTCACTGAATAAAGTAATAAGAAAATGTGCACATATCCTTGAATATGCAGTTTTAGACATAATAATATGCATATTATTATACTGTTTTGATGTAAAAAAAATAGATATAATGTTTTATAGTTTATTTATTGTATTATTTACTGGAGTTTTAGATGAAGCAGTGCAGATGAAGTCAGAAGGTAGAAACTCAAGTGTCATTGATGTGCTTTTTGATTTTTCTGGAGGAGTTTTAGTGAATTTTGTACTATTTGGAACATACTATGTGTTAGGAAAAGTAAAGAAAGCAGGAGGCAGGGGGAGCTGCTGCACTAAATAAATCATAATTTGTCGTGAACCTTGAGGGTGAAAACGGCAAAAAACATGAACAGGCTACTTAATTCACAGGATTAAAAAATTTGCACATGAAAC
>CAZPRO010000066.1:0-11838 GCA_964588775.1 uncultured Clostridium sp.
TATATTATAATCATAATTTAGTTGTACTACTAACCTCTGAAGGAGCAAGTGTTGAATGGACATATGCAGATTGTAATGTTTCAAATTAAAAATCCCTGCTATTTCAAAATTTTATCTGCCTGTTCCTTTTATCGTTGAGTTACCACTACACTAAGTTCTACATAATATAGAGAAAAAAGCTGTTAACTGATTTTGGTGCAACAGAGTCATTTGAAGTTTAGTTATTATAATAATTCTAATATTTCAACTGAATATTTTTCTCCTGGAGCGTTAACTTCAACAATATCACCAGGCTTTTTTCCTGAAAGAGCTTTGCCTAAATCAGATTCTATACTTATCTTCATGTTATCTGGATCAAGATCCATGGTAGTAACCAAAGTAACTTCCGTTTCAAAATCATCATCTAAAAATTTAACTTTAGCACGGCTGTTTATATCAAGAACATCCTTTTTTATATCTTCATTGTCTATTACGGTTGCAGTAGAAATCATAGTCATTAAATATTGTATTCTATTATCATTTTCTCTATAATTTGCACAAGCTTCTTTGTATTCAGCATTTTCTGATCTGTCACCATGAGCAGCAGCTATAAGTTTTTCTTTTGCAATTTCAGCACGTTTAACAGTAAGTCTGTAATCAAGTTCTTCTTGAAGTTTTTTTATATTCTCTGCTGTTAAGACATTATGCATGTTAAAGCCTCCTTAATTAAGTTTATTCTATAAATATTATATAATATTCACAATAAAATAAAAGATTTTATTGAAAAATTATTCTGTGATAGTATATATGTATAAATAAAAATTTAGGAGGAGTAGTGTTGGATAAAAATTTTAAATATATATTGTTTGATTTAGACGGAACTCTTACAGAGTCAGGAAATGGTATTATTAATTCAGTAAAATATGCATTAAAGCATTTTCATATTACTGATAAAAGTCCTGAGGAACTTCGTAAATTTATAGGACCTCCCCTTCGTGATTCATATATGAAAATTTGTGGGCTTTCAAAGGAACAGGCAGATGAAGGATTGAAAATATTCAGAGAGTATTTTGAAAAAAAGGGCATGTTTGAAAATGAAGTTTATGAAGGCATTGAAGAAGTCTTAAGAAAGTTAAAAGATAATGGTAAGATTCTTGTAGTGGCAACTTCTAAACCTGAAAAGTATTCAATAGAAATATTAGAACATTTCAACCTTCGTAAATATTTTACAGTAGTTGTAGGCTCTGATTTTGAAGAAACAAGGGTAAAGAAAGGTGATATTATTAAATTTGCAGTAGAAAAGCTAAAATTAGAATTTGAAGATTTTGAAAATTCTAAATGCATTATGGTTGGAGACAGGGAATATGACATACTAGGTGCTAAAGAAAATGGTATAAAATCCATTGGTGTTCTTTATGGATATGGAACCCTGGTAGAATTAACACAAGCAAGAGCTTTTAAGGTTGTAAAAACACCTAAAGAATTACTTGAAATATTACTATAAAAATTAATTGGTGAAAAATTTAAAACATTAAAAATTATAATATCTGAGATGTTATTGTAAAGATTTTTAAAAGAATAACTGTTAAAAGTAAAAAAAGAATTGTTGAATATTACAGTTAAATTAAAAAAGTTCTGCAAATTGGTCCGTTGTATAAGCATATTGTATAAAAATAGTGAAATACTAAATATAAGTAAGAAACAAAGGAGAAACTTTATGGAAAGTACATCACTAATAGAATATGCAGGATATATTGCATCGATTTTAATAGCTGTTTCAATGTTTATGAAGGATATAATAAAATTACGACTTATAAATCTTATTGGAAGTGCTGTTTTTGTAGTCTATGGTTTAGCTATAAAAGCATATCCTGTTGCATTTACAAACATAATAATTATTATTACAAACATATATTATCTTGTTAAGTTATGTAAAAACAAAAAAGAATAATTGTTAAAAAACCACAGCTGCAATATTTTAGTATGATTTAATCATTGTAGCTGTAGTTTTTTATGACAGTTCTAATCTGTTCTATATATAAATGTTGAAATTTGCAAATAATACATAGTTAAGAGTTTTTGATTTTTTCTTTATCCCATATAAAAAGCTCATTACTATTTGTTAATGCACCAAACAGGTTCTTTTTAAAACCTGGTATACGTCCATTAAGTTCAAAAATAAGATTTTTTATTTCTTCCCTTTTCGTTTTCTTATCAGCAGGACATGGATTAAATACAATGGGAAGATTACTTTTTTTTGCAAAGCTTATAATACTGGCTTCCTTAATATAAACCATTGGTCTTATTAAAGTTATGGTGTTTTTCTCCATCAGAGTCTTAGGAGAAAAGCAGTTAATACGTCCTTCATAACATAAAGAAAGCATTAAAGTTTCAATTGCATCATCATAGTGATGTCCAAGAGCTACTACATTGCATCCTAAAGATTCAGCAGTACTGTATAGTATTCCACGTCTTAATTTGGCACAAAGAGAACAGGGATTTTTTTCTTTTTTTATATTAAAAACTATTTCCATAATATTTGTTTGAATTTCATGGAAGGGGATGTTCAAATTTTTGCAATATTTTTTTAAAAGAGAATTGTCTACATTTCCTGGATTAAGGGTTATTGCCATAAGTTCAAAGTGTTCTTCTGAAAATTTCTGATAAGAGCTTAGAAGTTTAAGAAGAGTAAGACTGTCTTTTCCACCAGATAATCCTACAGCTATTTTATCTCCATTATGAATTAGTGAAAAATCATTAATAGCCTGCCTCATTTTACTTAGTAATTTCTGCATTGAACATTCCTCCAAAATTTTTATTATCATTAAAAAATTATATAATCAGCTAAAAACAAAAGCAAGTAATATGAAACAATAGATGTAATATAGTAATAAATATTAGCATATAATTTTATAAATGAATTTATATAGACATAATATCTTTTTAATTATGTTAATAATTTTATAAATATATAAGAAAAAAATAAAAAAATATATAAAGTAAACATTATCAACTATGGAAATGTTATTTCATATATGTTATAAATTATTATAGGATGAATTCTAAATAGAATTTTATTTAATAATGCTAGGGGATGAGAGTTTGGGCGGAGTATTATCTATTGATAATTTTATAGAAAACTGCCAGAAGGCAGATATTAATTTTGAAAATTGTACTCTTGATGTAATAATAAAGTATGCAAGAAGAGGAAATACAAAAGCTGAAAATGTTTTAGGGGATAAGTATTTTGAAGGCGAAGTTTTAGAAAAGAACTATTTCCAGGCTGTTAAATGGTATAAAAAAGCAGCAAGTAAAGAATATACTATTGCTGAATATAATCTTGGATATATGTATTATTATGGTCTTGGAGTTAATATGGATTATTCTAAAGCTATGAAGTATTTTAAAAAGGCAGCTGTTAAAGGACATATTGATGCTCAATGTAATTTGGGCTGTATGTTTGAGGAAGGAGAAGGGACAATTCCTAATTATGATGAAGCTGAAAAATGGTATAAAAAGGCTGCAGAAAGTAATGATTTTTATGCCCAATATAATCTAGGAAATCTTTATCTTAGTAAGAATTTTGCTAAAAAAAATGTTAATGAGGCATTTAAATGGTATGAAAAGTCTGCAAAGCAGGGATATTGTAAAGCAGAAAATGCATTAGGCTATTTATATGAAGAAGGAATTGGAACTTCCAAAAGCATGAAAAAAGCTATAAAGTGGTATGAAAAATCAGCATATGCTGGATATTGTTATGCCCAATATAATCTAGCGGGCTTGTATTATTTTGGAAAAGGCGTGAAAAAAGATCATGGACTTGCATATAAATGGTACAAAAAGGCAGCAGATCAGGGAATGGAAAAGGCTAAACATATGATTGAGAATATATCATTTGAAAATTAATGGAACTATACTGAGTTCCATTAATTTTTTGCACTTTTCTTTTAGAGATTTTTTAGTATAATAGATATGTGGGGGGAACGACATGAAAAGGCAGCAGATAAAAAAGATATTTAAGACAGCAGGGATTATTCTTTCGCCATTAGTTGTGATTTATCTTGGTATTTCTTTTTATTTTATAAATCACTTTTACTTCAACACTACAATAAATAATGTCAATGTATCTGGACAAACTATACAAGATGCAGCATCTTCTATTTCAGAATATTTTAATAGTTATGAACTGAATATAGAAGGAAGAAATAATTTAGCAGATAAAATCAGTGGTGTAAGTATTGATTTAAACTATAATGATAATAGTGAACTTAAAAAAGTACTAAAAAGTCAAAATTCTTTACTTTGGATTAAAGGTTTATATAAAGGAAATGAAGAATTAAATGTTTCTGGAGTTTCCTATAATGAACATAAACTAAAAAGTTTAATAGATAATCTTGAATTTTTAAAAGCTAAAAATATTATTGAGCCCCAAAATGCTTCATTTGAATGCGAAGACAATAAATTCCATATAGTAGATGAAGTAATGGGAACAGTGTTAAAAAGGGATATATTACAAAATAAAATAGAAGATACAATTAAAAAGGGAAAAAAAACATTGAATCTAGAAGAGGAAGAATGTTATGAAAATCCTAAATACACTAAAGAATCAAAAGAAATTATAGAAACTAATAATAAGCTCAATTCCATCATTAATTTTAATATTACATATAATATTGGAGACAGAAAGGAAATAGTGGATGGAGATATTATTTCTAAGTGGATTGATGTTTCAGATGATTTTCAGATAAAAATAAATGAAGATGCAGTAAAGAAATATGTATATACCCTTGCAAGCAAATATAATACCTTTGGCGGCAAGAGAATGTTTAAAACAACAGATAGTGGAACAGTAAGTGTAGCTGGTGGAAACTATGGGTGGATTGTAGATCAAAAGGCAGAAGTTCAGAAACTTATTGAAGACTTTAAGGAAAATAAATCCATTGAAAGAGAACCTATTTATTCTCAGACAGCTGTTTCAAGAGATGAAAATGATATTGGCAATACTTATGTAGAAATCAATTTAACAAAACAGCATTTATGGTTTTACAAAGATGGAGTTCTTATAACTGAAGGAGATGTTGTTACAGGAAATGCAAGTTTGAATACAGCAACTCCAGCAGGTGTTTATAGACTTAATTATAAGGAAAAGGATGCAACACTTAAGGGTGAAAATTATTCTTCAGATGTTACTTACTGGATGCCTTTCAATAATAATATAGGAATACACGATGCAAGTTGGAGAAATGAATTTGGAGGACAGATATATTTAACCAGTGGGTCACATGGATGTGTTAATGCTCCATATGATCTTGCACAGGCTATATTTGCTCAAATTGAGCCTGGAACTCCAATTATATGTTATAATTAAATTAGGTGTATGTGTATAAATTACAAATAATGAGAATTAGCAGGGGGATAAAATATGAAGTATGTAGGATGTGCTGAAATAATAAAAGATGATTTTAATAATGTTTTAATTGTTAAAAAGAAAGCAAAAAGAGGCAGTATTGGAAAATGGTCTTTAATAAATCAAAAATTAAGGGGAAAAGAAAGTGATGAAAAATGTCTTGCAAGAGCAGCTAAGGACATTTTAAAAACACTTATATTCGATAATGAATTTTTTAAAGACTTTCCTATTAATGAAGAAGAAAGTATCAAGGTATATGTAGGTAATTTAAAGGAAAAATATATTTTGGATAAATCTTATGATGAAGCTACATGGATTAATAAAAACAGAATTGATGATTATGATTTAGAAGAACTGGATAAAGAAATATTAAAAGAATATTTTAAATAAAATTAAAAGTTCAAGCTAACATCTATTTTAGCTTGAACTTTTTTCATATTATGTATTTTAAAATTATAAAAAAGTTAATAATATAGTTATAATAATATAAAAGAATAGGAGACATAATTTTGGAAGAAAGAAAGATAGTCAAAAGAAAAAGGTATATGCCGCATAAAAATAAGAAAAAAATAAAAATAATTCCCTTAGGAGGTTTGGGTGAAGTTGGAAAAAATATTACAGCATTTGAATATGATAATGAAATTCTAGTTATTGATTGCGGACTCTCATTTCCTGACGAAGAATTATATGGTATTGATGTTGTAATTCCAGATGTTACTTATTTAAAGAATAACATTGAAAAAGTTAAAGGATTTTTTATTACTCATGGTCATGAAGATCATATAGGGGGACTGCCATATATTTTAAAACAAGTTAATGTACCTATTTATGGAACACGTCTTACCATTGGTCTTATTGAAAGTAAATTAAGTGAACATAATATTTTAAGTGACTGCACATTAAATGTTGTAGCACCTGGTGATATTGTTTCTTTTAATAAATTTAAAGTAGAATTTATTAGAAATAACCATAGTATTGCAGACAGCTGTTCTATAGCTCTTCATACACCTATTGGAGTAATCGTTCATAGTGGTGATTTTAAAGTTGATTTTACTCCAATTGATAATAAGGTAGCAGATCTTGCAAGGTATGCAGCATTAGGAAAAAAAGGTGTGCTTCTTTTGATGGCAGATAGCACCAATGCTTTAAAACCAGGATATACAATGTCAGAGAAAACAGTAGGAGAAACATTAGAAAGATTATTTTCTACTGCTAAATCAAGAATAATAGTGGCAACATTTGCTTCTAATATTCATAGGCTGCAGCAAATAATAAATGCTTGTGAGAAATATAACAGAAAAATAGCTTTTAGCGGAAGAAGTATGGAAAAAATAACAGAAGTTTCTATTGCTCTTGGTTATTTAAATGTTCCAGATGGCATGATTATTGGTCTTGATGAAATAAATAAGTATGCAGATGAAAGAGTTACAATAGTTACTACTGGAAGTCAAGGAGAGCCAATGTCAGCTCTTACTAGAATTGCTTCTTCTACCCATAGAAGTATAACCATTCAGAAGGGAGACATGGTAATAATATCTGCTAATCCAATACCAGGAAATGAAAAACCTGTATCCAATGTTATTAATGCATTAACAGAAAAAGGTGCCAATGTTATTTATAAAGCAATAGAAGATATTCATGTTTCAGGTCATGCATGTGAACAGGAACTACGTTTAATTCAGGCACTTTTAAAACCTAAGTTTTTCCTGCCAGTTCATGGAGAGTATAGTCAGCTTAGGGCACATAAAAAAATTGCAGAAGATATGGGAGTAAAGCCTGAAAACATATTTATTTTGGAGATTGGTGATGTTTTTGAACTTCAAAGAAATTCTGCCAGAATAAATGGAAAAGTTCCTTCAGGAAGAGTATTAATTGATGGGATGGGTATTGGCGATGTAGGAAATATAGTATTAAGAGATAGGAAAAATCTATCCCAGGATGGAATAATAACTATTGTAACAGTTATGGATAAAAAGAATAAATTAATAGTTTCAGGTCCTGATGTAATAACCAGAGGGTTTGTTTATGTAAGGGACAGTGAAGAACTTATAGATGAACTTAAGAATCTTTCTTTAAATGTTGTTGTGGAATGTATGTCCAATAATATAACTCAATGGTCAGAAATAAAAAATACAATAAGACGTGAAATAGGTACATTTGTATATTCTAAAATGAAAAGAAAGCCTATGATACTGCCTGTTATTGTAGAAGTGTAGATTAAAAAATGTATATTAAATTTATGTGGAAACTATTTTTGATTAATTAACATATATCTAGGTGGTAAAATGGTGAAATTTAAGATAATTATTTGCATTGTATGTATTATTGTTTCAATTTTAGCTGGTGGATTAAGTGCATATTTTGTATTCAAATATAATGAAAAACAGGAAGATATAAATGGAATTTATTCAAAAAAGAAAAAAGAAGAAACTGAAATAAATATGACTCCAATAAATGCAGAACTTACAGCATATTGTAATTGTGAAATATGTTCTGAACAATGGGGAAACAATACTGCAATGATGACAAAAACAAGAAAAGGTGTTGTAGCTGCTCCTGAAGATATACCCATGGGCAGTACATTATATATTCCTGAATTGAAAAGTTATAAGGAAGATGGCCTGTTTTCTGTAGAAGACCGTGGAGGAGCAGTTATAGTAAAAGAAGATGGTACATATATAATAGATGTATGGCTTTCAAATCATGATGATGTTATTAATTTTGGAAGAAAAAAATGTATAATATATCTTGTTAATAAAGAATAAAATCTTAAATTTCTATAAGGAATAATAAACTTAAATGGGTAATTCATGTCTGTTAAATAGAAATTAAATTATGGAACTGTCGCACAAAAACATATGTGACAGTTTCTTTTTTATGATAAGTTAGAACGTTTTTAATTCACAATTATCCATTGAAAGTCAAATTCTCATTTACAGAACAAAAAATAAGCTATCACAAATTAATGCGACAGCTCCACTTTTTATATTTTATGCAGTTGTATTCAGTTTTATCATTCCATACTCTCTACATGTTTTTGGATTTCAAGCATTTTTAAATCTGTTGAAGAAATAATATCTGCACATTCTTTTAAATCTTGACGGATTTCTATAGAACCTGTTTTTTCTGTTTTGTAATATAATTTATGTTCAAGGCTTGCCCAAAAATCCATGGCAATGGTTCTTATCTGAACTTCTACAGGTATATGTTCTGCATGGTCAGAGAAAAATACAGGTATTTGTATAACAAGATGAAGACTGCGGTAACCATTGGTTTTGGGATTTTTTATATAATCCTTTTTTTCTAAAAGAATTATATCATCCTGCATAATTAAAGTATCTGCTATTTTATATATATCATCAAGAAAGGAACAGATAACCCGTATACCTGCAATATCATGTAGATTTTTCCGAGCGGACTCTATACTCATTTCAAATCCTTTTCTATGAAGTTTGGACATTATGCTTTCAGGGGTTTTAGTACGTGATTTCATGTATTCAATAGGATTCCTTTTTCTTTTTAGCTTAAATTCTTCATCAAGAACTTCCAATTTTGTTTTTACTTGCTTGATGGCGGAATTATACAAAAGAAGAAATTCTTTCATTTCTTCATAGGTTGTATCAGTTTCTGTAAATGTGGAATTGTTTTCAGCAATAAATATTTTTTTTTCACTGTCAGTTAAACTCATTTCAAATTTGCCTCCTTTGTATTATAAATATTTATAATATGCGACTGAATTATATAAAATGGTACAAAGAGTCCTGATTTAAGATAAATGTATAATATTACCCTTATAAGCTAATTATACAAAGGTTTTTAATCGTTTTCAAATAATTATTCCAGCTGTATTATTGATAACTATAATTTCAGTGCCTCTTATTAACCAGCACTTACAATTGTAAGGAACTATTATGATGGTTTATTTAATTAAAATATATGAATATGGATTACTGGGATTAGATATTTTAATAAGATCACAAATAAAACCAGAAAAAGACATAATATTATATGTTACTCAAATTTACTGATAAAGAGTAAAAAACTTAGGAAATGAAGGGATGAAAACATGGTAACACAAAATTATGGAGAACATATTATATAAGGAGAACTAAATGGTTAATATGCTTCCGCGGTCAATTAATTTGCTGTTTCTTAAATATACAGGTTTTACATCATATTTATATAGAAAGTTTAATACTTCTTTTCCGTAGGCATAATGATTCAAATTTCCAAAAAAAGCCATGGTGTTTTCTGTAATTAAGCCGCCAGTTCCACCAATGAATCCATAATTTAAACCAGGTAATAGAATATCTCCTGGTGGAAGAAGAAGCATATGAAAGTCATGATTTTTCAAAATATTATATATTCCTTTGTCGCTTGTTATTAATGCTTTTTCCCTAACAGGAAGAATAGAGCATTTAGTGTATCCTTGTGAAACATTAATGAGCTTTTTGCCATTTTGTAATTCTAAAAGATTTTTATCAGTGTTTTTAAGGTTATGAATAAAATGCTTTTTTAAATTTAAAGCATTTAAAAAAATATCATTAGGATATGTATTAGACAAGGATTTTTTTGAAACAATATATTTTATGTTATTTGAATCAAGGATTTTTTTAAAGTGGTTTGGCATATCTTTTTGAATAATAAGGAGGGCTTCCCTTTTATTCAAAATATTAAGCTGAATGTCAGGATGACCATTTATGGCTTCATACACATATTTGCATTTTGGAATTTTAATTATATGAGCACCTAATGAAGCAAGGCTATGAAATTCTTCAGAACTAATTCTATAATCTACAAAACAATACATTTAGTTAATACCACCTTTTAAAAATCCATATATTAAATTATATTTTTGCTGCAACATTTGTCAATATTCGTATTAACACACACTTGTAAATTATATTCATAATTAATAACAAATATGAACATAAGCTTTAGGATATTATAAAAATATTTATACATACTATTATTTAGAAAGGGGTGAAAATATGCTCGTTTTAAAATTAGTATATAATGAGAATTTTTCTTTTTATAAAGAATTGTCAGAATTAAGAAATGAGATGAAAAAAAAGAAAATTATCATTGGCATTGTAGAAAGTATGGAAGGCAGGACCCACATAACAGAAATAATATGTGAAGACAAGGCATATAATGAAGAAATTAAAGAAATAGTAAATATATATATAAGCAATATTTTATACAAAATAGTTATAGATAACTATAAAAGTAAGGAAATATTTGAATTTTTAACAGATAATTATTTTTTTCTAAAACAAAGTGAAATAATAGAAGTTGAGGAATATATAGATAAAATATTAAAATATAGAAACGTGACTAAAAATGCAGAAAATATATATTGTTTAAATAAAATTAATAAAATAATAAATAAAATTAATGACTGCATTAAAGAAAAGCAGGAAATAAATGTAAATGGTTTCATAACTTTTAGAATGAGAAACCTTACAAAAGAAATAGAACAGATAATAGATAAGATTATAGAAATGTATATGATAGAAAAAGAATATAATGAGTTTATAAAACTTTTAAAATATTTTGTGGATTTACAGGAATCTAAAATAGATACAGTAAATATAATATTTGGCGAAGAGAAACCATATAATATTAAAGATGAAAAGGGCAATAATTTATATAAAGATTTTTTGAGAGAACTTAGAGAGGAGGAATATATATGTAATATAAATGAAGAAGATATAATAATAAGCGGTCTTATAACATCGTCTCCTAAGAATATAAATATCTATAATAAAGAAAAATGTAGATGCAGTGAATTCCTGCATACAATAGAAAATGTATTTGGAGAAAGAGTCAGTTTTAAAGAAGAAAAAAATATCAATGAAATAGAAAGCAAAATTTAAAAATAAATATTTGTTGACATATATAATTTGTGGTGATATACTCATATTTGTTAAGAAGAAACAGCCGTTTCTCACCCTGCGGTGTTATAGTTGCTTGCAGAGGTTATTGTCTATGCGTATTTGAATGTGAGATGACGGCTAAGGCCGTCTTTTTTGTTATGTATGGATATTTTTCGGAGGTGAAAAAGATTAGTAAAGATTATTCTATTAATGAACAAATTCGAGAAAAAGAACTTAGAGTAATTGGAATTGATGGTGAACAATTAGGTGTTTTATCAGCCAATGAAGCAAGAAAGCTTGCTGAAGAACATGATGTGGATTTAGTTATGATTTCTCCAAATGCGAAGCCACCTGTTTGTAAAATAATGGATTATGGAAAGTTTATTTATGAACAGAATAAAAAGGAAAAAGAAGCTAAGAAAAAGCAAAAAGTTGTTAACATCAAAGAAATAAGAGTAAGTCTAACTATTGAGGAACATGATATTGACATAAAGGTTAAAAACGCAAGGAAGTTCCTATTAGATGGAGATAAAGTAAAAATTACTGTTAGATTTAGAGGAAGAGAAATGGAAT
>CAZPRO010000067.1:0-11772 GCA_964588775.1 uncultured Clostridium sp.
TTAGTTTTCAGAAGCAACAACTTCCTTACCTTTGTAATAACCACATTTCTTACATACTCTGTGAGCAAGTTTCATTTCATGACATTGTGGACATTCTACAATGCCTGGTAAACTAGCTTTGAAAGTTTGAGCTCTTCTTTTCTTAGTTCTAGCACTACATTGTTTTCTAGCTGGACAACCCATTTATTACACCTCCTTATCAAAAAAACCTTTTAAGGCTTCAAAACGTATATCTACGTCATCATTTTGACAGTTACATGCAGTATGATTTAAATTACATCCACATACCTGACAAAGACCTTTGCAGCTGGTTTTACATAATCTTTTAATTGGCAGTGTTGAAATTATATCTCTTTCAACTATTTCGTCGATGTTTAAAACATCTCCTATTACAACGACAGTATCATCTTTGCACTTACCATCATTTGTAAACCTTTCTTCTATATCAATATCTATTGGATAGATAAAGGTATCTAAACATCTTGAACATATCATATTCAATTTTGTTTTTACATTTACACTTAATATCAAAATATTCTCATCACATGAAATAATTCCACTGACTTTGCAGGAGTCAGCACTTTTTATAACATCGCCTTCAAATTCAAATGGACTAATTTCAAATTCATAATTAAGTTCCTTTTTTCGACCTTTTCCTGAAATAATATCACTAATTTTTATATCCATAATCCTATGTCAAAATTATAAATTTAAGACTTTTGTCACTCCTGTCACAATATTTTTATATCAAACATAAATAATTATATAAATACCCTAAAAAAAAGTCAAGATATTTTAATTACTTTATAAGTTCTAAAGTTTCTTTTGCTATCATTAATTCTTCATTAGTTGGAATTACAAAAACTTTAACTTTAGAATCTGGTGTTGAAATTTCCATTCCATCTCCAACATCCTGATTATCATTTTTCACTGCATCTAATTCAATTCCTAAAAACCCCATATTTGTTAGTGATCTAACTCTTACTTCTGGTGCATGCTCTCCAATACCTGCTGTAAATACTATTGCATCAAGACCTCCCATTGCTGCTGCATAAGCTCCTATTTGTTTTTTTATCTGATATCCATAAATATCCATAACAAGTAATGCTCTCTTATCATTCTTATTTGCAGCACTTCTTATATCTCTAAAATCAGTTCCAACTCCTGAAAGAGCAAGTACTCCTGATTTTTTATTTAATATTTCATTCATTTCATCAACTGTATATCCTTTTTCTTTCATAATATATGTCACTATAGCCGGATCAATACTACCGCATCTTGATCCCATTATAATACCATCAAGAGGAGTAAAGCCCATTGTTGTATCAATTGATTTTCCTCCATCAACTGCTGTTACACTTACACCATTACCTAAATGACATGTAATTATTTTTAAATCCTTTTGATTTCTATTCATAACCTCTGCTACTTTTCCAGCAACATATTTATGAGATGTTCCATGAAATCCATATTTTCTTACATGATCTTCTGTATAGTATTCATATGGAAGCGGATACATATAGGCTTTTTCTGGCATAGTTTGATGAAAAGCTGTATCAAACACTGCTACCATTGGTACATTTTTCATTAAGGCTTTACATGCTTTTATTCCAATAATGTTGGCTGGATTATGAAGGGGAGCAAGACTTATAAGTTCTTCTAAGTTTTTCATAACATTCTCATCTATTACAACAGAAGTTGAATATTTCTCTCCACCATGTACAACCCTATGTCCAACTGCACCAATTTCATCCATTGACTTAATTACACCTTGTTCTGAATCAATAAGAGTATTTAAAACAAGATCAATAGCCATTTTATGATCCTTAAGATCTGTTTCTACAATATATTTTTCCCTTCCTTCAACCTTTTGAGTTAGAATTCCGTCTATACCTATTCTTTCTACTAATCCCTGAGCAAGAACATTTTCATTTTCCATATCTATTAATTGATATTTCAAAGATGAACTTCCACAATTTACTACTAAAATTTTCATTTCTAATTCTCCTTCTCTACTTCTGTATTCCTTGAGCCTGAACTGCTGTAAGTGCTACAACATTAACTATATCGTCTGCACTGCACCCTCTTGAAAGGTCATTTATTGGTTTTGCAAACCCCTGGCATATTGGGCCAATTGCTTTAGCATGAGCAAATCTTTGCACTAACTTATAACCAATATTTCCTGATTGAAGATCAGGAAAAACCAATACATTGGCTTTTCCTGCCACATTACTTTCAGGTGCTTTTTGATCTGCTACACTTTTTATTATGGCAGCATCAAGCTGTAATTCACCATCAATTTTTAAATCAGGTCTTAATTCATTAGCTTTTTGAGTTGCATTTCTTACTTTATCTACCACTTCATGATCTGCACTTCCCATTGTAGAAAAAGAAAGCATTGCTACCCTAGGATCAAATTGGCATAATCTTTGTGCAGTTTCTGCTGTAGCTATGGCTATCTGTGCAAGCTGATCCTCTGTTGGATTAGGATTAACAGCACAATCAGCAAATAAAAGAGTTCCATTATCTCCATAACTACTATCTGAAACCTGCATTATAAAAAAACTTGATACAACAGAAACTCCTGGAGCTGTTTTTATAATCTGCAGACCTGGTCTTAATAAATCTCCAGTTGTATGAACTGCACCTGATACCATACCATCTGCATCATTGCATTTTACCATCATTGTTGCAAAATATAATGGATCTCTTACAATTCTATTTGCCTTTTCTATTGTCATTCCTTTTTTCTTTCTCAATTCATAAAAGGCTTCTATATATTTATCCAAATTTTCAGATTCATTTGGATCAACTATTTTTATATTGGATATATTAACATCTATTTCATGGGCTTTATTTATTATAACCTCTTTATTTCCAATTAATACAGGATCAGCTAATCCCAACTCATGTATTTTTTCAGCAGCTGTCAAATTACGTTCCTCATTACCTTCTGGCAAAACAATCGTTTTTTTATCAGCTTTAGCACATTCCCACATTTTTTTCATAAGATCCATATTCTTTTCTCCTTTCATACTTTTTCTAGCATAATATTAATATACTCCTTTATTATAAACATTTTCAACTAATAAAGCTAACTTATTTACCCTTATAATATTCAAAATTGTCTGATAATAAAGATAATTTTATTTTCTATGTTCATGTTTTTAATATATTCATATTAAACGCTGTCCTCATGAATTTACTCTTAAATACTTTTTTCTTATTCAGTCTGCTATTGTAAAATTTTTTTCCTACTTATGATAAGCTTATAACATCTTTCCAATTACCACTAATAAAGGTTTTATTTATATTTTTCTATTTATGTTCAAAATATTTTTTTCAAATTCATTTAATAATTTCTTGTATATTTTCTTCCTGCATATTAATATTAAAAATATATTTTATTTAAAATGCATATATGACAAAATGAAAGTCAGACTTTATTTTATTGCATTTTTACACAAAATATTTTTTTATTATTTTTTAGGAGTTGATTAATATTATTACTGGTTTAATAACTGAATATAATCCTTTTCACAATGGACATAAATATCATTTAGTAAATGCACAAAAAGATACTAAGTGTGATGGTACTATATGTATTATGAGCGGCAACTTCATGCAAAGAGGAACTCCTGCCTTAATAGATAAATGGAATAGAACTTTAATAGCCTTATCAAATGGAATAGATCTTGTTATAGAACTGCCCCTTGTATATGCTGTTTCTTCAGCTGAACATTTTGCTTTTGGAAGCATATCCCTTCTAGATCAACTAAATGTGGTGGATAATGTATATTTCGGAAGTGAACACGGAAATATAGATCTTTTATGCCAAATAGCTCAAATCCTTGTTGAAGAACCCTGCCAATTTGTAAGTATATTAAAAGAAAACTTAAGTTTAGGCCTTCCTTATCATACCTGCCGCTCCAATGCCTTAAGTTCTCTTCTAAAAATTAGTAATATAGACCAATTACTAAACAGTTCTAATAACATATTAGGAATAGAATATATAAAAGCATTAAAAAAACTAAATAGTTCAATAAAGCCTTATACTTTAAAGAGAGAAGGAAACTGCCATAACAGCACAGACTTTTCATCAGATAATTTTATGGCCTCTGCCACTTCTATTCGCAGAAGTTTGAAATACCATGATTTAAAGCAGATAGAAAATTATGTTCCATCACATACCTACAAAATACTGCAGAACTTAAAAAACAGCAATTATCCTTTCATATTTGATGAAGATATATTTAAGTATTTAAAATACAACCTTATTATGACACATCCGGATTTAAAAAAACTTCCAGATGTATCAGAAGGACTAGATAACAAAATATTGAGGGATATATTAAAATCAAATTCCTTAAATGAATTTATAATGAATATAAAAAGCAAGCGCTATACCTATACAAGAATAAGCAGAATTCTTACACAAAGTTTTTTAAATTTACATAAATTTGATCTGCTTAAACTGACAAAAATGCCAGCTCCTTATGCACGAATATTGGGTTTTAATTATAAAGGCAGAGAAATACTAAAAGAAATGAAAAAGAAAAGCAGCATTCCAATAATTACAAAACTTCCAAAAAATAATCTTCCTACCCATCTTACCTTAGACATATATGGAACTAAAGCCTACTCCTTATTAAACAGTTCCATAAATCCAATGGATGATTATTTAAAAAGTCCTGTCATATTATAGGTTTTATTTCCATAACCATAATATATAACAGTTATATTCAGATAATTATAGGAGGAAAACTTATGTATGTTTATATATTATGGTTATTTATTTTTTTATTAACATTTATTTTATATAAGCTTATTAATATAGAAAAGAAATTCATTATATGCATTTTTATTTCCATATTTATCTTTCTCTTTACTTCAAATATTAATCTATGTATAAATGCAGCATTAAAAGGAAGTGAATTATGGTATAAATCCATTCTTCCCACTACCTTTCCCTTTGTAGTTATTTGTAATCTTCTAATTTATTATGATGGTATAAATCTCTATTCAAAATTTTTAGGTCCATTAATATGCAGGCCTTTAGGATTAAGTTCAGCCTGTTCCTTCCCTATAGCTGCAAGTATATTGTGCGGATATCCTCTTGGAGCAAAATATTGCAGTGATATATACAATTTAAAATATATTAACAAAAATGAATATTTAAGACTTTTAAACATAGCATCCAATGCTGGTCCTATTTTTCTTTTAGGTTCTGTTGGTGCAACCATGCTTCATAATACACTTTATGGATATATACTTCTTGCCTCTAATTATGTTTCTGTAATATTTATTGGATTATTAACTAAAAAAAATAGAACTACTAAAAATAATAGTTCCACTTTAAATATACAAAGCAAAGATTTTAATATAGGTACTGCCATAAAAAATTCCATTGAAAATGGTGTATCTGCAATTCTATCCATTGGTGGGTTTATTATAATTTTTTCAATAGTAATAGCTCTTGTAAAGGAAAGCAGTCTAATACACATATTAATTAATAAACTAGAATGTCTATTTTCTTTACCATTAAATTCATTATATCCACTTTTTCTAGGATGTATTGAAATAACCAATGGATGCAGTCTTATATCAAATTCGTCATTCCCTGTAAATTTAAAACTTTCTGCCATAAGCTTTTTATGTTCATTTTCTGGAATTGCAATAATAGCTCAAGTAAGTTCTTTTATAAATAAAAACAAGATAAATTACAAAACTTATGTTTTTCTTAAATTTGTACAAGGAATTTTCAGCGGGATTTTTACCTTTATTTTACTAACACTGCTGCCAATAGCTACAACTTCTCTAAATAGAACCTCTTACGTACAAGTTAATATGAACATATATTTTATTCCGTTGCTTGTACTAATTGTTATTTATATAGTTCTATTTGCACTAAATAAACTATTTTTTCATAGCTCTTAATTCCTTAACATTTTCTCTTATTTCTTCACTTGCACCAGAAAGGCTCTTATCTATTTCCTTAGCAGCTATTTCAAAACTTAGTTGAAGATTCTTTATAAGAGCTTTTTTCTGTTCTTCAATAGAATCATCAAGCTGACTAAGCATTTCATTACTATAATCTCTTGATCCAAGTCTTATAGCTTTAGCATCTCTCTGTGCAGAAGCTATAATTTCTTGAGCACGGACTCTGGCCTCCTTAACAATGTCATGATTTTCAACATTTTGACGCATCATTGCCATAGTTTCTTTTCTCAGTGCATCATATTCATTTTTTGCTTCTGTAAGAATCCGTTCTCTTTCATTCATAACCCACTCTGCTTTTTTAAATTGATCTGGAAGATAATTTATTATTTGATCAATAACTTCAATTATTTCTTTTTTATCAACCATAACCTTACTACTCATGGGAACTTTAGGTGAATTATCAACTATATCCTGCAAATATTCTAACAATTCAATTATATTCACATCCATTTTTTCCATAATAACACCTCTTTATTGCCTTATTTTTTCCATAATATCTTCTAATATTTCCTCTGGCACAAGGTTTTCTATATTTCCTCCAAATTGTGCAACCTGCTTAACATTTGATGAACTTATATGGCTGTATTTTGGTGCAGCCATCAGGCATACCGTCTCAACATCATTATTCAGTTCTTTATTTACATTAGCCATCTGAAGCTCATATTCAAAATCAAGAACTGTTCTGATACCTTTCATAATAACATTAATTTCTCTTTCTCTTAAAAAATTTACAAGCAACCCGTCAAAACTTACAACTTCCACATTATCTATATGGCTGGTAACCTTGTTTATTAAGTGTACTCTTTCTTCTATGGTAAACAAATGCTTCTTATCTATATTAATAAGAACAGCAACCACTACTTTATCAAAAATTTTTGCTCCACGCTCAATTATATCTAAATGCCCCTTTGTAATTGGATCAAAACTCCCTGGATATACAGCTATATTCATTTTTTTACTCCTCATGTTTATAATAACACACTGTTGTGTTACCATATTTCTTGCTTTTGCTTAATTTAATTTCATTATAACCTTCATATTTTTCTTCTATTGTATCTATTTTAGTAACTATAATACCATCCTGTTTCAGCATTTTATTATTGTAAATAATTCTTATTGCTTCTGGTATCATTTCTCGACAGTATGGAGGATCTATAAAAATCACATCAAATTTCTTACCCTCTGCTGCCAATTTCTTCATTCCTTCATATGCATCTATTTTCATTGGAAAACAAAATTCATTAAATTTTAAATTCTCCACATTCTTCTTTAATAAAGGAAATGTTTCATCACTTTTATCAAACAGATATACTTCTTTTGCTCCCCTGCTTCCAGCTTCAAGCCCCAAGCTTCCTGTTCCTGCAAAAACGTCAAGAACATTTCCTTCTGGCAGGTAAAACTGAATTGTGCTAAACATTGCTTCCTTTACTCTGTCTAAAGTTGGTCTTGTTTCCATGCTTAATGGAGATAATAATTTATGTCCTCTTGCTTTTCCTGCTATTATTCTCATTTTTTTCTCCTATTTATAATTTTAACTTATTTAATTACATTATTATTATATTAACATATTATTGCATATCATTTCAATTTAATTAAAACAAATATATTTACTATTATTAACCAAATTTTTAACTATTTCAGCAAGAAGTTCATTATTTTTTGCTTCCTTATTTTTTATAATTTGAACTGCTTCATTTTTTGCACACCTTAAAATGTTCATATCTTCATAAATATCTGCCAAAACAAATCCTGCATCCCCACTCTGCCTTCTGCCAAACATTTCACCAGAACCTCTCATTTTTAAATCCTGTTCTGCAATAAAAAATCCATCATTGCTTTCTGTCATTATCTGCATTCTTTTTAATGTAATATTATTTTTTGCATTTGCAATAAGAATACAGCAGGAACTATGCTCCCCTCTTCCAACTCTTCCTCTAAGCTGATGAAGCTGAGCCAATCCAAATCTTTCTGCATTTTCAATAATCATTACTGATGCATTTGGAACATTAACTCCAACTTCAATAACTGTTGTTGAAATGAGAACCTGTATCTCATTATTTTTAAATTTACTTATTATTTCTTCCTTTTCCTGGCCTTTCATTTTTCCATGAAGCATTTCCACTTTTATATCCTTAAATATGCCACTGCATACATTATTATAAACCTTTTCCACAGAATTAAGCTGTTCCTTTTCATCTTCTTCAATTAATGGACACACTATATATACCTGCCTGCCTTTCTTAATTTCCTTATATGCAGCTTCATAAGCCAAATCTCGACTATCTTCTTTATAAAAAGCAGTTTGTATAGGTTTCCTTCCTGGAGGAAGTTCATCTATTGCTGAAACATCAAGATCAGAATATAAATATAAAGCCAATGTTCTTGGTATAGGTGTTGCAGTCATAACCAGACAATCTGTATGTTTTCCTTTATGTATAAGTCTGTTTCTTTGTTCAACACCAAATCTATGCTGTTCATCAGTAATTACAAGACCCAGATTTGCAAACTCAACATCATCTTGAAATAAAGCATGTGTTCCTATAACAAGTACAGGTATATCTTCCTTTATTTTTTCTTTTATTCTCTTTTTTTCTTTTATAGAAGTAGCTCCACATAAAAGTTCAATATTTATATCATATTTTTTAAACACCTTTTTAGCTTCCTCATAATGCTGATTTGCCAAAATTTCTGTAGGTGCCATAAAAGCACATTGATATCCATTTTTTATAACATTAAATATTGCTATAAGAGCAACTATTGTCTTGCCACTTCCAACATCTCCCTGAACCAATCTATTCATAGGACATAAGCTTTTCTGATCTCTAAGTATATCCCGCACTACTTCAGTTTGAGCCTCTGTTAAAGGAAAAGGCAGATTTTGTTTGAAATCTTTAAGTTCATCTACCCACTTAAATGAAATTCCATTATTTTGTTTCTTTAAATCATACTTTAATAATAAAAGTTTTAAAGAATATGTAAATAACTCTTGAAACTTAAGTCTGTTTTTTGCATTATTAAGCATAGTTCTATTTCTTGGGAAATGAATATTTTTTATAGCTTCATCAAGAGAACATAAAGAATATTTATGAATTATATAATCAGGAAGATTTTCTTTTATCTGTATTAATGATAATATTTCATGTATAAGTTTTTCTATAAGTTTACTGCTTATATTACCTTTTAGAGGATACTTAGGAATTATTTCCGTGGAAATAGCCTCCTGACATCCAATTGAAGGTGCTGAAACTTCAAGAGCCTTTCCCACCCTCTTAAATTTTCCTATTAAATTGTAAACCTGCCCTTTTTTGAAATTGCTTTTCATATAAGGCTGATTAAACCATTTAGCATACACCTTATGATTTTCATATTGAAATTCAATGGTGGTAATGAGTTTACCTGTTCTAGTTCTTACATTTCCCCTTACTGCATTAACTGTGCATTTCAATATTAATTTTTCTTCTCCATTTATTTCATCAAATTCAATATTACCACCAACAAATTCATAATCCCTAGGAAAATATAATAATATATCAAGCAGATTAAAAATACCACACTTATTTAGCTTTTCTTTTGATTTTGGTCCTACTCCCCTTAATATTGAAATATCACTATAAATATTCATTTAAAGCTCCCTTTTTTAATTCTTACATTGATTAATATTATAAAGAATTATTTGCAGACATAAAAAGACTTCTTTAATATAAATATTATCCATACCCGTAAATTCAGGAATGGATAATAATAATCTCATAAAGAGCAATCTTTCTTTTTTATTCTACAGACATTAAAAAATAGTATAATGGCTGGTTTCCTTTATAACATTGAACATCTAAATCTTCATATTTTTCTTCTATAAAATTGGTAAGTTCTTCTGCTTCCTTATCTGTAACTGCCTCACCATAGTAAATGGTTATTAATTCACTATTTTCATCAACCATATTATTTAAAACTTTTTCTGCTGTACTGCATTTCTCTTGGCCTACTTCTTCTATCTTTCCTTCAACTAACCCAAGCATATTTCCTTCTTTTATTTCTTTTCCATCTATCTCAGTATCTCTTACAGCATATGTTACAGAACCTGTTTTTACACTTTTAATTGCCTCTTTTAAGTCTGTCATATTCTGCTCCACATCATTTTCGGGATTAAATACAGTAGCACATGCAATTCCTTGAGGAATTGTTTTAGTTTCAATTACTCTTATATCTTTATTACTTATTTCTGCTGCTTGATTTGCTGCCATTATAATGTTTTTATTATTAGGCAGTATAAATATATGTTCAGCGTTTATCTTGTCAACAGCTTCTAACATGTCTTGTGTTGATGGATTCATAGTCTGACCACCTTCAATTACATAGTCTATTCCTAAATCTCTAAATATTGCAGATATGCCATCTCCCATTGCAACAGTTATAAATGCATATTTCTTAATTTCAACAGCTTCTTCCTTCTTTTTAGCTTGTGCTTCCATTTGTTTCTTATCTTCAGCTTCCATAAGAAGTTCTCTATGCTCCTCACGCATATTATCAATTTTTATTTTTGATAATTCACCTATTTGAACAGCTTTAGACAATACTGCTCCAGGATCATTAGTATGGATATGAACCTTAATAACATCATCATATCCCACTACAATCATGGAATCCCCCATATTTTGTATTTGATTTTGAAAATCCTTAGCTTTATCAGCATCCCCTAAAATAATAAATTCAGTACAATATCCAAATTTTATATGAATATCTTCAGTTGATTGTGCACCAGCTTTGCCATGCTGATTAATATTTACATTTTTAATTTCTGCCTTTATTCCATCTTTTAACGCCTCATACATTCCTTGCAAAATAATGTAGAGACCCATTCCTCCCGAATCTACTACTTTTGCTTTCTTTAATGCTGGAAGAAGTTCTGGAGTTTTATCAAGCATAACCTTTGCTGCTTTTACCACTTCATCCATAAATGGCACAATGTCCTTTTCCTGACTTTCTACTGCCGCTTCACTTGCTGCTCTTATAACCGATAGAATGGTTCCTTCTGTAGGACGCATAACTGCCTTATATGCACATGAAGAACCTTCAAAAAATGCTGCTGCAAATTCAGATGAATCCACCTCATTTTTTCCATTTAAGCCTTTAGAAATCCCTCTCAATATTTGAGACAAAATAACTCCTGAATTCCCTCTTGCTCCCATCAACGCACCTTTTGCTAGTTTTTTTGCCATTTCTGAAATAGAATCTGTATTCAGATTTTCAATTTCAGAAACAGCCGCCTTAAAAGTCATAGACATATTAGTTCCTGTATCACCGTCTGGTACTGGGAAAACATTAAGTGAATTTACAAATTCACTTTCTTCCAGCAATCTATTACTAGCATTTACAACCATGTTATAAAAATCACGGCCATTAATTTTTATATATTCCATTATTTAGTTCCCTCCTAGACTCTTACCGCTTGCACATTAACTGTTATTGCTGAAACTTTAAGTCCAGTATAATTTTCTACATTATAGCGAATCTTCTGAATTATATTATTAGATATTACAGAAATTTTTGTTCCATATTCAACCATAATAAACAATTCTATTTGTAATCTTTCATCTTCAGTTAATTTTATTTTTACACCTTTACTTAAATTCTCTATTCTCATAAGTTCCCAAAGACCTTCAGTTGCACTTTTAGAAACCATTCCTACTACTCCATAGCACTCCATTGTTGATAATCCTACTATTTTAGCTAAAACTTCTTCAGAATAATTTATACTTCCGTTTTCATTTGAAA
>CAZPRO010000068.1:0-11741 GCA_964588775.1 uncultured Clostridium sp.
TATAATTATTTCCTTATCTGGTTCTATATTCTTCATATTTTCTTCAAATAATTCAGCAGCCTTAACCCAATTGCTATAACATACCTGCAAAAGTTTTTTATCATACCTGGAAAAACTTAACTGAACCTTATTTCCTTTTTCATCTACAGCCATCATTTGAACATCAGGGTTATCATTAGTGTACCCTTGAGATAAATAATTAACACTTGAAATCTTATTAGATAAAAGATTATACTTACTTACCACTTCTTCTGTTAATTTTTTATATTCAGAACTGTCTCTTTCTATACTTGAGTCATAACCTAAATCAGCCTTTTTATTTAATTTTAAATCTCTGCATGTTGCACTTATTTCGCATGAAACAGCATCTACAGAAAAATAGTATACAGTATTAGTATCATATTTAATAACTCCATCCCATGTAGCTCTTGGATTAGCATCTCCAACTGGACAATAATACATACTTACTGTTTTTCCTTTAGTATCCACACCAAAAATATTTTTTAAATCCCTGATTCCTGTCTTTGCAGCAGCATCCATAGATACAGCTTTGTCATCAGGCTTTTCTGATGCTTCATCTTTTATTACTTTATAATCTACTTTAAAATCCGCATTATTAGAGTTATAAACACCAGCATTATTTTGAACCTTTTCGCTATTTACATACTCTGTCTTTGAAAGTTCACTTGCTTTTACCATATGCATCATAACACCAAATGCCATTGTAGTTATAGAAATTGCTACAGCCCCTCCAACTACAGCTTTCTTAAAACTATTATTTTTTCTTTCCATATTTGCTTCCTCCTATTATTTTAATCTACAATCATATAATAAATAGTATAAATTATAGAAAAATAATAAACTTATTATGAAGTTGTAAAAGATATAATTACTTTAGTCCCAGCACCTTCTTCAGACATAAATTTCATTTCACCATTATGCTTATCTATAATCTGTCTGCACAAAGATAAACCAATTCCAGCACCACCTTCAGCTCTATCTCTAGCTTTATCTACTCTGTAAAATGCTTCTTCAATATGTTTTATAGCAGACTCTGGTATTCCCTTACCATTATCCTCAATTTCTGCAATAACTTTTTTGCTATCGTCTAAATAACTTTTTATCCTGATTTCACCTTCATTACTGCAGGCTTTAACTGCATTTTCAATTATGTTAATAAACAGGCTTTCTAAAAGACACCTGTCTCCTTTTATGATATTACTTTCTATATTCATGATTAAATTAATATTCTTTTTCTCTATTTTATTTTTTAACATACTCTCAACATTATTTAGAACTTCTGAAATATCTATATTCTGAAATGATATGGATTTTTCCCTATATAATGCTAAGTTTAAAAGTTTATCTGACATTTCTAAAAGTCTATGGCTCTGGCTCATAATAAAGCTTGTTGCATCATATTTATCCTCATCTGTTAACTGAGCCCTTTGAATATATTCTGCATATCCATAAATACTTGTAAGGGGAGTTCTAATTTCATGTGCCAGATTGTCAATAAAATGCTGCTTTTCCTTAACAGATTCAGCAAGCTGCTCTATATGACTTTCTATTTTATCAGCCATGTTATTAAAACTAACTGCCACCTGATTTAATTCTTCTCCTCCATTAATATTAATTCTATTTTCATATTCACCTTCTGCCATCTTTTCAGAAACAAGTGCAATTTCAGTAAGAGGCTTAAATAAAAGTTGTAATACAAAATAAAGGATTATTCCAAGAATAACAGAAATTATGACTCCTGCCCCAAAGTATCCCCTTACCATGTTGTCCCATTCATTCAAAACATCAGTTAAATCATATGCATATACTATCTTATAGCTTTCAAAAGGTTCCGGCAGGGATCCAACTACAAATAAATACCTGTCTTCATTAACAGAATCATAGAAAACCTTTCTTTTTTCTTCTTCACATTCCATATTTATGCTATATTTTCCTTCAGGAAGCATTGATTTTACAAGGCTATCATCCTTATAAACAGCAATTCTCACTGGCTGTTTTTGATAATAATATGTATATGAGTCAAAAAGAGATTTAGCATATTCATCTACATCTTCTGCCCTGTTTTTTATTGAAATCAAATCATTATAATAGCTTGTTGTAATAAAATGCTGTTCTCCTAATGCTCTTTCCTTTATATTTGAAAGACTGCCTCTAAGACTGCCACTTAAAATAAAAAAAATGCCTCCATAAAAAAATATTAAGAAAAGTATAAGTGTAAATATAAATGTTTTAAACTTCATTTTTACACCTCAAATCTATAGCCTAATTTATAAACAGTTTTTATTTTATCTTCAATTTCTAGTTTTCTTCTAAGTTTTTGAATATGTACATCTACAGTTCGCGTATCTCCTTCAAAATCATATCCCCAGGCTAATTCTAGTAACTTTTCACGAGACATTGCAATATTACGATTACGTACAAGCACATCAAATAATTCATATTCTTTAGGTGTACAAATAACTACACTTCCATCTTTATAAATTTCTCTCTTATTAAAATCAATTTTTATATTATCAAATTCAAAAGTGCTGCTTTTGCAGGTTCTTCTAAGCACAGTATCAACCCGAGCTATTAGTTCAAGCATTTCAAAAGGTTTTACTATGTAATCATCAGCCCCTAAGGTTAGTCCTTTTATTTTATCCTGCAAACTATCTTTTGCTGTTAAAAAAATTACAGGAAGTTCCTTTTTTATGAGTTCTATGATTTGGAATCCGTCTAAACCAGGAAGCATAATATCCAAAATAGCCAAATCAAATTTATTATTTTTTACTTCCCTTTCTACATCATTTCCATTAAATAATCCGTAACATTTATGGCCTACCAATCTTAAATTACGCTGTATTAATTCATTGATTGATATCTCATCTTCTACAACTAAAATATTTGCCACTTTCTATCACCTCAAGCAAAACAATATCATAAACTTGTTATAGACTTGTAAAATTTTATAATTTATACTTTATATTCTATACATATATAAGTGTTACCTTCCAATTTATTTTTCTATAAATAAAATAAAGGGGCTGTCGCATCAGCAGTTAAAAATTGCTGGTGACAAGCTCCACTTTTCTCTTAAATAAAATTACAGCTATTGTTTAATTATTTCTTTTTTTATGGCACATATTTTTACTACTGCATCCGCTACAGCCACAACCACACTCACCATTTTTATTTTTTATAATTCTTTTTAATGCAAAAAATATGCATATTAATACTATACTTAAAACAACAATACTTGCAAAATTCATATTAACTCCTGCTTAAAATATAGCTAAGCTTATAATATATACCAAAAATGCTACAAGCCAAGCCACAACACACTGTGTTATAACAACAAGTACTGCATATCTTTTTCCAAGTTCCTTCCTTACAGCTGCTATTGCTGCAACACATGGGGTGTAAAGAAGTGAAAATACAAGAAATACAAATGCTGATAATTCATTAAACATTGTGCTTAATGCTGAAGGACTTCCTCCAAACAGTACTGTTAATGTACTTACAACACTTTCTTTTGCAGTAAAGCCTGTAATAAGTGCTGTTGCAATTCTCCAATCTCCAAGTCCTAATGGTTTAAATACTGGTGCTATAAAACCTCCAATAAGTGCAAGAAGACTATCTTGAGAATTACTTACCACATTTAATCTTATATCAAAATTTTGAAGGAGCCATATAATAATTGATGCTATAAATATAATTGAAAATGCCTTTGTAATAAAATCCTTTGCCTTATCATAAATAAGCTTACATACATTTTTTGCACTAGGCATACGATAATTTGGAAGTTCCATAACAAATGGTACTGGTTCTCCCTTAAATACTGTACATTTTAAACATAATGCAAAAGCTATACCAACAACAATTCCAAGAATATAAAGACTTGTCATAACAAGTGCTCCATACTTTGGGAAGAATGCTGCTGTAAACAATGCATATATTGGCAGCTTTGCAGAACAACTCATAAATGGTGTTAAAAATATTGTCATTTTTCTATCTCTTTCCGATGGCAGAGTTCTTGTTGACATTATTGCTGGAACTGAACATCCAAAACCAATAAGCATAGGTACAAAACTTCTTCCTGACAAACCAAGCTTTCTTAGCATTTTATCCATTATAAATGCTACTCTTGCCATATATCCAGTATCTTCTAGTATAGACAAAAAGAAAAACAAAATGACTATAACAGGCATAAAACTCAGCACACTTCCTATTCCTGTAAATGCACCATCAATAACAAGTGAATGTATCACTGGGTTTACCTGCCATATTGACAGCCCATTATCTACAACATTAGTAATCCAGCCTATTATTATTTCCATTATATTTGAACAAAATGCACCAACTGGTCCAAAAGTTAAATAAAAAATCAATGTTATAATACCTATAAACGAAGGAATAGCTGTCCACTTTCCAGTAAGAACTTCATCTATTTTTGCACTTCGCTTATGCTCTTTACTTTCTACTGGTTTAATTACCCACTTCCGACAAAGTTTTTCAATAAATGTAAAACGCATATCAGCTAAAGCAGCTTCTCTGTCTGTTCCAGTTTTTTCTTCCATTTGTTTTACAATACGCTGTATACTTTCAACTTCATCATGTTCAATTTTCAATGCATCAGTTATAAGTTTATCTCCTTCAACAACCTTGGTTGCAGCAAATCTTACTGGGATTCCTGCTTTTTTTGCATGGTCTTCAATTAAATGTACTGTTGCATGAATGCATTGATGAAGAGCTCCTTCATCTGGTCCATCTGAGGTACAAAAGTCCATTCTTCCTGGACATTCTTTATTTCTAGCTACATTAATAGCATGTTCTATAAGTTCACTGATACCTTCATTCTTTACAGCTGAAATAGGTACAACTGGAATTCCAAGGTCATTTTCAAGACCATTTATATGTATTGTTCCACCATTTTTTCTTACTTCATCCATCATGTTTAATGCAATTACCATAGGTACATTAAGTTCAATAAGCTGCATTGTCAGAAGAAGATTTCTTTCAATATTTGAAGCAGCAATAATATTTATTATTCCATTTGGTTTTTCTTTTAATATAAACTCCCGTGTAACTATTTCTTCACTAGTATATGGAGAAAGTGAATAAATTCCAGGAAGATCTGTAACCACAGCTTCTGGATGATTTCTTATAATTCCGTCTTTTCTGTCAACTGTAACTCCAGGGAAATTTCCTACATGCTGATTTGAACCAGTAAGCTGATTAAATAAGGTTGTCTTACCACAGTTCTGATTTCCTACTAATGCAAATGTAAGATGTGCATCTTCAGAAAGAACATCACCATTTCTTTTAGGTGTATATTTAGTTTCCTCACCTATACCAAGATGGGCAATTTCTTTTACCTTTTCATTTTTTCTTATATGACTGTGCATATTATGGATATTTTCTAATTTAATTTTTGCTGCATCATCCTTACGTATTGTAAGAGAATATCCTCTTACCATAAGTTCCATAGGATCTCCCATAGGTGCTACCTTAATTAAAGTAACTTCTGTTCCTGGTGTTAATCCCATATCTAAAATATGCCTTCGCAGAGAAGGATCATCACAATTTACTGAAGATATTACTGCATCTTTACCAATTTCCAATTTGTCCAGTGTCATTATTAAGCCCCCTCTATAGACATGGTTTGAAAATTCTTAGTGTAATTGATAATTATTACTTTCTATTAAAGAATATCACTTTTACTTTTTTATGGCAATATGTATGTTACAGTCTATTGATTTTTTAAAAAGATCCACTACTTCCACCATGGCTTTCTCCAGATGAACTTATATTAATACTGCTTCCTCCATCATCCTGAGGCTTTCTGGTCCTTGTTACATTTCTATACAAAAACATTTCTCTGCTTTCTCTCAATCTCATGCTTCCATTAACTACATATCTATCTGCTGCTTTTTCCATATGAACTGTTGTAAGAGATGACTTTTTCCATATAACCATAATAATCAAAGAAATTACAGCTCCTACACCAATTGCTATTAATATAAAACAAGGTGGTATGTTTTCTTTTGGCATATTATTTTTATCATAAGGTTTACCTGTATATGCCTGAGTAAGATATTCATCACAATACTGAGCAAATAATATAAATGCTTTATTATATTGGCCGTCACTAAGATATGGTTTTACATTATCTATAATTCTGTCCTGACCTGCATCAGTAAAAGCTTTTATTCCAAAACCATGAGTTGAAACAGCCCATTTTCTATCATCCATAGCTATAAGGAACAATATTCCATCTTTATTTTCACCTATTCCATATCCATTATAATCAAAAAAATCATCTGCATATTCTTTTGCTTTTTTTCCTTCTAGAGAATTTACTGTCACAATTACTACATCACATTTCTGACGTTGACTTATTTCATCTACTGTATTCAATAATGTATTCTCTTCACTATCATCCAACAGCCCAGCATTATCTACAACTCTTGGAAATATTCTTTCATCTGGTATTTCCACAGCCATTGAATTTATGTTTGAAAGAATAAAAAACATGGAAACTAAACACATTACAATAAGCAGAGGTTTTACTTTTCTTCTCATAATCTTTCCTCCCTTAATCTATAAAAAGAACCACATTATAGCATATATTAATGCACTTAAAACTATTGTTAATACTGCAAAATAAGTCCAGAAAATGCCATAATCTGTAGGCATATTGCCAACAAATTTTCCCGTCTGACCATTCATTGCAAATGTATATTTCTTATTTCTCCATGTAGTGTTTAATATCCATACTGGATACAAAACATAAGTTACATGTCCATTGTTAAGATTTATATTACTACTCTCCACTATTACATTACTATAATTGTTTATTGTGTTTCTAAATGCATTTTCAGTACTTCTTTTTATTCTTTCATTAGCTCTTTCAATGCTTTCATCACAGCTTATATCATACTTATCTGCTAAAAAACCTGCAAGATAGGCACTTTCAAAATTAACTGCTTCACTAAAATCAAATGGTTCAATGGATTCCATAAGATCATCTGCCATTTTTGAGGATCCATCAACTGGTACATGAACAAAATCTATATTTCCTCCACGGACAATTGAATAATGACTTGTTTCTGTATAATCATATTCTGAATCGCTCCATACATTGATTATTTCACCTCTATACCTTATATATGCATCTGCTTCAGCATCAAAAATCCAGAAAGGAACATAAATCCCTTTTATCTCATCAATATGATTTTCAGACTTAAATATTTTGGGAAGAAGTTTTTTTCCTGATACATGCTTCTTCAATCCTTCTTTAGCTGCTTTCTTATCTAATTTAAAAGGAATTATATACTTTGGCCTAAGATTGCCTGTAACCCTTTCAGTCATAACAATAGGATTTCCACAATAAGGACAGCTTGTTGCAGCAGTGTTTTCATCTGCTATAAGTTCTCCACCACAAGAGCTGCACACATATAAATTTATATGTTCCTCTTCACTTTCATCCCATGTACTTTCATCTTCCCTATTCCACTCCATATTATCTTCAGTAGTACTCTTTTGTGCTTCATATTCCTTTAATGTTTCTATGTCAAACTCCGTATCACAGTAAGGACACTTCATTTTTTGAACTGATGTATTAAATTCCACACTGCCGCCACAGCAGGGACATTTATATTCCATCATACCAGCCATGTCATCACCCCTATTAATATTTTTTAAAATAACTATTTTATATCATTTTCATCAAAAGGATCTCCACATTCTGGACAAAATTTAGGAGGATTAGCAGGGTCTTTTGGCTCCCATCCACATTTATCGCATTTATAAAGTGGTACTCCCTGTGGCTTTTTTGCTCCACATTCGGTACAAAATCTGCCTCTATTTACTGCTCCGCATACACATTTCCAGCCATTTCCAGCTGGTTTTGGACTGCCGCATTCACTGCAGAATTTCCCAGTATTTTGTGCTCCGCAGCTGCACTTCCATGTATTTTCATTTTGACTTTGAGTATTATTCATTGTATTCTGATTCTGTCCCATCTTGAAAAATTCCTGTGCATTCATACCCCCACTTTGAGATGCCATTCCCATTCCCATGAATCCAGTCATGCTTCCTGCTGAATTTGATGCAGCCCTTTTCATAGCTTCTGCCTGACCATTAACCAAAGTTGCACCAGCCATATTTGCATTTCTAAATACTGCTGTTTTCTGCATTTCCTTTATCATCTTTTCATCTTCTGGTGAAGCTGTTACTGAGTTTATTCCAAAAGATGCAATTGAAATTCCTCTCTTTTGAGCCCATTTATTTGAAAGAATTTCATTTAAAACATTGGAAATTTCCATTGTATGGCCTGGAAGTGCACTATACCTTACGCCCATTTCAGAAATTCTTGCAAATGCCGGCTGTAAAGCTGTAAGAAGTTCAGCTTTTAACATGCTGTCTATTTCTTCTCTATTATATTCATCATTTATATTTCCACATACATTTGTATAAAAAAGTATTGGATCTGTAATCTTATATGAATATTCACCATTACATCTTATTGAAATATCCATATCAAGGCCTATATTATTGTCAACTACTCGAAATGGTATAGGGGTTGCTGTTCCATATTTGTTGCCTATTATTTCTTTCATGTTAAAATAGTATACTCTCTGATCCTTTCCAGTATCTCCGCCATAAGTAAATCTTCGTCCTATTGCTTCAAATGTATTTTCTATAGCATCATCCAAATCACCTGTAAAAATACTGCTTTCAGTAGATTCATCCCATATAAATTCACCTGGCTCTGCAGAAAATTCAACCACTTTTCCCTGTTCAACAATAATCATACACTGTCCCTCATTAACTGCTATGACTGAACCATTTGAAATAATATTTTCATCACCTTTTTTATTAGACGAACGTTTTGAAGTTCTTTTCTTTCCTTTAACTGCTAATACATCAGATTCCAATGCATCGCAGTAAAAATATTCCTTCCATTGATCTGCAAAAACTCCCTTAACTGCACCAGCAGCTGCCTTAATAAGTCCCATAAATAAACCTCCTTAAAATACATAATTTTAATTTATATAATATTATTATATTTGATTTTTACTGTACATTCAAAAAAAGTAAAAATAAAAACCAGAGATTATACTCTAGTTTTTATTTTTACTTTCCAATAAGTATATCATTTCTACAAATATGATTAATTAACCAGTTACTTAAAAATTCTAATATTTCCATTATGTACTCATCTTGATTTTCATCAACTTTGCCTAAATCAATCTCATCAAGTTTTTTTATAAAAGATTCATGTTCTACTTTCTGAGTAAACATTCTTTTATATTTTATGCTTTCCATATATTCTTCTTCACATTTAAAATGATAAGCTGTGTATTCTTTAAGTTCATTAATTAATTCAATTATTTTATCATATTTATCAATTGATAATTCATCTTTTAATAAATAGTATGTTCTGTCAGCAATATGAAAAAGTTTTTCATGTTGTTCATCTATAAAGTCTATTCCTGTTTTGTATTCTTCTTTAAATTCATACATCTTTTATCACCTCATCCAATGTTCATGGGACTGTCCCATTAAAATTATTCGATTCCTTATTATTTATATAAATCATAATTTAACTAAAAGCTAAGAACTAAGAGTTTCGGAAAAAAATCTTTCAGATTTTTCATTAAATTAACAAACATACAAAAGCAAAGTTTTTGTATTATATACACTAATTATTTTAGTGCAACAGTCCTATTTTTTCAACAAATAATTCCATTATTAAAAAAACAGCCTAAATACTTTATATTATAATGTTTTCTTATATTGTGTTATACTCATATCCGTCCAACTTTTAAATGCTCTAACAAAAGAATTCATATCAGAATATCCTAGTAAAAATGCAATATCATCAGTTGTCATTTCAGTATTTTTCATATAATTTTTTGCCAATACTTCTCTTGTATAATTTAACTGATTTTTAAATGTTGTCTTTTCTATATATAATTTGCGTTGAAGTGTACGTGTACTCATTCCAAGGCTTTTGGAAACTTGTTCAATACTGCTGATTCCAGCAGGTAATAATTTCATTATTGATTTTCTTACTTTTAAAGTAAAAGATTGATTTTGTCCTATTTCATCCATTCTTCTTTTAAATTCCGGTTCAAGATACTCCCACATGGTTTCATTTTCACTAATAAATGGTTCAAGCGAATCTTCTATTGATAATGACAATATACTTTTATCGCTTTTTTGTATTCTGCATCCGAAATACTTCTCCAATTCTTTATTATTAATTGAATTTTGTACTGCTACTTTTATAGGAATTATATTTTTCATTGTTGCTTTTCTAATTAAATTTATTAAGAAAACAAATTCTATAATTTCCAAAAACCAAGGAATCTTATTATTTTTATCTTCTATTATAATCTGCAATTCAAAATTATTTTCATTTTTTGTCAATTCAAACTTCATAGGACCAATAAGTTTTTTGTATTTTGCCAGACGTTCAAAGCATTTTTGTGCATTTCTACTGCAAAAAGCTGCAAAAACAGGAGGTGAAAAAGTTTCAATCATATCTGCTGTTGCAATTTTTATAGGAATACTTTCATCACAAATAGTATCTCCAATACTTTTCATAAGATTAAAATATTCATTTGTAGTTAATGTTATATTTTTTTTCATAAATAAATTTTCTGAAAGATCTGCTTTTAATAATATTTTATTCATAGGCAGACCTAACTCTGAAAAAATCAGACCATATCTCCTATCTATAGAAAAACGCTCCATAACAGCCAAACTCCATTCTAATATTTATTTTTTCTGCATATTATAAACCATTCTTAATACCATATTTTTAGGTATTAATGATATAATGGCAAATAATACTCTCTGACTTAATGGTACTCCTGAATAAACATTTAATTTTCCTTTTAGCATACCTCTATATCCATCTTCAGCAACTTTAACCGGACTAGCTGTTTTTATAAATAATGGAGTATCGTTCATATCAGCTGTTTTAGCAAAACCTGTATTTGTAGCTCCTGGCATTATATTAGTTACAGTTATATTACTTCCTTTACTTTCATACCATACTGCATTACTAAAAGAAGCAACATAAGATTTGGTTGCACAATATACTGCCTGTAATGGACCTGGAAATACTGCTCCTGTAGAAGATACATTTAATATTCTTCCTTCTCCCTGTTTTACAAAATCATTTAAAAAAAGCTTTGTTAATCTTGTAAGTGAAATTATATTTACTTTAATCATCTCTATGTCCTTTTCCATAGAACTAATACTAAATTCGATTCTACTGCCAAAACCAGCAGAATTTATTAAATAATTTATCTTTATATCTGCATTTTTAACTTCATTATAAATTTCCTGTGCCGAATTATCCAGACTCAAATCCTTCACAATAACCTTAACATTTACATTATACTTATTTTCAAGTTCTTTTTTTAATTCATTTAATTTATCTTCTCTTCTTGCAACAATAACAAGATTTCCTCCTTTTGATGCATGAATTCTTGCAAATTCCCTTCCTATACCACTTGATGCACCTGTAATAATTGCAGTTTTAGTACTCATTGTAAATTTCCTCCTAAAAATTTCTTTATTGCTGATTTAATTATACAGGTTGCACTATATACTTTTTAATAACATTTCACGTCATATTTTATTCAATTTACGCCATATTATTTTTGATTTTCTAAAAATTCCTTTGTCATCTCTGCAATATTATTACTTTGAGTCCAATGCAG
>CAZPRO010000069.1:0-11634 GCA_964588775.1 uncultured Clostridium sp.
TTGTCAGGAAGAAGAACTGAAAGTGAGCAGATACGTTCTCTTTCAATTAAGCCATGCTGTACCAGAGAGGCCAGAGTGATTACATCCATATTGCCTCCGCTTATAATTGGAACTATCTTTTTATTTTTACAGTTTAAATGTTTTAATGCTGCTATAGTAAGAAGTCCTGAATTTTCTGCCAGCATTTTGTGATTTTCAAGCAAATCAAGGAAGGTTCCTACAAGTTCATGATCTTCTATTGTTATTATTTTATCTATATTTTTCTGAATATAAGGAAATAATTTTGAACCTGGAGTTTTTACAGCAGTACCATCAGCAATTGTATTAACTTCTGGAAGAGTAACAACTTTCCCTTGCTTTAATGATTCCTGCATACAGTTAGCGCCTGCAGGTTCAACACCAATTACTGTTATGTTAGGATTTAATAGTTTTGCAAGAGCAGACACTCCTGTAGCTAATCCACCTCCACCAATAGGTACTAGTATTATATCAACAGTTGGAAGTTCTTTAATTATTTCCATTGCAATAGAGCCTTGGCCAGTCGCAACATCAAGATCGTCAAAAGGATGTATAAACGTATATCCCTTTTCTTCTGCAAGCTTTAATGCATAATTACATGCTTCATCATAAACATCGCCATGTAGAATAACCTCTGCCCCATATGCTTTTGTACGATTTACTTTCATAAGCGGAGTAGTGGTAGGCATTACAATTGTTGCCTTCACATTATAAAGTTGTGCTGCATAAGCAACTCCTTGGGCATGGTTTCCTGCAGATGCAGTAATAAGTCCCTTTTCTCTGGCTTCTTTATTTAATGTGCTTACTTTGTAATATGCACCTCTTATTTTGTAAGCTCCTGTTTTCTGCATATTTTCTGGTTTTAAATAAACTTTATTTTGAGTAAGTTCTGAAAAAAAATCACTATAAATAAGTTTTGTCTTAAGTATTACATCTTGAACGCATTCGTATGCCTGTTCAAATTTTTCTAAAGTCATAGTCATGTGTTTTGTCCCCTTTTAGTAGATTTTTGCTTAATAATCTTATGATATCATTTTACTTGTATAAGTCAAGAAAAAGAAAATAATAGTATATTATTAATTATTCTCATTGATAGAATTCAATACTTATTTTTTTAGTAAATTATAATTAAGAATTTGTTAAGGAATTGGATATAATGTGTTAAAGCATACAATAATAAAAACTTATATAATTAACTCATAAGACAGGCGAAAGGAAGTAATAAAAATGAGCAGTACAATTTTAAAAACGGATAAATTATGTAAGAGTTTTTCCAATGGGGGAAGTCAGATTCATGTACTTAAAAATATAGATTTGGAAATAATTGAAGGAGATTTTACTATTATAATGGGAAGTTCAGGATCTGGTAAATCTACACTTCTTTATGCATTATCAGGAATGGACCAACCAACTCTTGGTAAGGTTATTTTTAAAAATGAGGATATTTCAAAGTTTAATAATGATAAATTAGCTTTATTTAGAAGAAAAAACTGTGGTTTTGTATTTCAAAGCATATATCTTTTAGATAATATGAGTGTTTTAGATAATATATTAACAAGTGGTCTTCTTATAGGAAAAAATAAAACAAAAATAGTTGGAAAGGCAGAAGAACTTTTAAAGGCAGTTGGATTAAAAAAAGAAATATGGGATAAGTTTCCTAGTCAGATTTCAGGAGGAGAAGCACAAAGAGCAGGAATTGTTAGAGCATTAATAAACGAACCTACAATACTTTTTGCAGATGAGCCTACTGGAGCATTAAATTCAGCCTCTGGTAATGATGTATTAAATGTATTTACAAAGATTAATGAAAATAACCAGAGCATTGTTATGGTAACTCATGATATAAAAACAGCCTGCAGGGGAAACAGAATTATATATTTACGAGATGGTGGAATATGTGGTGAGCTTAAATTACCTTTTTATAAAGATGAAGATTTTGAAAGCCGCAGGGAAAAGGTTCAGAATTTTCTAGATGAAATGGGGTGGTAATATGAATTTAATTAGAATAGCTGTTTTTAATATAAAAAAGAAGAAGGGGGCAGTTTTAGCTTTAACAATATTAATTATTCTGGCAAGTATCTTTTTGAATATAGGCCTTAATGTTACTGGTAACCTTTCAAGTTTTTTTTATAATAAAAGTGAAGAATTACATTCGCCATATTATGTTTCATTATTTGAAAACAATAAATATAGTCCTGCATATTTACAGTTTTTAAAAGATGATCAGCGTGTAACGGAATGTGAAGCCTATGAAGTTGTTTATATGGAGTCTGCAGAATGGACAAATGAAAATAGTAAAGAAAAGATACCATTTCCAACAATGGTATGTAATATGGATGAAAATTATAAATTAAGTGCTTTTCAATTGGTTGAAGCAGATGAAGACATAAAGAATAATGGAGTGTATTTACCTATATCATTAAAAGGTTTTGGATATAAAATAGGCGATGATTTAAAAATTACTTTTAAAAACAGCGACTATAAATTTAAAGTTGCAGGTTTTTTTGAAACTACTGTTTTTGGAACAAGAAGCTGTGGTATGTTTAAAATTTATTTAAAAGATGCAGATTATAAAAATATTCATAATTCTGTTGGAGGAGCAAAGCTTATATCTGCGAGAATGAAAAATATAGATATGGCTGCTTTAGTAATGAATGATCTTAATGGTGCCATAAAAAATATTATTACAAGTACAGATGATTCTCAAAGTATTATTTCAGGTACTTATGAAGATTTTACTACTGCAAATACCTTAATGGCAAATATGATAGGTGCATTTTTAGTTATATTTTCTATAATAATAACATTCATTCTAATTCTGGTTATAAAATTTAAAATTAAAAATGATATTAAAGAAAATCTTACTAATATAGGAGTACTGGGAGCTATTGGATTTAAATCTAAAGAAATCTGTAAAATTTATGTTTTTGAATTTATGATTTTAGCAGTAAGCGGGACTATTTTAGGCATTCTTTTTTCTTACATTTCAATGCCTCTTTTAAGCAGTATTATTTCTAATATGGTTGGAATTATTTGGAACAATAAGCTGCATATAATTAGTGATTTAATGACAGCATTAATAATTATAGGCTTTATATTCTTAATAAGCTTTTTAGCTTCAATGTCTGTAAGAAAGTATCCGCCTATTGTAGCATTTCATGAAGGAATTGAAGCACATAATTTTAGAAAAAATCGTTTTAAATTAAGTAAAGGCAGATTAAATGTTAATATTAAACTTGCACTTAAAGGATTTTCTACAGCTATATATCAAAACATTGTAACAGGTATCATTATAGCATCAGTAACATTTGCAACAATATTTTGTACAGTTCTATATACTAACTTTGTAGCTGATTATAAAGTGCTGACTAAAATGGCAGGATTTGAAATGTGTAGTTTTGAGATAACCACAACTAAAAATACAGATGCAGAAAAGCTGGCTGAAGAAATAAATAATATGGATGAAGTAAGAAAGACTAATCTGTTAGATTATAAAAAGATAAATATTGAGCAGCATGAAACTCCAGTTCAGATATGTTCTGATTTTGAAAAACTTGAAACTTTAAGTGTATATGAAGGACGTTTTCCTAAACATGAAAATGAAGTTGTTATAACAGGGATACTGGGGGAAGAGTTTAATAAAAAAATTGGTGATTCAGTAACCTTAACAAGTGGGGGATATTCTGGAAAATATATTATAACAGGTTTTATGCAGACTATGTCAGAAGGAGGAAAAATGGTTCTTTTAAATAATGAAGGAATAAAACATATTATGCCTGGATATTCTCTTAAAGTTATAGAAGTTTATTTAAATAATAATGATGACATGAATAATGTGATTAGTAAAATAAATAATAAGTATGGTGATTTTTCAGAAGCAGATAAGAATAATGAATATAGTGATGTATATAAAACTGTACAGGAAAAGGTATCCAATGCACTTAAATTATATGATGCAAGCAGCCTGGATTATGCAGTTATGGCAGATGGCAAAATTATAGTAAGTGGTAATAGTGATCAATGTAAAATAGAAAAAATACAAGATATTAGAAATGTTATAGATTCATCTTTAGGCCCAATAGTAAGTGGAATATATGGATTATCATCAATAATTGGAATTTCAACTATGTTTATAATAATTCTTATATTATCTTTGATGATAAAAGCTATGATAATAAAAAGAAAAATTGAATTTGGAATATTTAAAGCTATTGGGTATACTACCCATCAGTTAATGTGTCAGATAGCATTAAGTTTTATGCCTACAGTTATTATAGGATGCATTTCAGGAAGTGTAATAGGATTTTTATCTGTAAGTCCCCTTCTAAGCACAGCTCTTCATGGAGTAGGAATTTCAAAATTTGATGCAGCAATTAACATTCCGGCAATAATTATTGTAAACATAGTCATAATAGTATTCACATTTTTTGCTGCAATGTATGAAGCAGGCAAAGTAAGAAAAATATCAGTATATGGATTATTGACTGAATAATTTTAGGAGGTTTTGAAGATGAAATATAGAAAAATAATTTTATCATGTATACTGTTTGCAGCTGTATTTTCTTCAACATGGAAAATTTATAATAAAGATGTATATATTACAAAGGGTGTTGAGAATGTAATTGAAAAAGATAAGAATAAACAAGAAAAAAAATTATATGGTATAGGTTCAGTTAGTAAGGTCTATACAGCTGCAGCAATTATGAAGCTTGTAGATGAAGGAAAAGTGAATTTAGATGATGCTGTAGTGAAGTATATACCAGATTTTCAAATGGCAGATGAGAGATATAGGAACATAACAGTAAGAATGCTTTTAAATCATTCCAGCGGATTAAATGGTGGGACAACCTGTAATACAATACTTTTAAATGATAATTCAACATATAATCATGATAATTTCCTTAATAACTTAAAAGACCAGACATTAAAAGCTGACCCAGGTGAATATTCAGTATACTGTAATGATGGATTTACTCTTGCAGAAATTTTAGTTGAAAGAGTAAGTGGAATATCTTTTACGGAATTTTTAGATAAAAACTTTTCAAAGGAGCTTGGCTTAAATAATACAAAAACACCTCAAAGTATTGTTAAGTCTCAATTTGCAAAGACATACTTTAATAATACTTCTTTAGAACTTCCAACAGAGAATGCAAATGTTATAGGCAGTGGTGGAATATATTCAACAGCTGAAGATCTGTGCAGATTTTCACAGATTTTTATGAAAGATGGAAATAGTATATTAAGTAAAGATTCAGTGAAAGCTATGATGAATGATGAAAATGCAAATACAATGCATGGTGTAATAAAAGGAGACAGTGTAATAAAAGGAGACAGTGTAATAAATTATGGATTGGGATGGGATGCTGTAGATACATATCCATTTAATAAATTTAATATTAAGGCATTAACAAAAGGCGGTGATACAAACTCATATCATGGAGTATTAACTGTATTGCCGGATAAAAATATGAGTGCAGCAGTTCTTTCATCAGGTGGATCAAGTACTATAAATCAGATAATTGCACAGGAACTTCTTCAGGATGTACTTAAACATAATGGACATATTGAGCAGACATCTAATTATGAAGGGAAAAAAGATATAGAAGGAGAAGCCATTCCAGAAAAATTAAAAGAAAACGCAGGAATATACTGTTCTGATAAAATGTTGAAAGTTGACTTTAAGGAGAATAAGCTTATAATATCAACAGTAGATGATGAAATAAACGTTACACAGGAATATGTTTATACAAAGGATGGATATTTTGTTTCAACAAATGGAAACTATATATCATTTGAAAATGGACTTGTATCAGCACAGAATGGATCAATAGGAAATACAAAATTATATTTTAAGAAAGAAAAGGATAAGACATATATTTATGCTCAATGTTATGAAAATTATGCTGGGTTAGGTGAAACTGCACATTTAAGTCCCTATGCTCAGAAAATTGAAAAGAATGACTTGAGCCAAGAGGTAATGACTGCATGGAAAAGACGGGAAGGCAAGAAGTATTATCTTGTTAATGAAAAATATACATCAACATTTTACATGTTAAAGAATAGAAATCACATTGAAATAAATTTAAGTAATACAATGGATGGATATTTGAAAAATGATGGATTATTTAAAAATAATATGATTATTAATGAGAATTATGCAAAAGACTTTATTCAGCTTCCAGGAATATTGGGAAGGGATACAAATGATTTTGAATTCTACAAAAACAATAATATTGAATACTTAAAGCTTCCAACAGTTAAGGATGAATTTATCTGTGAAGATGCAATAAAAGAATTTGACCTTTCAAAGAAGAGCATACAGTTAGAAGATGATAAAGCTAAATGGTTTAAAGTAAAAAAGAATGATGAAGGAAAAGAATTAAAAATAAAGATAAAGGGAAATGGCTCTTACTTTGTTTATGATAAATATGATAATTGTGTTGATTCATCAGTTATAAAAAACAAAAAAACAGAAGTGATTTTACCATGTGAAGGAAAAATAGCTTTTGCAGGTGAAGAGAATACTGAGTTTAGCTTTTCCTAAAAATATAAAAAGAAGTTGTCGCATTAATTTGTGGCAGCTTCTTTATTATTCTGTAAATCAGAATTTGTTTGATTCACAATGAACAATTGACAATGGACAATTTGGGATGAAAAAGCTACTCTTTTTCTATAATTTATATATTGCATGGATTTTGCTTGCACAAAATCTACCACCATTGTCAATTGTCCATCGTACATTGTCCATTGAAAATCAAATTATGATTTATTAATTAAGTAAGCTGCAGCCATATTTCAACTTTAAAACCATCAATTTCATTGGAGCAGCTTATGTCACCACTCATTTCATTCATAAGATATTTAGCAATATATAGTCCAAGACCAGAACCGTTTTGTTTGGTGGCTGCTGAATTTTTACCTCGATAAAATTTATTGAATATGAGAGGGAGTTCATCTTCAGGTATGCCTGGACCATAATCCTTAATTCCAATTATAAGATTGTATTTTTCAAGAGTAAAGATAACATCTATGGCTGTATCAGCATATTTATAAGAATTTACTATGATATTATTTACAACCTGTTGAAGTCTTAGTGGATCAAATTTTATTACACATGGAGGTATATCACCTAAGATTACTTTATTATTATAATCAGCATTTTTTAAGATATCTTTAAGGGAAATGCTATAGTTGTCAGTAACATTAACCTTTAACCTTTGAAGTTCTTCTAAAGTGGATGTAAACATATCAGACACAAGATGATCAATTTCATCTGCTTTATTGTAAATTGTAGAAATTTTATCTTTAATCTTATCTTCTTTAATCATTACAGAAAGAAGTTCGCTTAACAGCTTTATTGAAGTTATAGGAGTTTTAATATCATGGCTTAAAGATGCAACAAGTTCTTTTTTGCTTTGATTTGCCAGATATTCCTGCTTCTTTGATTTATTAAGTTCTTCACGCATAATATCAAAACTTGAAGTAAAAGCTCCAAATATATTATTTTTATCCATTGAAAGAGGCGCATCCAAATTACCAATAGAAATCTGATGTGCAAAAGATTTCAAATTATTAAAGGGTTTAATTATGTTTTTGTACAAGTAATAGTAATAAACTGTAATTATAGCAATGATAAGTATATATAATGTAATTATAATTTTACAAACTGCATTTCTAAATTCATACATGTTTTTTGCTGTATTAGTAAATATAATAATACTGCCTGATTGTTCATTATTAGTATTTAAAGTATATATAATATTATGAGATTTTATTGCAGATTCAATAGATGTATACTGGGTTGTACCTTTTGAATATATAACATTCTCATTACAATCAATTACAGTAAAATCATATTTAAAGTCCTTTGAATCTAAGTTATAAAGCGCATTAAAAGAATTTTTAGTCTCCTGTATAATATCATTTACAGCCACAGTATCTACTTCTTCCATGGAAGTATTTTTTATTATATAGATAGTTCCAAATACTGTTGAAGTAATAATAATTAGAATAATAAATAAGAATTTATTAAATTTATTCATTTTTAACCTCAAAAACATAACCAATTCCCCAGATAGTTTTTATATATTCAGGGTTATTAGGGTTTATTTCTATTTTTTCTCTTAAACGTCTTATATGTACATTTAATGTTCCATCACTTATAAAGGTGTCCTTCCAGACATTTTTAAACAACTCATCTTTTGTAAGAACTTTATTTTTATTTTCAATTAAAAACTTTAAAAGTCTGAATTCCATTTCTTTTAATTTTACTGGTTTTGAATCAACATAAAGACTATGATAATTACAATCAAGTTCTAGTCTGCCAATTTTAATATTATTAGAAGTTGAAGCAGCATTATTTGAATTTAATACTGATGAATATCTTTTTAATATTGCTTTTACCTTAGCAAGAAGTATGTTTAAACTGTAAGGCTTTTTTATATAATCATCGCCGCCAATATTTAAAGCAGTTAGAACATCATCATCACTTGTTCTTGCACTAATGAATAAGATTGGAATATTGGAAGTTTGTCTCAGTTTTTTACATAATTCAAATCCGGAAGAACTGCCAAGATTTATATCTAAAAGAAGCAGAGATACATTATTTTCATTTAGAAACTGCAGACCTTCTTCATAGCTTGTCTTATAAATGGCATTAATATCAAACATATTAAAATAATCACTCGTTGTCTCAGCAATTGAAATTTCATCATCAATAATTAGAACATCATAGTTCATTATAAATACCTCCTTCTTTAATGATTATAAAATAATTTAGAATATAAGGAAAAGAATATTTTTATGCATAGAAGATAAAACTTTTAGCATTAAAAATATTCTTTAAAATTTAATTTCTCATTATGATATATATCATATAAGCAGCATATAGAGCAACTAATATAAAACCTTCAAAACGAGTAAGTTTTTTTTCTTTGTTTTTACCAAGAAGGAAAACAAGAATAAATATGAAAAGTGTTATGGCTATTAAGTAAATAAAATCAAAAAACATTGATGGACTTACAACAATTGGACTTATTGCAGATGAAACTCCAAGTATTAGTAATATGTTAAATATATTTGAACCAAGAACGTTACCTAATGCAATATCATTTTCACCTTTTAAAGAAGCTACTATGGAAGTTACAAGTTCTGGAAGAGAAGTTCCCATTGCAACTATTGTTAATCCTACAAGTTTTTCGCTCATTCCAAAATTTTTGGCTATATTTGAAGTGCTATCAACAACAAAATCGCCACCATATACAATGGCAATAACACCAATTACCATAAGAAAAATTTTTGCAAATACATTAGCATTTTTTTCTTTTTCAGTTAAGGGTTCATTTTCTGTTTTAAAAGATTTAAAAACTAAGTATGCTACATAACATATACATAATATTATTAAGATTATTCCATCAAATCTTGAAAGAATATTTGATTCGCTTCCAAATATTTTACCATTAAAAGTAAGAAATAAAAGCAGCAGTGAAACTCCAATACATACAAAGAAATCATTTCTGATTTTGCTTTTTATTATGATTAAAGGAAGAACAATTGTTGTTACACCTAAAACCATAAGAGAATTAAATAAATTTGAACCTAAAACATTACCTACAGCTATATCATTACTGCCATTTAATGCTGAAATTATACTTACTGCAAGTTCTGGAGCACTTGTTCCCAGTGAAACTATTGTAAGACCTACAATAACTGATGGTATACCAATTTTTTTGGCTATGGTTGAAGCACCATCAACAAAAATATCTGCGCCCTTTATTAAAAGGACAAAACCAATTACTAATAAAAAATAATCCATAAAAATCTCCTTAAAAACATATATAATTATTATTTACAATTATTCATACATTATACCAAAGTGCATAAATTATTGAAAGGCTGATTATATTTAAATTAGTTAAATATAAAAAGTTTTGACACATATATAATAAATCATATAAACTATAAAAGTAATGCAAAAGTGAAGGAATAAATATGAAATTTTGGAGGAATGAAATGAGTGTATTATTAGTTAAAGATATGAATCATGGTTTTGGAGACAGAGCAATCTTTGAAGATGTTTCATTCAGACTATTAAAGGGAGAACATGTTGGTCTTATTGGAGCTAATGGTGAAGGTAAATCAACATTTATGAATATAGTAACAGGTCATCTTCAGCCAGATGAAGGAAAAGTTGAATGGTCTAATAATGTAAGAGTAGGATATATGGATCAGCATGCAGTATTAACTAAAGGGCAGAGCATAAGAGATGCACTTGGTGATGCATTCAGATATCTTTTTGATTTAGAAAAAGAAATGAATGAATTATATGAAAAAATGGGAGACTGTACTGAAGATGAATTGAACAAAATGTTAGACAGAACAGCAGTTATTCAGGATATGCTTGACCATAATGGTTTTTATGTAATAGATCCTAAAATAGAAGAAGTTGCAAAGGGGCTTGGTCTTTTAGATTTAGGGTTAGACAGAGATGTTGATGATTTATCAGGAGGACAGAGAACAAAAATTCTTTTAGGCAAGTTATTACTTCAGAATCCAGATATTCTTCTTTTGGATGAGCCTACAAACTATCTTGATGAAGAACATATAGAATGGCTTAAAAGATATCTTCAAAATTATGAAAATGCATTTATACTAATTTCCCATGATATACCATTTTTAAATTCTGTTGTTAACTTAATTTATCATGTTGAAGAAAGAAAGCTTACAAGATATGTAGGTGATTATGATGAATTCCAAAGAATATATGCTGAAAACAAAAAGAAACTTGAAGCTGCCTATGAAAAACAGCAGAAGGAAATTGCAAGACTTGAAGATTTCGTAGCAAGAAATAAGGCAAATGTAGCAACAGCAAATATGGCAAAATCAAGACAGAAGAAGCTTGATAAAATGGAAAAAATCGAACTTATGGCAGAAAAGCCAAAGCCTGAATTTAATTTTAAAATGGCAAGAACATCAGGAAAGGTTATTTTTGAAACAAAGGATCTGGTTATAGGATATGATTCTCCACTTACAAAGCCTTTAAACATATCAATGGAGAGAGGTCAGAAAATTGCTTTAGTTGGAGCAAACGGACTTGGAAAATCTACATTATTAAAAAGTCTTTTAGGGAAAATTAAGCCCATAAGTGGAGAAGTTCAATTAGGTGATTATCAGTACATAGGATATTTTGAACAGGAAGACAGAGGCAATAACAGCAATACCTGTATTGAAGAAGTATGGCAGGAATTTCCGGGATTTACTCAGTATCAGATTAGAGCAGCGTTGGCTAAATGCGGACTTACAACAAAACAGCTTGAATCTCAAATAAGAGTATTATCAGGAGGAGAAGCTGCAAAGGTTAGATTATGTAAGATTTTAAATAGTGAAACAAATATATTAATTTTAGACGAACCTACAAATCATCTTGATGTTGATGCAAAAGATGAACTTAAAAGAGCACTTAAGGAATATAAGGGAACAATCTTGCTTGTTTCACATGAACCTGAATTTTATAGGGATGTGGTTACTGAAATTTGGAATTGTGAGGATTGGTCTACTAAGGTTATTTAATCTTTGTAATCTTATTTCAAATTGTAATGTTGCATAGGTGTGACGAAG
>CAZPRO010000070.1:0-11270 GCA_964588775.1 uncultured Clostridium sp.
TTTTTCCTCTCATTGTAAGTTATCATCTAATAAATATATTATGAAGTTCATATTTTTATGTGAATAAAAATAAATAATATTGGTAAAAAAAGTGACTATTTATTATAATAAAGATAAATAGTTATTTGTCTGAAAAAATGAAATTTTGTAATGGAAGGCTAAAAGCGTGGCGAAGCCACTTTTGTTATAAAGGAGGTATTAAATTTTATGAAAAAAATATTAGTTGTTGTTGATTATCAGAATGATTTTGTTAATGGGTCTCTAGGGTTTAAAAAAGCAGAATCATTAGAAGATAAAATTTACAAAAAGGTTACTGAATATTTAAATGAAGGAAATAAAGTTATATTTACTTATGATACACATTATGATAATTATATGGAAACTCGTGAAGGTGTAAATCTTCCAATAAAACACTGTATAGAAAATACTCAGGGGCATGAGCTGTATGGAAAAATAGCAGAATTTAAAAATACAGCAGATACAATTCATATAAAAAAGGAATCATTTGGGGTTGCACCAGAAGATATTATAGATATATATAATCAGACTGGGGATGTGGATATCATAGAACTTGTTGGACTGGTATCTAATATATGTGTTATAAGCAACGTGTGCACATTTCAATCTAAATATGTAAATTCACAGATAATAGTAAATAAAAATTTATGTGCAAGTAATGATGAAGAAATACATGAGAAGGTTATTGATATAATGAGAGGATTACAGGTAAAAGTAACAGAATAATAAGGGGGAAGATACAATGTCAAAAGAAAAAATATACAGAGATGGGCATATACATTCTCCATTTTGTCCACATGGAACCGGTGATACATTTGAAAGCTATGTTGAAATGGCTTTAAAGAAGGGCTTAAAAGAAATAAGTTTTACAGAACATCTGCCAAAACCAGCATATTTTATGGATGACAGAGAATTTTTAGATGAATGTGCACCATCAAAAGAAGCAATGTATAAATATTTTGAAGAACTAAAATTACTAAAAGAAAAGTATAAAGATAAAATTAAGATAAACAGCGGATGTGAAGCTGGATACATTGAAGGATATGAAGAAAAAACAAAAGGGCTTTTAAATGAATTTGGGAAGTATTTGGAAGATTCTATTTTGTCTGTCCACTTTATAAAAATAGGTGATGAATATACTGATATTGATGGTGTTGATGGCTTTGAGAGAGCAGTAAAAAAGCTTGGAAGTGTTGAAAAAGTTTATGATAAATACTATGAAACACTAATAAAAGCGGTAAAAAGCGATTTGGGACAATTTAAACCTAAAAGAATTGGACATCCCAATTTAATTAGAATTTTTAACAAACTATATCCTATTGAATATAAAAATGAGAAACTTATAAGAGAACTTGCACAGGAAATAAAGGCAAGGGATTATGAGGTTGATGTTAATACTGCAGGATATAGAAAGCCGTATTGTGGTGAAATTTATGTACAAGGATTATTTGCAGAACTTGTGGAGAAATTAGGAATAAAAAAAGTATATGGATCTGATTCTCATGAAAGTAAAGATGTAGCAGGAGATTTTGACAGAGAAGAGTAAAGGAAAAGATTGATTTTTTATTTAGCAATAGATATTATAAAGAACTTAATAATAGACATTATATAGATTAGTAAGTGTTAAACATTTATTAATCTTTTTTCTTTTCTTTAGAATTTTTTTCGATTTATAACAGGTTTAATTTTAAACTTTAAAGTTATTATTAATTTGTAATTTAAAGAAAGGAGCAGAGCATATGCTGGGGAGTATTAAGTTTATATTTTTAGAAGGAGGAGTTAAAAATATTTTTGTACTTATGATTATGCTTATTTTATGGGGAATTTTAATATTAATTTATATGAGCAGATATATTGAACATAGTAATGCTATACAGTTATTAAATAAAGAAAGTATATGATATTATATACTTATATAAAAAAATAGTGAGGGATAATAAATGATAGCATATAATGTTTTAATTGTTGAGGATGAAATAGAAATTTGTGATGGTATTGAAATATATTTAAAAAATCAGGGATACAATGTGTTTAAAGCTCATAATGGAGTTGAGGGTCTTGATATAATAGCAAACAATGAAATACATCTTTCCATTGTTGATATAATGATGCCTAAAATGGATGGAACAGCCATGGTTATGAAGCTTCGTGAGAATTATGACTTTCCAGTAATAATGCTTACAGCAAAATCAGAGGAAATAGACAAAATAACAGGACTTAATATAGGTGCTGATGATTATGTTACAAAGCCATTTAATCCTATGGAGCTTATTGCAAGAGTAAATTCTCAGCTTAGAAGATATTCAAAATATTTAAATTTAATAAATAACCTGGAAGTAAAAAATAATAATCTAATTGTAGGCGGCTTAGAATTGAATGCAGAAACTAAAGAAGTAATGGTGGATGGAGAGAACATTAAGGTTACTCCTATTGAGTTTAAAATACTACATTTATTAATGAAAAATCCTGGAAGAGTGTTTTCAGCAGATGAAATTTACGAAAATGTATGGAATGAAGAAGCAGTAAATACAGATACAGTTATGGTTCATGTAAGAAATATAAGAGAAAAAATTGAATTTGATGCAAAGAATCCTAAATATTTAAAGGTAGTGTGGGGAGTTGGGTATAAAATTGAAAAACAGAAATGATTCAAATATAAAATTAAACATTATTTCAATTGTAATAATGGCAGTAATAATAGCAATTATAATGAGCTTTTATCCAATTATTAAGGAAAATGGTAATAAGGCAATAAAAGATAAATATTTTACCTGTGAAATAGGAAGTATTATAAACAGTGCTGATTTTTATTTTTTAAAAGATATAACTGATTATGATAGTGGAAAAAATAATTCTTTAGAAGATGTGTATATAAAATCTTATGAGTTAAATGATGATGCGTATTATGAAAATGCAGAAGAAAGTGAGTATCTGCCTGATTACAATAATGTGAATGAAGAAAAAATAAAAAAAATCATTGGGAATAATTTAGAACAGAGATATAATGATGCAAATACAGATGTTAAATATAACTATAAAAATATTCAATATGCAGTTTTAAGTAAAGATAATAAAGTTATAAAAACTAACAGTAATAATGATATTTTAAACTTAAATAAAGTGAAAGATAATTATGATTGTTATATAAAAATGACTTTTGATGAAAATGGGTATATATCTATAGTAAATTCTTATGGAATAGATGAACAAAGATTATATTCAGAAATTAATAATAATTCTACATGGTATATTGAAGGCTATGGTGAAAATAGTAAACTAAAAATAGAAATAAATAAAATAAAAAATAGCACCATAATTTATGCATTGCCAAAAACATTAAAATATAATGATGAATTTAGCAGAATAAAAACAGACTTTGAAACAAGTGTAAGTACAGGAATGGTAGCAGCATTTGTAGTAAGCGTATGCATTATATTTTTATTAGGTTCACTTTTAGTTCCATATAAAATAGGGATAAAAATAATGTATAGCAGAATTGTTAAAAAGATTCCATTAGAAATAGCCATAATAATTTATGGAATACTTGCATATATTACTTTGGTAATAGGAACTTATGGAGTTCAAGGAACTTTAGATGGAAGTCTTATACGGATTTTAAATGATCTTAACATGGGCGGAATGTATTCAAATATTATATCTAATGTTTTAAATATAGGATTATGGATTACAACCATATATTCAATTTTTACAGGTGTCATGCTGTTAAAATATATATTAATAACAGGTTTGTTTAAATATTATAAAGATAATACTATTTTATATAAAACATTTAATTTTGTAAGAAAAATGGTTTTAAAACTAAAAAACGATATATATCATATGGATTTAAAGGATAAATCAAATAAAATGATTTTAAAAATAGTTGTTATAAATTTCTTTATAGTATCATTTATTTCTATTATATGTTTTTTTGGAATAATAGCAGCACTGGTATATTCTGTTGCACTATTCATTATTCTCATGAAATATATGAATAATATTAAAGAAAAATTTTCAAAATTAATAAATGTAACAAACCAAATTAGTAATGGAAATCTGGATATTGAAATGAATGAAGATTTAGGCATATTTAATCCCATACTTCAGTCAGTAATGAATATAAAATCAGGTTTTAAAAATGCAGTTGATGAAGAAGTGAAAAGTCAGAAAATGAAAACAGAACTTATATCAAATGTATCTCATGACTTAAAAACTCCATTAACATCAATAATAACTTATGTTGATCTCCTAAAAAAACCGGAAATTACAGAAGAAGAAAGAAAAGAGTATATTGAAACATTAGATAAAAAATCTCAGAGATTAAAAGTACTTATTGAAGATTTGTTTGAAGTAAGTAAAGCAACCAGTGGTAATATTAAGCTTAATTTAGGTGATGTTGATATTGTGCAGCTTATGAAACAGACAATAGTTGAATTTGAAGATAAACTTAAGAGTTCAGGTCTTGAACTTAAATGTGATTATCCATCTGAAAAAGTTACATTATCTTTAGATGGTGCAAAAACATACAGAATATTTGAAAATTTATTAAATAATGTTTGTAAATATGCAATGGAAAACTCAAGAGTATATGTACAGATTATAAATAATGATAATGAAGCTGTTGTAGTAATAAAAAATATATCAGCAAATGAAATTGACTTTAAACCAGATGAAATTGTAGAAAGATTTCAGCGTGGAGATAAATCAAGAAATACAGAAGGATCAGGTCTGGGATTGGCAATAGTTAAAAGCTTTACTGAAGCTCAAAATGGAACCTTTAATTTAGAATTAGATGGAGATTTATTTAAGGTTACAATAAGGTTAAATAAGAATAATTAGTAAGGTATAAAGAGTTGTTTTAAAGATGGAAAGCTAATTTAAAACAGCTCTTTCTTTTTTGTATTTAGTATATAGCATTTAGTTTTCAAATAAGGAGATTTCCGTATACTCTTTTAATAAATACTGTTATAATTTAAATTAAAAAAGCATTAAAAGAATGACAAATAAAAGGAGGATGATAACATGAATAAATTGTTTCAAATTAAAGATTTGGAATTTTATGAAGAAGATTTTATGGAAGACATTAAAGAATATGAAGATATTATAGAAATAGTACAGGAACTTCAGGATGAACTTACATATGAGGTTATTCATATAGCAGGAGATAACATATGCTGCAGCAATACAAAGAAAAATTATCTTGTAGAAATTGTAGGATATGTTGATGAAAATGATGAGTTTGTAACTAAGAAAGAAAGAGATGCTATGGGATTTCTTGCAGATAATAAGCAGTTTGATCTTTTTGTAATAACAATACATAAATGTATGTCATGTGGCAGATGGATTATATCAATTTTAGAATAGCATGGATAGGGGATTGAAAAATGAACAGAACAATTAAATTAAAACGGAGAAATAAAGGTCAAGTAAATGCATATTTTAAAAGACTTGATATTTCATATTTAGATGAAATAATGAATCTGCAGAGTAAAATATATGATTTATTAGATAAAAAGAATTTTTATTTTAATACATCACGACATGAGTTTATTAATATACTTAATAATATTGGTACAGTTATAGGCTGTATTTCATGTGAAAATGATGAACTTATTGCCATAGGAGTATGTGCAGCTTATAAACTTAATGAAGAAAATTATGGATATGATTTTGAATTTGAAGAAGAAGATTTACTGAAAACAGTAAACTTTGAATCAACAATTGTATTACCAGAATATAGGGGGAATAATCTTCAAAGAAAAATTATTGGAATACTTGAAGAATGTGCTGCAGAAGAAAACATGAAATATATAGGTGCTACAGCAGATCCGGATAATATATATAGTGTAAATAATATTAAGAGTATGGGGTTTGAAATAATAAAAGAAAAAGAAAAATATGGTGGTCTAAGAAGATATATATTTAAAAAAGAAATTTAACAATCAACAAAAATATAATGTCTACAACAGATGGTTTGTTATATAAAAATTAATATTTCTAATGAAAAAGTATAGTCTGCTTAATAAAAGAAAGATGAAATGCAGAAATACGAAATAAAATTAAGCTGTTCATAAAAAAATAAAATAAAACCAGAAAAGTTATTGATTTATTAAAAACATGAATATATAATAAACACATGTTAAAGATAAATAAAAAATGCAGTGAGGAAGAAAAGTAATTCTATTGATGATTTTTAGAGAGCAGATGATGGTGAAATATCTGTATGAGTCTTGAATGAAAGAACACTTCTTAGCATCTAACCGAAATTACAATGGGGTAAGAGTAGACTTAGACGGGTTCGCGCCGTTACAAGTGAAGGATATAGAGTAGTATTATAAAACGAAAGGTATCTTTTTTGTATTTTGTACCTCTGTATTTATTAAGGTGAACTATTTTTTAGTTAATATGAGTGGTACCGCGGAATAGATTATTTTATCTCGTCTCAATGTGTAAAAGCACATTAGGCGGGATTTTTTGTTATATAAGAATGTGAAAATAATGAAGTGGTTGACACTTTTAAAAAACGAAATGTAAAATATTTTTAAAAATGTAAAAAGGAGAGAAAAAATGAAAAGAGTATTTATTAAAGATGTAAAGGAACATGATGGTGAAAAGATATTATTAAGAGGATGGATTCATAAAATCAGAGATTTATCTCATGTAACATTTGTAATGCTTAGAGATAAAAGCGGAATAATACAGCTTGTTTGTACTAAAGATGATATAAAGGATTTAAGACTTGAAAATTCAGTAGAAGTTACTGGTACTGTATGTAATAACGAAAAAGCACCAGGTGGAAAGGAAATTGGAGTTGAAAGTATTTCTATTGTAGGTAATGTTTATTATGATAAGCTTCCATTTGAAGTTCAGGGATATAAAACAAAAGTAGCCCTTGAAACTCAGCTTGATTACAGAACAATAAGTCTTAGAAATCCTAAAAGAAAAGCAGTATTTAAAATACAAAATGAAATAGAAGAAAGCTTCAGAAAATTCTTTAAGGAGAATTCATTTGAAGAAATTCATACACCTAAGATTATTAATTCAGGTACTGAAGGCGGTTCAGAAATGTTTACAGTTGATTATTTTGGAAAAAGAGCATTTTTAGCACAAAGTCCTCAGTTTTATAAGCAGATGATGGTTGGTGCAGGTTTTGAAAGAGTTTTTGAAGTTGGATATGCATATAGAGCAGAATTACATAACACATACAGACATTTAAATGAATATGTAAGTCTTGATGTTGAAATGGGATTTATTAAAGATGAAACAGATTTAATGGACATTGAAGAAGCATTCTTAAAATATATGTACAAGCATTTGAAAGAAACATGCTCTGAAGAATTGAAAATGTATGATATTGAAATTCCAGATGACTTCACAATTCCAAGAATCCCTCTTCATGAAGCACAGGAAATTTTACTTAAGGAATATGGAAAGAAATCTCCTGTAGGAAATATTGATAATGAAGGTGAAGCATTATTATATGAATACATTAAGAAGGAATATAATTCAGATTTTGTATTTTTAACAGAATATCCAACAGCTAAGAGACCAATGTATGCAATGGAATATGAAGATAATCATGAAGTTACAAAGAGTTTTGACCTTATATTTAAAGGAGTGGAAATTACCACAGGTGGACAAAGAATACATGATTATGAAATGTTTAAAGATAAGATGGAAAGATGGGGACTTGATTTAGATGCATTTGGTTTCTACTTAGACACATTCAAATATGGTATGCCGCCACATGGAGGATTTGCCATAGGGCTTGGAAGAATAACTAAGCAGTTATTAAACCTTTCAAACATAAGAGAAGCTGCTTTATTTCCAAGAGATATGAAGAGATTAGAACCTTAAGTGAAATAAGCAGAGAGCCGGAATCTTTGATTTTGTGCGAATCGCTTACTTAATATGTAGTATTAAGTTCCTTATAAAAAGTGATTTGGCTGCTTGAACTTACTTAGGGGAACGAAGTGAGTCTGAGTTTCTTTGTGAAAGCAGAGAGCCGAAATCTGTGTTTCTATGAAATAACATGAATAAATTAATAAAAAGGAGTTGTGTATAAATGAATGTAACAATTAAAGAAGTACAATACATAGCAATGCTTGCAAAACTAAAATTCAGCGAAGAAGAAGCAGAGAAATTTGCAGGAGAATTTGAAAATATATTAGAAAACTTTAAGTCATTAAGTGCAATGGATTTAGAAATAGAAGATAAAAAAGAAAAAGAATTGAAACCTGTATTTAGAAAAGATGAAGTAAAAGAGTTTGAATGTAATAATTTATTTAGAAATGTGAAATCTATGGACGAGACTTATATTAAAGTACCAAAGATTATTGAATAAGGTGGTGTAAAGCAAAATGAAAATGACATTAAAAGAAATGGTAGAAAAAATTAAAAGTGGTGAAATAACAAGCGAAAGTATTGTCAAAGAATATATAGATAAAATTCTAAAAAGTGAAAGTACAGTTAATGCATTTTTATCATTAAATTGTGATGAAGCACTAGATAAAGCAAAGAAAATAGACGAAAGAATAAAAAAAGGCGAAAAACTTGGTAAATTAGCAGGAATACCAATAGCTATAAAAGATAATATTTGTACAGAAGGAACTGCTACAACATGTGCATCTAAAATGCTTGAAGATTTTATTCCACCATATGATGCAACAGTGATAAAGAAATTACTAGCAGAAGATGCTATTATAATTGGAAAAACAAATATGGATGAATTTGCAATGGGCTCTTCAACAGAGAATTCAGCGTTTAAACCAACTCATAATCCAAGAGATTTAAGCAGAGTTCCAGGAGGTTCATCAGGTGGATCTGCAGCTGCAGTAGGTGCAGATATGTGTCCTGTATCATTAGGTTCAGATACAGGAGGATCAATCAGGCAGCCAGCAGCATTTTGTGGAGTTGTTGGGCTTAAACCAACATATGGTTTGGTATCAAGATTTGGTTTAGTAGCATTTGGTTCATCTCTTGATCAGATAGGACCATTTTCACAAAATGTAGAAGACAGTGCATATATGCTTAATATTATTGCTGGAACTGATCTTTATGATTCAACAAGTATAAGAGAACTAAAAGAAACTGATTATATGGCATCTTTAAAAGATGGCGTAAAGGGTATGAAAATAGGAATTCCTGAAGAATTCTTTGGGGAAGGTCTGGATGAAGAAATAAAAGAAACTGTTTTAAAAGCAGCTAATGTATTAAAGGAAAATGGAGCAGAAGTTGCAAAATTCAGTCTTCCAATAATGAAAGATGGTCTGGCAGCTTATTATATTATATCATCTGCTGAAGCATCAACAAACCTTTCAAGATATGATGGAATAAGATATGGATACAGACCAGAACAATTTGATTCTGTAGATGAACTTGTTGAAAAAAGCAGAACTGAAGGTTTTGGACCAGAAGTTAAGAGAAGAATAATGATTGGTACATATGCATTATGTTCAGGGTATTATGATGCATACTATAACAAAGCTGAAAAATTCAGGGAAAAATTAAAAAATGATTTATCTAAAACATTTGAAAAATATGATCTTATACTTGGACCAGTATCACCAGTACTTCCATTTAAGATTGGAGAAAAGAAACAGGATCCATTATCCATGTATTTAGCAGATATTTATACAATTAATGTTAATCTTGCTGGTATTCCTGCAATTTCACTTCCAGGAGGAAAATCAAAGGAAGGTCTTCCAATAGGAATTCAGCTTATGGGAGATATGTTATGTGAAGAAAAAATCTTTAAGGCAGCCTATAGTTTAGAGCAGAGCTTAAAGGTAGAGTTATAGGAGGAGAGATAAATGAATTACGAAACAGTAATAGGTCTTGAAATACATGCAGAATTAAAATCAAAAACAAAAATATTCTGCTCATGTTCTACAAAGTTTGGTGCAAAACCAAATACAAACACATGTCCAATATGTACAGGAGTACCAGGAACTCTTCCTGTATTAAATGAAGAAGTAGTTAATCTTGCGATTAAGGCAGGAACTGCACTAGGATGTAAGATAAATAAGTTTAATAAAATGGACAGAAAAAACTATTTTTATCCTGACCTTCCTAAAAACTATCAGACTTCACAATTTGATAAACCTATATGTGGCCAGGGACTTGTTGAATTTGAACATGAAGGAAAAAATGTAAAAGTAAGAATAAACAGAATTCATATTGAAGAAGATGCTGGAAAATTAGTCCATGTTGAAGGAGAACCTGTATCATTAATAGATTATAACAGAGTAGGGGTTCCTCTTGCAGAAATAGTTACTGAACCAGATATGAGAAGTGTTGATGAAGCAGTAGCATTCTTAAGAAAGTTAAAATCTGTTCTTGAATATGCTGGAGTTTCAGACTGCAGAATGGAGCAGGGGTCTCTTAGATGTGATGCCAACATTTCGCTTAGACCTGTGGGAAGTGAAGAATATGGAACAAAAGTAGAACTTAAAAATATTAACTCATTTAGAGAACTTGAAAAAGCACTTAAAAAAGAAGAAAAAAGACAGACAGAATTATTAAGATTTAACGAAGGATATAAAATCATTCAGGAAACAAGAAGATGGGATGCAGCAAAAGGAAAGACTATATCAATGCGTTCTAAGGAAGAAGCACATGACTACAGATATGTAGTTGAGCCAGATCTTCCTCCTGTTATACTTTATGATGATCAGATAAAAAATATAAAAGAATCTCTTCCTGAAATGCCTGATGTTAAAAAGGAAAGATTTTTAAAGGATTATAATATACCTGAAAAAGAAGTGGATATTCTAATTTCAGATAAAGCTCTTTCTATGTTCTTTGAAGAAGTAGTTTCAAATGGAATCGAGCCAAAGAGTGCAGTAAACTGGATATTAACTGATATTTTAAGATTATTAAAAGATAAAAAGATGGAATCTTTTGAAATGAAATTAACAGCAGATAATTTCTCGAAATTATTAAAATTTGTTCAAGAGGGAAAGATAAGCAACAATATAGGCCGTGAAGTCCTTGAAAATATATTTGATGAAAACAGTGATCCTGCTTTAATAATTGAAAGCAAAGGACTTATGCAGATAAGCTCAAGTGATGAATTAGAAAAACTTATTGATGAAGTAATAGAAGCAAATCCTCAGTCTGTTCAAGACTACAAAGCTGGTAAAAAACAAGCTGCTGGATTCTTAATGGGACAGGTAATGAAGAAATCACAAGGAAAAGCTAATCCTAAAATATGTAAACAGTTTATTGATGATAAGTTAAGTAAAATGTAA
>CAZPRO010000071.1:0-11179 GCA_964588775.1 uncultured Clostridium sp.
AACGATAAGTTTTTAATCCCATTTCAGACATTAATTTTATATCTTCTTTAAATCTATGGTAATGATCAACTGCAACGTCTCCATTAGTTCCTTTGAATGTTTTTCCAGGAATTCTTACAAATTCATCCCATACTGATAATCCTTTACCACCTTCTAAATAAGCTCCCTCTATCTGATAAGATGCAGAAGCACTCCCCCATAAAAAGTCCTTTGGAAATTTACCTTCTCTCATTTAATCACGCCTCTTTCTTTATTTTCATATACTTTTCATGTATTATGTTAACATTCTTGAAAACGTTACGCAACATTCTCACTATAATTTGGTTGCTTCGTTCAAATATTTTACTTTTTCATTTAATATTTTGAACCGCTGTTTCATAATGTTATCTGTCATAAATAAATTTCTTTCCATATACATCATATTCATTGTTTAAATTCATGAGTTCTTTATATTGATTAACAAAAAGCATACTATACAAAATATCAATTATGTATTTTACAGATGTTGAAAATACAATAGATCCAAAGTACTCTATTTTTTCATTATGTATAGCATGAATATATTCATCACACAGGCTGACCAGTGTACTTTTTTCATTCATTGTTATTGCTATAGTTTTTACATTTGATTTTCTTAGTATTTTAGCTGTATCTATAAGTTTTAAATTTTCTCCATTACGACTAATAAAAATTCCCACATGATTTTCTTTTGCTGTTAAGGCTAAGAGCTGCTGCTCATTGCCTGCACTACAGACATTGGATATTTTCCCACAGTGAAAAAACTGATTGCAAGCATATTGTGCAATATACATATTTAAATCATAGGCAAAAAAATCTATATATTCAGCTTCAGAAAGAAGTGATGTTATTTTCATTATTTTATCTGAAGATATGTAACTTTTTGTATCCTCTAGTGTCTGCTTCTGAACAAAAGTCACCTTCTTTAATACTGATTTCACACTATCTTCTTCACTTAAGCTTAAATTTTCTCCCCCTCTGATTTCTTCAGCATACTTCATTTCACTTAAAAATTTTACCTTAAACTCACTGTATCCTTTGCATCCCAGCTTCTGGCATAAACGAACTATTGAAGATGAACTTGTAAAAGTATAATTTCCAACTTCTTTAGATGTCATACTTGCCAGCTTCTCATAATTGGTAAAAAGAAATTCTATTATACTGATTTCTTTTTCATTAAAATTATTTTGTTTTCTCATTTCTGCAATCAAACTCATTTTTATTTTGTATATCTCCTATTCATTCTTATCTTTTCCATGAAATCTAAATGCCAGCATTGTAATATCATCATTTTGCTCTTGACCATCCCTGTATATGGCAATATGGTTTTCTATTAAAGGAACGATATCATAAATATTAGTTTCTTCAGTAATTTCCTTATTAAGACTGTTTTTTAATTTTTCTACTCCAAACAGGCTTCCTTCTTTATTCATGGCTTCTGTTATTCCATCTGTATAAACAAAAATCATATCTCCTTTTTTTAATTGTATAGTCTGCTTTTCAAATTCTGCATTAGGCATAATTGCAAGAATACAGTTATTTTTCACACTCATATAATCAAAGGGTTTTCCATCTTTTTTTATTAATGGCGGATTATGTCCTGCATTAATGTAAGACATTATTCCTGTTTCCAAATCTATTATTGATATAAATGCTGTTACAAACATTAATGTATCATTATTCTCACATAAAGCATTATTAACTTTAAATATTGCTTCACTAATATCATTATATTTACTAAACAGATTTTTTATAGTTGTTTTAGCAGTCATCATAAATAATGCAGCCGGAACTCCTTTTCCTGATACATCTGCTATTAGAAACACCAAATATCTATCATTTATAATAAAAAAATCATAAAAATCCCCACTGACTTCTTTTGCTGGATTTATACTTGCATAAATTTCAAATTCATCATTTTTAGGTAATGTATGTGGAAGTACGGACTCCTGTATTTTTCTTGCAACAGTTAATTCAGCGGCTTCCTTCTCTATTCTTGCTGTAGCTGTGGAAAGATTTTTCATATAAGCTTTTATATCTTTCATCATCTTTCCAAATGCTATGGCTAATTCTTCTATTTCATCACCAGTTTTTATTGAATTACATTTTTTTATAAGTTCTTCATCATTTACATTATTTTCATATTTGGTCTTTGTAAAATTCTCAACTGCATAAAAAAGAATCTGAATCGGTTCAGTAATTTTACTCTGCACATACTGAAGCACAATAAGAGTAAGAGCAAATATAAAATACCCGCTTAAACCAATTAAAAGATTTATTTTTTTATAAATTTCATAATTTCCGCATAGTGTGGTACTGAATGCCAGGTGAGTTATTATTCCTAATGCTGAAATGAATATGATGCTAAAAATTAAAAATCCAATAGTTACTTTCCCTTTAAGAGAAAATACTCCTCTCATTTTTGATATTTCAACTATATTGGCTTTATTTCCTATAGGTGCTAATATGAACAAAATCATTAAAATTACTGAAGCGGCAATACTATATGAAACAATTCCATCATTACTGCTCCAGCTATTTTCTAAATATACATAATACACGCATAATGCTTCACATATAATAATTACATATATTAATATATCATAATGCATATTCCATTTTATACCACACGATGATTTAGGTATACTTGGTTTTATATCAGTGGTGGAAATAGCAATCAGCACAGCTACTCCAATCATAATAATATAATTAAAATCATTAAATATGTTCAAAAGCAGCATATCAAAATTTATTTGATTATTAAAATATAAACTGTCTATTAATTCGTTCATAATATATACAGCCGCAAAATCAATTAGTGTTAAATAAATATATCTCAAAATAGATTTAATATTATTAAGATTAGGTATATCACATTTATCTTTTATATTAAATGTATACCATAATTTGTATGGTGCATATGCATAAAAAAATGCCACTATAAATTTCATAACCACATAGCTGCCTTGGACATTATTATAAATTATACTTTGAAATATGCTTCCTATTCCTACACCTAAAGCACCTGCTGCTCCAAAATACAATCCTAAAACTGGAGTAATTGCATTTTCCACTGTATAAATACCTATCTTTTTTCCTATTAAAACAGCCAATACAAATATAATGGAACTCCATACTATTCTAGAAATCTCTCTTCTTCTGTTAACGGCTAAAAAAGGCTTGGTCAAATTTTTTCACTCCCAATTTTCTTTTCTTTGTTGTTATTTAATTCTATTGGCTGATAATATTTTTTTATTGTCAATATATTCATTCCATCTTTTCTTTCATACTCAATTATATCAGAAATCTTTTTTATGAGAAAAATCCCTAACCCTCCTACTTTTCTTTCAAGTATTCCTGTGTCAAGATTAGGATCCTGCTCTTCTAGTGGATTAAATGGTACTCCATAATCACATACCTTTAATATAATACATTCATGTTGTTTATCATATTCATATCCTGCATACATGTACATATTTTTATATTCATGAGGATATGCATGGGTAATTATGTTCATAAAAGTCTCTTCACACAAAAGCCGTACTTCCATGTCAATATGCTGAGTCACCTTAATATTCAGTCTTAAATGTTCCATAATAAAATCAATCATTGTGTTCAAATTATCTAAGCTTGCTTTTTTCTTTAACCATTTCATAACTCTCACCCACTTTATTTTCAGGTGAAATATTATCTTCTGCCAATAAGAATGATTATACTTCTAGGATTTATCATAATGCTGTTCTGATCACTAATTGGACTCATTTCACCTTCATCATAAATATCTTTACCAAATTCACATGATGTATCAGACATCATATACCACTTCTTACCATTAGGTATTATAGGAAGTTCAAATTTATGCATCTCCCAATGCATGTTCATACCCACAAAAATAAATTTATCCTCATCTAAATTATATTTAACCTTATCCTGAACATACATAACCCCTAAAACAAGACAATCATCAAAATTGTCTGCCCAAGGCTTTTCCTTGTGCCATGAAACTTCTGGATATCCTGTCTTATTTATATCTGTATCATATGAACTGTTCCTTAATACTGGATTATTTTTTCTAAATTTTATTATATGTTTAAAATAATTAAATATTTCTTCATTTTCATTTATTTTGTTCCAATTAAGCCATGAAATTTCATTATCCTGACAATAAGCATTATTGTTTCCAAACTGAGTATTTCCAAATTCATCTCCGCTTAAAAGCATTGGAATCCCCCTGCTCATTAAAAGCATTGTAACTGCATTTTTTATCTGCTTCTTTCTTAAAACATTTATAGATACATCTGTAGTATCTCCCTCAACACCACAATTCCAGCTGTTATTGTCATTAGCTCCATCATTATTATTTTCGCCATTATCCATATTATGCTTCTCATTATATGAAACAAGGTCATATAATGTAAATCCATCATGACATGTTATGAAATTAATAGAAGCATTAGAAGATCTGCTGCTATATAAATCCTTAGACCCCATAAATCTGTCAACAAATTCCTTTGAAACATAGGCATCGCCCTTTAAAAACTTTCTTATTGTATCTCTGTATTTTCCATTCCATTCAGCCCATCTTCCCCATGATGGAAAATTTCCCACTTGATATAGTCCGCCTGCATCCCATGCTTCTGCAATAAGTTTACACTTCGATAATATAGCATCATGAGCAAGAGTTTCAAGCAATGGCGGATTTGTCATTGGAGCTCCGTTTTCATCCCTTGACAGTATGGAAGCCAAATCAAATCTAAATCCATCAATATGATATTCTGAAACCCAGTATCTTAAACAATCTAATATGCAATTTCTAACTATAGCATTATTACAGTTTAAAGTATTTCCACATCCACTAAAGTTATAATATTCACCATTTGGGGTAAGAAGATAATATGTTTTATTATCTATCCCTCTATATGATATGTATGGACCTTTCTCATTTCCTTCAGCAGTATGATTAAACACAACATCCAAAACAATTTCTATATTATTTTTGTGAAGGGTTTTTATAAGATTTTTTAATTCATCTGCCTCCATACCATACTTACCAGTTGCTGCATATCCTGCTTTAGGAGCAAAGAAATTGACTGTACTATATCCCCAATAATTATATAGTCTTTTGCCATTAATGATTCTTGAATTTTCAAATTCATCAAATTCAAATATAGGAAGCAGTTCAATACAGTTTATTCCCAGTTCCTTCAAATAAGGTATTTTTTCAATGATTCCTGCAAAAGTTCCTCCATGCTTAACACCACTTGATGAATCTTTGGTAAAACTTCTTACATGAGTTTCATATATTACAAGATCCTCCATTGGAGTTTCCAGCTGTCTATCTCCATCCCAATCAAAATCATCATATATAATCCTGCCTCTATGTTGAAATTCATTTGTTTCATCTGGCAGTTCTCCATAAACACTTCTACCTGAAACCAGCTTAGCATAAGGATCCAGTAATACTTTGTCTTTATTAAACCAAAAGCCTTCTCTTGGAGCAAACTTTCCATCCATTCTATACCCATATTCTATATTCTCATAATCTATATCAAAAACAATCATGGAATATACATCTCCAATTCTAAATTCCTTTGGAAATGGTATTATTGCATAAGGTTCCTTTTCTCTCTTTCTATAAAGTACCAGTTCGCATGAAGTAGCATATTTGGAAAATATAGAAAAATTAACTCCATGAGGAACAATTGATGCTCCATAAGGAAGTGCTTTCCCTATTCTATACTTTATGCCATCATGTTCATGTGTTGGATAGCTATCAACCCTTATCATATTCATCACCCTTTTCAAACCTAATCTTCAAACTCTTTAAAAATGCTGCCAAATCCTGTCATTTCCATTACTTCCTTAACTTCTTCTGCCAAATTTATTATATTCATATGTCCTTTATTAAGCTTTATATTTTTACCAATGGTAAGTAAAGTTCTAAGACCTGCACTTGACACATAAGGACAATCACTCATATCTATTATTATATTATTATTTTCATTTAATACATCTAAAACCTTATCAGTAACTTCATTGCTGCTATTACCATCTAATTTTCCTATAAGTTCTATATATTTTTTATTATCTATATTTTTTATATTTACTTCCATAAATACACTTCCTTTACCTTATCATGCATTAATTATATCATATTTTCCTAATCCTAGCCATTCTTATATATATATGCTTCAACATAAAAAAGCACACTTAAAATTTCATTAAGCACATTTCATATTTTTCCATGAATTTTTAAATTTATATTGCTAAAATAATAGTATTTTTCTTCAACTCTATCCAGGGACCAAAACATTTTATTTTTTTCGCTTTCAATATTGAATTCTTCTTCAATGCTTCTATTACCATTTTTAATATTTAGTACTAATTTGTTCAAATTCTCTCTTTTCCAATTTGTATAATCAAATTCCATTTCTTTTAAAACCTCATTTGATGATGCAGATATTATTGAAGGACCATTTAAATCTCTTTCCATATTTTTTAAAGTAAGGTTATTTTGTCCCGGGTCAAGTATTACAAAATACCCATAATCATACACACTTCTTATTAGTCTACCATAAACCTGCTTTACCTTTATACACAGCTGAGGATAATTAACACTTTTATAATCTTTCTTTTCATATTCTCTTATGGCTTTAAGTATAGGATAATCAGGACTATAGTTTGGCAGCTTATCAAGAATTACTGTATTCAAATAGTCTCCTGGAGCATTAATTCCTTCAAAAAAGCCTTTGCTTCCTAGTATTATTATTTTTCTTTCTTTATCTTTTAGAAGGTCTATTGATTTTTTATTCATATGAATTTCGAATTTTGTTCCTCTTGTAAGAAATTGAAGTTCCTCAAATACAAGCTGCCTGCGAGCATTATTATTAAATAGCACCATACTATGTCCATCTGTTATTTTAGAACTTTCAAATATGAACCTTGATACCTTTTTTATATAAGCTCCTTCATCATATCTTCCTACATTATTAAGTGCAAATATTTTTGTCCTTGTCTTTAACTGAAAATCAGAAGAAATCATGAATTCTTTTGCTTTAATCTGTCCTAAATGTTTTTTCATTTGATAAAAGCTGTTATCAATTCTCAATGTTGCAGATAAAAATGTAGTACTTTTTATATCTTTTAACATATGTTCATTAACCAATTCATCTACATGAAGAGGTACTACTGTACATTTAAAATATCTATATTCCTTGTCAACTTCTAAAACTTTTGCATAATTTGATGATACCTGAAGGAATTTATCTAAAATATCAAAGGATTTTTTTACTTTGTTTACATAATCATTTATTTTCTTATAATCCTGGTCATCCTTTACCGGTTCTTCCCCTACTATATTATATACATAGTCATTTAATATTTTTAACAAAGGATAAAGACTATTTTTCAATTCACTTATTCCTTCAAAAACAGGTTTCTTTATAAATTTCATATCTTCTCGTGGAAGAAAAATTTCCGTTGTAAAATTATACTCACCATTACAAAGTTTCAGACTTCTAAATTCATTTATAAGCATATTTATGTTTACTTTTATTTCATTAACCATATACTTTATTTTATCTCTATCTATATCTTCTCTATGACCAAAGGCTGCATTTAAATTGAAGAGAAGAAATAAAATATTACTGTGTCCTTTTTCTATACCTTCAAGAAACTTCAAAAATTCTTCACTATTAAATTCCTCACTAAAGAAATCATAACATTTTTCCATTAAATTATGACTTTCATCTATAATTAAATGATTAATCTTTTTCTTTTCACTATAAGGCCAGCATGCAAGAAGGGAATGATTTATCACTGTTATATTTTCACCAGGAAGTTCATTATATCGATTTTTCAAATAACATGCTTTCTTACATCGCTCAAGCTCACAATTGTCATTATCACAATTTACTTCCTTAATATATTTATCTAAATTAAAATGCTTATATATGGCATAGTTTATATTTTCAATATCACCATGATTTCCATTTTCACAATAATTTCTCAAATAAAGCAGTGCAAGATTACCTTCAATATCTAATTCCATATTTTCGCACTTATTCAATCTATTTATGCATATGTAATTATTTTTTCCCTTTATATATCCGTACTTAATTTTATCACTTAAATTCAGTTTCTCAATTATATTAGGTATATCTTTCTCAATTAACTGATTTTGCAGTTCTTTTGTGTTAGTGGAAATGACAAAACTAGAAAAATCTCTTTTTTTCCTAATTTTATTTATATAACTTATTATTGCTGCTATTGTAATATAGGCAAAAGTTTTTCCACTGCCAGTTGGTGCTTCAATAAATATTCTTGATTCCTTCTCAATATTTTCTCTTATTTTTTGTGCAAACTCCTCTTGTTTAGGTCTGTATTCATATCCAAAATTTTTTCCATTATTCCATATTCTGCAGTCCTGAAATAACTTCTCATATTTTTCATATTCTATTTTCAAATGTTCATTAGTATTTGAAATAATGTTTTTATCATTATAATCATAATTTACATAATCATACTCTCCATAGTTAAAAAACAATGGTTTTAAAAGATATTTTGTCCAGCACCATTTTCCTAAATGTGCATAATCAGACATAAGTTTTGAATAAAGTTCTTTTTCTCTTAATATTTTTTCTTCTTTTGCAAAAAGCCGGCATAAAAGACTATTTACCACCTTTAAGGTATGAATGCTGTCATCTAATGCCCTATGAACTTCCCTTTCATTTATTGAAGTCAAGTCCCTAAGTAAAGCATTTAAAGTAAATTCCTTTCTTGCTGGCTCAAGGATTGCTGCAAGTTCTAATGAATCCATAATATAATTTTTCACATAAGGCATATGATAATTTAAAAATCTTTTTTCAAAATCACCATTATGACAAATTAAAGGCAGATCTTCTAAAAATAATAACACCTTTTCTTTTACTGTTGATAGAGAAGGAGCACTTTTTAGCATTTCAGGAGTAAGCCCTGTACATAAATTATAAATTTCTGAAGGAATTCTTCCTTTTGGGTTAATAAGAGTTGAATATGTAGTAATTTTACCCCCTTTTACTTTAACTGCGCCTATTTCTATTATTTCACATACATTTTCATGAAGGCCTGATGTTTCTATATCCAAATATATTACATTATCAATTATACTTTTTAATTTATCCCACATAATAACTCCTAAAATAAAGACTACAAAACATATGTTTTCTAAAAATTATTATATCATACTCAGTTTTTTAATCAATTTCTATATTATTCCCTTTAAAGTAATGAAAGCAAAAATCAAAATTCTCCAGCAGAATATACTGCTCCATTAAAAGCTATCACATATTGTGGTTTAGAAACATATATTACTTTATATACTCACATGGAGGACTACATATGACTAAACCAAAAAATGCAGATGAAAATACCAGTAATGCTACAGAAGAAGATTACGAAGAATATATAGAATCCTTGGATTTAAAATTAATAAATTTAGAAAATTTTGCAGTTTCCTTTTTGGTTATAGGATATGGATTATATACAACTGCTGGAAATATTGATACAAATCAAATATTGAGCCCCAATGAAAAAGATTCTTCTGGTGATGATACATTTATTATTGGGCAAAAATTTGTTCTTATGGGCTATATAGCCTTGTATGCAGTATCACTTTTAAGAATACAGGAAAAATATCTTGAAATAAGCTTAGGAGATAAAACCCTTCTGATTGATCCATTCATTGCAATTTCTCAAACTTATCTTGCCAGTGTGATTATAAATTATACAAGACTTAAGGCTTTTATAGACATAAAAATAGACAATGAAGTTGACAGGCAGAACAAAGCCGAGAAAGATGGAGGTGAATAAAAAAATTGAAATTGTAAAGAACCTATAAAATAGTTTTTTCTCCACTCTATTTTATAGGTTCCGTTTTAAATTTCAATTTACTTCTTCATTTATTACCATTCATATACATATTTACTTGTATGGCTATTATCATCTTTATATTGTGTTACTTGAAAAACTGAAAATATTCCATATTGATCATATTTATAATCATGAGGCATTTTGGATACACTTAAATTATCAAAATCCACAATATAATAGTCATAAAAATGATCTTCATCATTTGAGTTATAAAAATACTCAGTAGATGTACATTTATCTCCATCAAAAAACATACTTACATCTGCGTCTTTGATATTGATAACCTTTATATATTTTGTAATAATTTCGGCAGCATCTTCTATTTTCATATATTGTTTTCTAAAGGATTTGTCAAACTCATAGGAATCAGAACTAGAATGGTAAATAAAATTCATTTTTTCACTGTCATAGTCTTCACTATAATATACATCTGCATAACAGTACCTTTCATTTTTAATTTCAATAAAAGAAAAAGAAATATCCCTTATCCTATTATTTTCATTTACACTAATATCAATATTATGAAAAAGCATTTCACCTTCTAAATTCATAGCCTCCCTTATATCACAAAACAACTTCTCATAATCAATTTCTCTAAAATCAGCATCAGGCAGTACCACATTATTCAAAACTTTTTTACTACTCTCAGATTTTACATTTTCATCATTATTATGAAATTGTAAAACAGAATCAAAAATATTTCCTTTTAATATAGAAGAAGCAAAAATAAACCCAGAGAATACAAGTCCACAGAAAATAATTATTAATATTATAATACCAATTACTTTTTTAATGTTCCTATTATTCAGTTTGTAACCTCTATTTTTCACTGCCATTATTATAGCCAATGAAAGTATAAATACTAATAATATACACAATAGGACTATAATATAATTAAAATCCATATCTCCATCTCCTCAAAAATCTTTTATATGCTAACAATAGCAAAAAATTTTATGTTGTATACCTGCCAATTCCCATATTCTTCACAATAATTCGTAATAATATTGAAGTCCACTAGATTGCTCAATTTATCAGACATTCAGTGGACTTTAGTATCTAAGTTATTTATTTTAGTTCATTTTTTCCTATTAAAAATATATGTGATTCATCTTTAAACACGTAATTCAATATTTTTACTAGTTCTTAAAGGAATGGATTGGTGCTGGAATTCTTCCCCCACGTGATGCAAATAGCTCTGAAGATTTTTCATTAACCTTCATAACAGGAGCACGTCCAAGAAGTCCTCCAA
>CAZPRO010000072.1:0-10964 GCA_964588775.1 uncultured Clostridium sp.
ATTTCAAAGTATTTATTTATGCACAAGTGTGACATATGTTTGACAAACCTACAGAGTTTTATATGTTAAAAATAGAAATATATTGAAAAAATTCGTGAATGATGTTATTATATAAAAAATATTGAAATTGCGATGAAGAAGAAAAAGTGTAAATTTTATTTATAGAGAATTAGCAATTTGGTGAAATGCTAATGATAAGATTGCATGGGGAGCTTTGGAGCAATAATAAACAAGTGGATAACAAGCGTTATCAATTAGGGTGGAACCGCGGATTAACTTTCGTCCCTAGCTAGATGTAAATTTGGCTAGTGATGAAAGTTTTTTTATATAAAAAATATAGAGGAGGAGAAGTATATGGAAAAAAGTATGGAAAAAATCGTAAATCTATGTAAAAATAGAGGATTTATATATCCAGGGAGTGAGATATATGGTGGTTTAGCTAATACATGGGATTATGGACCATTAGGAAGTAGATTAAAAAATGCTATAAAAGATGCTTGGAGAAAAAAGTTTATACAAGAAAGAGATAATAGTTATGAAGTTGATGCAGCCATATTGATGCATCCTAGAGTTTGGGAAGCAAGTGGGCATGTTGCATCATTTTATGATCCTAAAATTGATTGTAAAAGTTGTAAGACTAGATTAAGAGCAGATAATTTTATAACAGAAGTTTCAGATGGGGAAGTTAGTGGAGATGCACTTTCTTATGAAGAAATGGATAAATATATAGAAGAAAATAATGTTAAATGTCCTGTATGTGGTAAACATGATTTTACAAAAATAAGAAAATTTAGTCAGATGTTTGAAACATATAGAGGATCTGTCGAAGATAATAAGTCTATTATTTATTTACGTCCTGAAAATGCACAAGGTGAGTATGTAAATTATCTTAATGTATTGAGAACTACAAGAACTAAGTTGCCTTTTAGTATAGGTCAAATAGGAAAAGCATTTAGAAATGAAATTACACCGGGAAACTTTACTTTCAGAATTATAGAATTTGAACAAATGGAATTTCAAACTTTCTGTAAAAAAGGTATGGATTCAGAATTATATGTACATTTTAAAGAATATGCAAAAAAATTTTTTGTTGAACTAGGAATAAAAGAAGAACATTTAAGATATCACAATCATGAGAAATTGGCTCATTATGCTAAGGAGGCTTGTGATATAGAATACGAATTTCCATTTGGTTGGGGAGAAATTAACGGAACTCATAATAGGACAGATTACGACTTAAGTAGACATCAAGAGTTCTCAGGAAAGAATATGGAATATTTAGAGTAAGAAACTAGAGAAAGATTTATACCATATATTATAGAATCAACTGTAGGATTAGATAGAGCAATTTTAGCTGTTTTGTGTGAGGCTTATGATGAAGAAAAAATAGATGAGAATGACATAAGAACAGTATTACACTTAAAACCTAGTATAGCACCATATAAGGTTGCGGTATTGCCATTGACTAAAAAGTTATCTTCAAAAGCTTATGAAGTATATAAACAATTAAGCAAAAGTTTTATGTGTGATTATGATGAAGCAGGTTCTATTGGAAAACGATATAGAAGAGAAGATGAAATAGGAACGCCTTATTGTGTTACAATTGATTTTGGCACATTAGAAAATGATACAGTTACAATTAGGGACAGAGATTCAATGGAACAAATTAGGTTAAATTTAAATGAAGTCGCTAATTATGTAAGCGATAGAATTAAATTATAAAAGCAACTACTTTTAGTATTGGGCTAGTAATTGTCGTGATGTCGATTACTAGCCTTTTTCATATATGTTAAATAATAAAAAAACAACTTTGAAAAAATATGTAGAAATGTGTCGAAGTTTTGAGAGAAAAAAATGTTGTAAAAACGCTGAAAATGTTATATGGTGTATTTGTAGTATTGGAGGTTTTTTTATGAAGTTATATCCACTAACATATTCGCAAAAGAGTATATATTATACAGAAAAGCTATATCAGGGAACAAGTATAAACAATGTAGTTGGTACTGTTAAGATACAGACTAATGTTGATTTTAAATTGCTTTCTGAAGCTATTAATATATTTATCAAAAACAATGATGGAATCCGTATAAAAGTAGTAGAGCAAAATGGACAATTATTACAGTATGTAGAAGATTTTGCTGATTTTAACTTTGAAATGGTAGATTTTTCAGGCAGAGATAGAAAAGAGTTTTTTGCTTGGGAAGAAAAAGAAGCTTTAATTCCATTTGATTTTTTTGATAATTATTTATTTAGTTTTACATTATTTAAGTTAAACGAAACTGAAGGTGGCTTTTTATATAAAAGTAATCACATAATTTCTGATGCTTGGAGTATGGGATTAGTAGGAAGTAATGTTGTAGATATATATAGTAAATTGTTAGAAAAAGTGGACGTTGAAAATAATGCTATAAGTTATGAAAAGCATATATTAGATGAACAAGAATATATATTATCAGAAAAGTTTATTAAAGACGAAACATTTTGGAATGAACAATTTTATGATGAACCAGATGTTACTACATTAAAATTGACTAAAAATGATAATGTGAGTACAAGAGCAAATAGAAAAACTTTTGTATTTCCAAATAAATTATATAACTGCATTAAAGAGTTTCCTTCAAAATATAATGTTTCGCCATTTGCGTTATATATGGCTGCATTATCAATTTATATAAATAGAATAACAGATAAGACTAATATAGCACTAGGAACTATGATGCTTAATCGTAGTGGCAAGAAAGATAAAAATACTTTAGGAATGTTCGTAAATACAGTTGGACTACCTATAAAATTAAATGAAGATGAGAAGTTTTTAGAGTTTGTCAAAAGATTAACTCTTGATTTGATGAAAGTAATGAGACATCAGTCATATCCTTTTGAAAAGGTACAAAAATATGTAAAAGATAGACATGGTATAAACAAAGGATTTTGTGATATTGTTGTGTCTTATCAAAATACTAAATTTATGAAAAATGATTTCGGTATCGAATATTCAACTAGATGGCATTTTTGTGGACATCAGAATAATGGAATTACAATTCATATAAACGATAGAGATTCGGACGGAAATTTAATAATAAATTATGATTATTTAGTAGATGTATTTGCTGAAAAAGAAATTGAATTTATACATGACCATATAACTAGAATTTTATGGCATTCAGTAGATAATTCGGAAAATACAGTTAAGAATGTTGAAATGATTTCTGAAGCTGAAAAAAACAAATTATTAAATGAATTTAATGATACATATATGGATTTTGATAATACCAAAACAATTGATGAAATCTTTAATAATAATTTAGAAAGCTTTAAAGATAAAATTGCAGTTGTCGAAGGGAAAAATCAAATTACTTATGATGAGCTAAATATAAGAGCAAATGCTTTAGCATATTTATTACAACAAAATGGAGTAACAAAAGAACATATTATTGGTATTGTGTTACCTCGTTCGATTGATTTAGTAGTGGCAATTTTAGCAGTATTAAAATCTGGTGGTGCATATTTGCCTATAGATATTGAATATCCAAAAGATAGAAAGAAATATATGTTAGAAGATAGTCATTCAACTATATTAATTACTAATAAACAAAATAAATTGTCGAATTATGATGGCAAAGTAATTTGCATAGATGACATTAATATCAATAATACAAATGTAAATATAGAAAAGAGAAATGAACCAAGTAGTTTAGCATATATAATTTATACATCAGGAACAACAGGAAATCCAAAGGGAGTAATGATAGAACATCGTAATGTTTTAAGTTTGGCTAAATGGTTTGGAGAAAAATATAATCTTTCACAGAATAGAAATATAGGTCAAATCACTAATATATCATTTGATGTGTCAGTTGAAGAAATTATTGTAACATTGTTAAATGGTGCAACGATTTTTGTTATTCCTCAAGAAATTGTGCTAGATAGATATAAATTTATAAATACTTTAAATAAATATAAAATTAATATTATGCAGTTTGTTCCGGCAACATTAAAAGAACTTTTGGCAGATTCAGAAAAAGTTGAGAGTTTAAATGTTGTTATTTGTGGTGGAGAGGAACTGCCAGCAGAACTTAAGGATAAGATTATCTCAAGGGGATATAATTTATTTAACCATTATGGGCCAACAGAAATTACTGTTGATGCTATAAGTGGACAATGTAATGATGGAATTGTAACTTTAGGAAAGCCGATAGCAAATACAAAATGCTATATACTAAATAAGAACTTTAATTTGCTACCGATAGGAATAGAGGGCGAATTATATATTGGTGGTGCAGGAATTGCTAGAGGTTATTTAAATCATCCTGAAATTACAGAACAAAAATTTATAAAAAATCCATTTAATGAAGCTGAAACTTTATATAGAACAGGGGATATAGCTAGATGGCTACCTAAAGGAGATATATATTTTATAGGTAGAAAGGATCATCAAGTTAAAATAAATGGGCACAGAATTGAAATATACGATATTAAGTTAAGAATTAAAGAATATCCAGAAATAGATGATGCTATTGTAATGAGCGAATATGATGAAGAATTAGATAGAAAATATTTAATTGCTTATGTAATTACTAAATCAGATATTTCTGTACAAGCATTAAGAACATTCTTATTAAAACAATTACCGGCATATATGATACCTTCTTATTTTGTATTTACAGATAAAATTCCTCTTTTAGAAAGTGGGAAATTAGATGTAAATAAATTAAAGAGTTTGAGAAGGACAGAAGAACACGAAAGTATTTATATAGCACCTACAAATGAAACTGAAAAATTATTGTGTGATGTTTGGTGTGAAGTATTAAATCTAAAGAAAATAGGAATAGCAGATAATGTATTTACATTAGGTGCAGACTCATTATCAGTAATAAGTATTTTAAGTAGAGTATTTCAATATAATTGGGGAATAAAAGCACAAGATATATATGCAAATCCAACAGTTAAAGAACTTGCTGAATTTATTAATAGTAATAAAGGAAATAAAACTACACAAAGAAATTTAATGAAAATAGATGAAGTAAATCAGAGATTAAAATTAGATAAGAATATTGAAAACGATAATATATTGCTTACTGGTTCAACAGGATTTGTTGGAGTACATATTTTAAAAGAATTGTTAAAAACAACAAATGGGAAAATATATTGTTTAGTGAGAGCTAATGATAAAACAACAGCAAGTAAAAGATTAGAAGAAATTTATGGATACTATTTTGCTGATGACAAACTAAATCGAGTGGAAGTAATATGTGGAGATATAACGAAAGATAATTTAGGGTTAAATGTAGATGAATATAATAAATTATCAAATGCTATACAACATATTATTCATTCTGCTGCAATCGTAAAGCCGTTTGGTAATTATAATGAGTTTTATAATATTAATGTTAAGGGCACAGAAAACGTTTTGAAATTATGTGAAAAGAAAAATATAGTGTTTAACTATATTTCTACTATTTCCGTATCAGGTAATTATAAAGTAACTGAAGAAGAAAGAATTAAAAAATTTACTGAAAATGATTATGATATTGGGCAAGATGTAGAAAGTAATATCTATGTTAAAAGCAAATTTGAGGCAGAAAAATTAGTGCTAGAAGCTAGAAATAAAGGAATAAAAACTAACATATTCAGACTAGGAACAGTAACAAATAGATATTCTGATGGTAAAATGCAAATTAATATTGACGAAAATGCGTTTATATTAAGAATATACTCACTAATGAAACTACAATGTGTATCTAATACATTGTTAGAACAAGAGGTAGATATTTTGCCGGTAGATTATGTTGCAAAGGCTGTTGTAGCACTTTTAGGATATTATAATTCTTGTTTCCATGTCTTAAATAATAATTTTTATTTGAAAGATATTATTGATAAAATAAATGTATTGGGGCATAAAGTCGAAAAAATAAGTGAAAAAGAATTTGAGAATAGAGTAATGTTAGCACAGAATAAATCACAAGTATTAGCAGGAATTATAAATGATTTTACAGCTAAAGGAGAACTTAAATATGTGTCTAATATTATAGCTATGGATGATTATACTAAAAATATTTTAAATGAGTTGAACATAGTATTTCCAAAAATTGATGAAAAATATATAAGTTTTATTGTAGAAAGCACCGAAAAAGTAAAAGAGGGATAAGGTGATTTGATGCAGAAAAGATTTTTAGATAATAAAATTGTAGTAGCTATGGTTTACAGTATAATAAATATATTTTGTGTATTTGTGTTTTACCCATTTATTCCGATGTTACTTAATTATCCGGAAGGAACAGTAAATACAGAATTTCAAAAGATAATTGAGGGAATGACATATAATCAACAATTTGCTTGTATTACAGTTATTGTATTTATTATAAGTTTATTATGGTTTAATCATGAACTAAATAAGCTAGAAAAATTAAAGAAAAAAACAGATGAAGATAGTTTGTTAAAGTTAAGAAAAAGCTGTTTGAATTTGCCATATAAAACATATTTGATTCAAATATTTGCACCTATCATAATTTTGGTGCCTATATTACTTTTGATAAATGTAGATTATATGACAATAATTCGTTTAAGTATTACAGTTTTTTCGTTATTCTCAATAGTATCTGGTTTTTCGTTAATATTTGTTAAATTTGTGTACACAGATTTATTAAGTAGAACATATAGAGAACATGGCTTATATGAACAAGACATATTAAATAAAAAATATGGAATACAAAAGAAAGTTCTTATTCAATTAATACCTATGTTTATATCTGGGATGTTATTATTTGCTTTAGTTGGTTATTCAAAACTTGTTGACGAAAAAGGCGATGGATTGTTTAATGATTATCAATTTAGATTAAGTACATTAGATAGTGAATATAGTAATTTAGATGAGTTAAAAGCAGGTCTAAACAAGTTATTAAATAAACACATTAATAATAGTTATTTTATACTATCTGATGATGAAAAATATACATCGGATGGAAATGAATTAAATTATGAGTTTTTAAGCTATATCGACTTTTATTCAAAAGATAACGGTGGGCGAGTTTATGATTATTATACAAGTGTTCAAGCAGTAATTAGAGAAGTAGCGTTAAATGGAGAAAATATAACAGTAGGGATAAAGTATGATGTAGTATCTAATGAAATTCTTGTTTATTATGCAGTATCGTTTGTACTTTTGGCAATTATGAATTTGGTTATCTTGATATTCTTTGGAAAGAGTATAGCTTTTGATATAAAGACTGTATCTAATAGACTTAATGAAACAGCGAATACTGATGAGATAGAAAAAATAACTAAATTACCGATAACATCAGATGATGAAATTGGGGAACTAGAATTTGCATTTAATAAAATACTTGATTTAGAAAAAGAGCAAATACAACAAATTAAACAGTCACAAGATGTACTTATGGAACAAGAACGTTTAGTAACACTAGGACAACTTGCTGGAGGAATGGCTCATGACATTAATACTCCACTATCTACAATAATAACAGGAAATGATTATTTTGAAGGTGGAATAAAAAAGTTTAAAGAAAGTAATATTTATGAGAGTATAAAAGAATTATCTAAAAATGAACAGACGGCTAAGGAAGTAAATCAACTTATTGAAGATATTGAGAATTTTGAAAGAATGATTGGACTAGTTAGAAAAAGTATTAATAAAATTTCAACAATAGTTAATAGTGTTCGCGATCAAATAAGAAACTTTGGAAGTGAACGAATTGAATTATTTGAATTGTCCAAAGTTGTAGAAGGTGTAGAGTTATTTTTATCAACCGAGTTAAAGAAAAATAATTGCAAAATAGCGATAGAAAAGAATGAAGAAATATATTTAGACGGAGATGTAGGAAAATTAGAACAAGTTGTGACTAACATTATACTTAATGCTATTCAGGCATACGAGAATAAAGGTGGTTTAATAAAGATTAACTCGTATAAAGAAAATGAAAATGCTATAATAGAAATAGCAGATGATGCTGGCGGAATTCCTACGAAAATTGCTGAAGGATTATTAAAACAGATTGTTAGTACAAAAGGTTCACGAGGTACGGGATTTGGTTTATATTTCTCTAATTCTATAATTAAAGGAGTATTTAGGGGGGAATTAAAATTTGAAACTGAGGAAGGCATTGGAACAACATTTTATATAGTACTACCTATAAAAAATAAGGGGGAATAATGATGGAAATAAGAGATTATAAAATTTTAATGGTTGATGATGAGGCAGAATATTTAGATGCAAAAGTTTTATATTTTATGAGTAAAGGATATAACATAAAGTCAATGGGAAATCCTGTGGAAGCTTTAGAATTACTTAAAACTAGTAGTGTAGATGTTTTGATAGTAGATTATTTTATGCCTGAAATGACTGGAGAAGAACTTGTTAAAAATTTAAGAGAAATTAACAAAGATATTGTAGTAATTTTGCAAACAGGATATGCAGGGCAAAAACCTCCCAAAGAAATGTTTGAAGGGTTAACAATACAAGGTTATTTTAACAAAACTGAGGGAACTGACGAACTTGAACTTATTGTGCTCTCAGCATTAAGAGCAGCAGAATTAATGAGAATTGTAAAAAGAAATGCTGAAGAAAAGCTATTAAGAAACAAAAAGGATGAATATTTCGCAAATAAGATTAGTTGGATAACAGGAGAGATTAAAGAAAGATTAGCAGCAATGAACGGACCTGTTATATTTGCAGAAGATTGGTTAGATAAAACTCAAATAAGTTCAGATGATAAAGAAATGCTAGAGCAAAAATTAATGTATATAAAAGAAAATATGAGTAAAATAAATTCATCTATGAATGCATTAAATATATCCTCTCAAAGACAAATGACGCCTAAAAATATGTTAAATATGATACAAGAATTATTAAAAATAGAAATGTGGTTCAAGAAGATAAAGTTAAATTTAGAAATATCTGAAGCTGTTGGTTTTATAGATATGAATGGTGGTATTGTACCTTATATAATCTGTCAAGATATTGAAAATAGAGCAAATGCAGGTAGCGAAGAAATAAATGTTAATGAAACATTAGATGGAAACAATTTTGTAATAAAGATACAATCTGACTTGGGCATTAATACTGAACAAAAAGCAGAGCTTGAAAAAATAGCATCCATTTGTGATACATTAAAATTAAGAATTACAGGTAATTTAACAGAGATTGTTATAAATAAGAATGTGTAAATAATAGTAGCTAAAAAATACTAAGGGGTGAGTAATTTGTTAATTGATGAAATTGTAATTGTTAATTTGGCAGATGAGCAAAACTTTTTGCCAGAAGTATCTGAATGGATATGGAAAGAGTGGGCTGGAAAGAATGGTGCAAAATTAGATGATGTTATTTATAGATCGCAACATTCTATAAGTAAAGATGATATTCCTCAAATGTATATTGCTAAGATAAAGGATGAAGTTGTTGGTGTTGTATCGTTATGGAGAAATGATTTAACTTCAAGGCAAGATTTATTTCCTTGGTTGGCTGGTATGATTGTAAAAAAAGAGTATAGAAATAATGGTATAGGTAAGAAGTTACAACAAAAATGTATAGAGGAAGCTAAAAGACTAGGATATGAGTATTTATATCTAATTACAGAACTTGATAATTATTATGAAAAAATGGGATGGACTTTTATGGAAAAAGCTCCTATGAATAATGGAGAACATGTAAAAATATATAGTTATAAATTGTGAGCTTAATTTAGTAGGAGGAAAATATGATATATCTACAGGATATTGAAAATAAAGTAAATGGGGAATGTAAAGAGATTACTATTAATGAAAGTGATGAAGAAGATAATGTTGTAATAAGAATTAAAGCAGATAAAGAATTGGTGAATAAACAAAAAGATGAGCTTGAAAATGTCGGAAACCTTTGTGAAAACATAACTGAAAAAATAACAGAGGTTATTATAAAAAATGAAAATGTAGAAATTTGAGAGGGTGTCCTGAAATCGGGCGAGCAATGCTTGATCTTACAATATGTTGTGCAAATCTATACAGCAAACGCAATATATTGTGGCAATTCGCTAGAAATTGTTATTTCAGGACACCCTCTTTTTTATATCGTACTTTGTAGAAATGTGTTATAATAAAGGTTATTAAGAGAGTAGTTTGTATTAGGGGAGGCTAATATGAAATTTAATAATGTAGAAAAAGAAAAAATGATTGAAGCTCTTTATAAAGAGATGTTTTTTAAGCTAAATATTTATGCAACAAATCAATTAAACAGTAAATCGTTAGCTGAAGAAGCGGTTCAAGAAACTTTTAGAATTGCTTGGAATAAAGTTGAACAATTGCTGAGTAGTCCAAATCCTAATGGGTGGCTGATGAATACATTAAAATTTGTTATAAGTAATATTAAAAGGGAGATAATGCAGGCGAATAAAATTTTGCTAACTAACTTTGAGTTTAATGAAAGTAATATGGGCTCTGTTAATGATGAGATTGATCCAATAATTTTATATAAAGGTTGTTTGAATGAACAAGAAGTTTTTTTGTTACAAAAATATGCGATAGAAAGATGCTCTTTATTAGAAATATCTAAAGAGTTAGGGATAAGTTTAGATGCTTGTAAAAAGAGAGTCCAAAGAGTTAAAGAAAAGTTTAAAAAAGGATATAGTCACTTTTAGTCAAGATAATAACATATAGTTGATGAGGAGGTTAAGAAATGTCTATTAAGGGAAACAAGGAAAATGGAGAGGATATTTTGAAAGAAATGTCTACTGAAGAATTAGAAAGTATAATAAAAATGGATACTCCATTTCTAAATGATGAAACTGATGTAAAATATATTTTAAAGGTATTGGAGGTGATTGAAAAACGAGAGAAAGATAATCCATCTGGGAAATATAATACTGAGGTTGATGAGTCTTGGGAATCTTTTAAAAATAATTATAAGGATTTAGATATTAAAAATGAATCTTTATTATCTGCGAATTATTCTTCTTGTAAAGAGGTGAAAAAATCAA
>CAZPRO010000073.1:0-10949 GCA_964588775.1 uncultured Clostridium sp.
CGGCTGTTAACCGATAGGTTGGAGGTTCGAGTCCTCTTCGCGGAGCCATTTTTTTTATACTGCATTATAATTTAGCCGAGATAATCGGCTTTTTATTTTTTATAATTACATTTTATTATTAAATAGACTGAATTTTGTATTAAAATTTTAGGGGATATTTCCATGGGAAAACGAGTTGAAAGAAATAAACAACAAAAGAAAAAAAAGAATACCATTATAAAATTTGTTGTTTTATTTTTTATTTTAGGAATAATGACAGTTATATGCAGCACTTCCTTAGCTATTACATTATTTAATAGTGAATTAAAGGATTCCAATAATATTAGGATAAAGCAGGTTAGTAATAATTTAAATAAAGATAAAATTGTAAATTGTGAATATAATAGTGAAGATCAAGGAGAAGATGTAATATATTTAGAAAAATATTTGGAGCAACAATCATTAGGGCAAATGCCGGAAGATGCTAATGGAGAAAAAATTGTATATCTTACTTTTGATGATGGACCATCTACTACTGTTACTCCTATGATTTTAGATATTTTAAAAAAAGAGAATATAAAAGCTACATTTTTTGTTCTAGGCCAATCTGTTAATTATAATGAAGAAAGTAAAAATATTCTTAAACGTGAATATGATGAAGGGCATTCTATTGGAAATCACACTTATTCCCATAATTATGAATATTTATATCCAAATGGTATTATTAGTACAACTAATTTTGTAAGTGATATTAATAGAACCAATGAATCCCTAAAAAATGTTTTAGGAGATGATTTTCATACAAGAATAATAAGATTTCCAGGAGGATATATGTCATGGAATGATGAATATAATGTAGGACAATATCTAAAAGACAGAGGGTATTATTATATTGATTGGAATGCATTGTCTAAAGATTCAGAAGGTCAGGCAAAAACAGCAGAACAGCTTATATATGAAGTTAAAACTAGTACATATGGAAGAGAAAAAGCAATTATTTTAATGCATGATAACTATGGCAAAGAAGAAACAGCGAAGGCATTACCAGAGATTATAAGTTATTTAAAAGATAAAGGGTATAAATTTAAAACAATTAAATAAAATGGGAAGATGTTTTAATATATATAGTATATTTATATTAGAACATTTTTTTATTTTATTAATAATATATGATAAAATGATTAAAAAGATAAACAATGAATATGAATTATAATTTTGGATACAAATAATAATTAAATAGGAGGTGAAAACTGCTGTATAAAAAGATATATAGCAGGAAATATGTTATCAAAAGAAATAGTTTCAAAGGTATTGAGTAAATGTTTATGTACAGGTGGAGATTTTGCTGAAATATTTGAAGATGATACATGGAATAGTTCTATAGCATTAATAGATGGGAAAGTTGATGATGCTTTAGGAGGAAGGACTTATGGTGTAGGAATAAGAATATTTAAAGGACTAAAAAGCGTTTATGCATATACCAATAGTAATAGTTTAAGCAGTCTGTTAGATACAGCTGTAAAAGCAGCACTAGCATTAGGAGATGTTAAACAGGACATAAGTGTTGTATTGAATGATAAAGAAATTGAAAATATGCACTCTATAATTTATTATCCTAAGGATGTTAGCTATGATAAAAAAATAAGAATACTAAAAGAAGCATATGGTGCTGCAAAAAGTTATAATTCAGAAATCTCACAGGTAGTAGCAAATTATATTGACAGACAGCAGAATATTCTTATTGCTAACAGCGAAGGATTATATGTTGAAGATACGAGAGTAAGAACAAGGCTGGCGGTTAGTGCGGTAGCATCAAAAGATAATGAAAATCAAACTGGTTTTCAAGGTCCAGGAAGGCATATGGGAATTGAAATGTTTGATAAGATAAATCCAGCAGAACATGGAAAAGAAGCAGCAAGAATAGCACATACAATGCTTCATGCAAAAAATTGTCCTGCAGGTAAAATGACAGTTGCTATTGATAATGGCTTTGGAGGTGTAATATTTCATGAGGCATGTGGGCATGCGCTTGAAGCTACTGCTGTAGCAAAAGGAAATTCTATATTTGCACATAAATTAGGAGAAAAAATAGCATCATGTAAAGTTACAGCTATTGATGATGGAACCATACCTAATGCATGGGGATCATTGAATATTGATGATGAAGGGAATAAAACACAAAAAAATATATTAATTGAAAATGGTATATTAAAGGGATATATGATTGATAAGTTAAATGGAAGACGAATGAATATGAATCCTACAGGAAGTTCTAGGAGACAGAATTATAAATATCAGCCTACATCAAGAATGACAAATACCTATATTGCGGCAGGAAATGACAATCCACAAGATATAATTAAGTCCATGGATGAAGGATTATATGCTAAAAAATTGGGAGGAGGGTCAGTAAATCCTGTAACAGGAGAATTTAATTTTGCAGTTGTAGAAGGATATCTTGTTAAAAATGGTAAAATAACAGAACCAGTAAGAGGGGCAAGTCTTATAGGAAAAGGCAGTGAAGTTCTTTTAGATATAGATATGGTTGGAAATAATCTTGAGTTGGCTCAAGGAATGTGTGGGTCTTCTTCTGGAAGCATACCTACCAATGTCGGACAGCCAATGATAAGAGTAAAAAATATGACAGTAGGAGGTAGATAAGATGGAATTTGAACTATTTAAAGATGAATTGTTTAAGGAAGCTAAAAAAAATGGGTTTGAGGAATATGAAATTTATTATGCAGATGGAGAAAGTTTAAGTATAAATATATATAATGGAGAAGTTGAAAAATATAAACTAAACTCATCATTTGGATTATCTTTCAGAGGTAAGATAAATGGAAAAATGGGATATTCATACACAGAAATTTTAGATTTAGAAGCTGTTAAAACATTAATTAAAAATGCAAAATATGCTGCTGAATCTATTGAAAATAATGATGAAAAATTTATTTATGCTGGTGATGAAAAGTATACACATATAAACAGCTTTAAGGAAAATATAGATAAAGTTAAACCAGATAAATTTATAGAACTTGCACTTGAAATGGAAAAAGAATGTAAAAAACAATGTGATAAAGTTGTTAATTTTCAAGGATGTGGAATTGGTTATGGAAAAGGAACCTATGGAATAATTAATTCCAAAGGTCTTAACTTAAGAAATAAAAGAAATAATTTAACTGCATATGTTATACCAATAGTAGAAGATGATAATAAAAAATATGATGGTATGGGATATGTGTTGGCTAAAACCATAGAAGATATAAACCCACAAAAAATAGCAAAAGAAGCTTTAGATGAAGCATTAGGAAGAATAGGTGGAAAAAGTATAAATTCAGGAAAATATAAAACAATAATAAATAATGAGGCAATGGTATCTTTGCTTGGAACCTTTTCTTCTGTATTCAATTCTGAACAAGCTCAAAAGGGTTTATCTTTATTAAATGAAAAAGAAGGAGAAATTATAGCTTCTGATATAGTAACATTAATTGATGATCCACTTTTAGAAGATGGTTTAGCAACATGTTCCTTTGATGATGAAGGGGTTGCCACATATAAAAAGGAAATAATTAAAGAAGGCAAGCTTATGACTATGCTATATAATTTGAAAACAGCTAAAAAGGCAGGAAAGAAATCAACAGGTAATGGATTTAAAAGTTCTTATGCATCAACCATAGGAGTTGATGAAACTAATCTGTATATAAAACCATTAGAAAATACATTTGAAGAGTTGTGCCAATATGTCAAAAATGGTGTAATAATAACTGAATTTTCAGGTCTTCATTCTGGAGCAAGTTCAGTTACAGGAGATTTTTCGCTGGCTGCAAAAGGATTTATGATAGAAAATGGTAAAAGAACATTTCCTATTGAACAAATAACAGCAGCAGGAAATTTCTTTGAACTTATTAAGAATATTGAAATGATAGGAATGGATTTAAAGTTTCCTATGAGCAGTATTGGTTCACCATCAGTAGTTGTTAAAGAATTATCTATTGCAGGCAAGTAAAAATATGGAGCTGAAGTATAAAATACAATAACAATATTTAATAACTTTTTGAAAGTAATTGTTAGATATTGTATGACTCAATTTTATACTCCAGCTCTGTTTTAATCATAATAAGTAAAGGTGGATGTTTTAGTAATATTATTTAAATAATAATCAGCAACAAGATCATTAAAATTCAAATTATTAGATGGACAATTTTCAGGATAAAAATAAACAAGAAGTCCATTAAAATCTGCATCACTGTTTTCAAAAGCTATTTCATTACAAATTTGTTCTAAATGATTTTTAGAAGTATTATTAACACTTACATTTATTCTTATAAATTTATTACCTGTAGACATTTGGTTTATAGTATATGGAATTTCTTTTATGTTATTTTCACTAAAGGTTCCACTAAATTTATATTCTAATGTAGTAATATCACTACTTACTAAAACATCAGGAGAATAGGTTTTATTTGGAACAAGATCTTTTACCTGTAATGTCATGGAATTTATTAGTTGGTCACTTGAATTTAAAAAGTCTACTTCAACTTGTCCATTAAAGATGGATTCAGAAGAATTTTTTATTGTCATATTTGCCTGTTTTGTATTACTATCAAAAGAAGATAAATTATAATTAAATTTTAAATCTTCAATGGAAGGCTTTTTTTCTGATAATGTTTCATTAGATGATTGATTAGAAGTATTATGATTTTGTACAATAGTATTAGCTGGAGGATTTTCTTTATCATATCTTATTTTAAAATATGAACCAGAACCAAGTAATCCCATTGATAAAAAAAGCAGCACTATGGATAATGTTAAAGAGGCTTTTGTTTTTTTTCTTAATGCAAGAATTATAAAAAGAAAAAATACTAGTATTCCTATAATTCCGCATAAATAAAGGATTAATGCAAGAATATTCATATTAATATTTGAAAAACTAAAATTAAATTTCATATAATCACCACTCAATTAATAATTTTTTATACTTATATTATAATTATATATTTAAAATTCGAATATATAAAGTAATTTTATAAAAAAGTAAATAAATGTGAAAAGAGGAATAGATATAATGAGAAGTTATGATTTGATAATTATTGGAGCAGGTGTGTCAGGAATGACATGTGCAATAAGTGCAACTAATAAAGGAATAAAAAACATATTACTTTTGGAGGGAGAAGAGTATATTGGCGGTATTATGAATATTTTAATTCATAATGGATTTGGAGAAAAAATTTTGGGAAAACCAGTTACAGGTCCAGAATATGTAGATTATTTGGAAGATAGTATAGATAAAAATAATGTGGAAATTTTATTAAAGACAATGGTCTTGGATGTTGATGAAAATAAATGTGTTACATACGTTAATGAAAAAGATGGAGTCAAGAAGGTAAAGGGAACAGCAATAGTTTTTGCTACAGGAGCTAAAGAAAGATATTTTGGAGAAACTGTGTTAATAACAAAAAAGCTGGTAGGAATTCAAACTTTAGGAGAAGTACACAAAATGATAAATCTTGAAGGATATCTTCCTGGAAAAGATAATGTTATACTTGCAAAGAATATATGGGCATTCATTGTAGCAAGAAGAATAAAAATTGAAGGAGGCAATGTAAAGGGAATAATTATAGAGCAGTCTTTTGATAGTCTTAGAGGAGTTGAAATTGATAATATATTAGATGGGTTTGATATTCCTATTTATGACAATTGCAAAATAGTTAGGGTTAATGGAAAGGATAGAATACAAAGTGTAATAATACAAAAAATAGATGACAATACACAAAAGGAAATTAGTTGTGATGAATTAGTTTTAAGTGTTAATTTTGAATCTAACAATACTTTGGCAAAGAAGAAAAAAATAGAAATGCCCTATTTAAATGATGTATTAACCTTAAATAAATATAATACATCAAAGGAAGGATTTTTTGCTTGTGGAAATGTTATATATGGAGAGAAGTTATTTGAAACAAAAAATATAAATGGAATAGAGTGTGGAAATCAGGCAGCTGCTTATATTAAATCTATGTATATGCAGTAAAAGCAGCAATAGCCTTTTGAAAAAGAAGGTAATGTCCATCTATATTTAGATGAATACCATCTAAATATAGATTAGGCTTATTTTCAGTTGCTGAATAGAAATCAATATAATTAATATGCAAGTTATTACATAAATTTATTATTGTGTTTTTTAGTTCAATAAGCTCTGTTTCAATTAAGCTATAATTTGACAAGGGAGAAAATAAATTATATGCCATTGAGCCTACAATAAAAGGAGGAATGCCAATAATAATCTTTATGTTATTTTTTGCTGCATCCTTAATCATTAATTCTATATTGCCTGCTATATAATTAATAGAACGTCTAAGCATAAGATCATTGGAGCCTCCCATTATAAAAACTAATTTGGGATTATATTCAATAACATGTTGTTCAAATCTTGAAAGCATTGATGCAGTAGTATCACCATTTATTCCTTTATTAAGACCATTAAAATTAAAATAATCAATTATTTTGGATACCCAGCAGTTGTTTTTAGGTACACCATAGCCAGAAGTTAAACTATCACCTATAAAAATTGTATCTATATTTTTTACCATAAAAATTCACATCCTTAAATAATTAAAATAATTTTTTTAAGCATTTATTGCAAATGTACTTTGAGCCATTGTCCGCAGTAATATAATTATTATCATTAATAGTATTGTTACATATGTCACATATTTTATCTGTTGGATTTTTAGCATTTACAACAGAAACAGTCTTTTTGGAATTGCTAATATTCTTTTTAAATGATTTATATGTTTTAGGTGCAGATAGTTCTGACTTTGGCTTAATCACATAATTTAAACAATAGGAACTTTCTCCAAATAGTTCCAATTCAAATCTTGGATTTTCTTTATCATAAAATTCTTCTATTATAATTCGCGTTATTTGTGCATCATTAACAATAAGACCACTTTTTTCAATACCATCAAAAATACTTTTGCTTATATTTATAGTATCGGGATGTCTTTTTTCACTTTTATAAAACACTTTTAGTACAGCGATGAGACTTTCATTTAGAATAGTATCTGGATTTTGGCTACGAGCTATTAGTGCAATTTCTTGTTCGTATAAAGCATATCTGTCACAATATTGTCCGGAATTAGATGGAAGGATAGCACGTCCTGTAGTATTATTATGGAGTTTAAAATTTGATTTAGTTATGGGTGAACCTTTTACTATAACTTTAGCGTAATTCTGCATTTCAGGTCTCCTTTGCATATTATATAGATTAGATAAGTGCATAATATAATTAATCATATTATATAAAATAAGAATTTGATAAACACATACATATAAAGTATAATATGTTATGATTGAAATTTAAATTAAAATTAGAAATTTATAAATACTTATAATAATGTAAGTAAGAGGTAATATATATGAATAGAAAAATTATTTTAGGAATAGAATCAAGCTGTGATGAAACAGCTGCGGCTATTGTTATAAATGGAAGAAAAGTAATATCAAATGTTATTTCATCACAAATAGAAACACATAAGAAATTTGGAGGGGTTGTACCTGAAGTTGCTTCAAGAATGCATATAGAAGCAGTTGATTGGGTAGTTAAAGCAGCCTTAAAAGAAGCAGATATGACTTTGAATGATATAGATGCAATTGGTGTAACCTATGGACCTGGTCTTGTTGGTGCATTATTAGTGGGACTTCAGTATGCAAAAGGTCTTGCATTGGGAAGCGGGAAGGAATTAATTCCAGTTAATCATATAAAAGGACATATATGTGCTAATTTTATTACACATAAGGATTTAGAGCCTCCATTCATTTCTCTGGTTGTTTCAGGAGGACATACATTTATAGTTTATGTAAAAGATTATAATAAATTTGAAGTAATTGGACAGACAAGAGATGATGCTGCTGGAGAAGCTTATGATAAAGTTGCTAGAGCTTTAGGTCTTGGATATCCTGGTGGTCCTAAAATTGATAAATTAGCTAAAGAAGGTAATGAAAATGCAATAGTGTTTCCTAAAGCAAAATTTCATGATGATACATTAGATTTTTCTTTTAGTGGACTTAAATCAGCAGTTTTAAATTATTTAAATAAATCAAAAATGCAAAAAGTAGAAGTCAATAATGCAGATGTTGCAGCAAGTTTTCAAAAAGCTTTAATAGATGTTTTAGTTGACAATGTATTTTTAACCTGTGCAAAAGAAAGGGTTAATAAAATAGCCATAGCTGGTGGTGTAGCATCTAATAAATGTCTTAGGGAAAGACTTCTTATGGAAGGAGAAAAAAATGGAATAAGAATAATGTTTCCTGATGCTGTATTATGTACAGATAATGCTGCCATGATAGCCAGTGCAGCATATTTTACCTATCATGATACTATAAAAGGTAATTTAGATATTAATGCAAAACCTAATTTAAAATTAGTTGAAAGTTAGGTGGTAGGATATGAATTTATTATCACACTCCAATGGAATATATAAATTAAAAAAGGAAAAAATAAATGTTTTTGTACTGATGAAAAGGATATTCTTAATAGTATTATCCTTAATATTAATTGGTTTTGTAATTCAAAAAACTATAGATATTATTGATGGAACAAAAATGAAATCAAAATTTAAATATGTCCGTATAGAAGGAAAAAAGATGGAATATGAAGTTAGTGGTAGCGGACAATATACAGTAGTAATGGATGGTGATATTGGGAATACTTTATTTCAATGGGATAAGGTGTGTAATGAACTTGAACGTGAAGGGAACTACCAAACTTTTATATATAACAGACGAGGATATGGATTTAATGATGGAGGAAGCTTAAGAACTCCTAAAGAACAAGCTGAAGATTTAAAAATATTATTAAAAAAGACTGGATTAGTTGGGCCATATATATTAGTTGGTGAAAGATATGGAAGTTTAGTGATTACCAATTTTGCCAGCAAATATCCAGAGCTAGTAGCAGGAGTTGTACTGATAGATCCAATTAGTGAAGAAGATATAACTAATGGAATCATAAAAAAACAGATAGGTTTTAAGTATTATAGAAGTAAAATGGAATCTATTGGTGCAAATTTTATGTTGACAACATTAATGAATAAATTGGGAATCACATTGGAGAATGAGTATTTTCAAAATAATCTTTCTAAAAGCAAATTGGAGGATTTTAAAAAATTAGAAAACAAAAAAAATTATAGGCAGGCTGTTTCAAATGAGTTAAAAAATTTATGTGGCAATTATGAAATGGACAGCCAAAAACAGAACATGTTAGAGGGAAAACCGTTATACATAATAAGTAAGGATTCTAATGATAAGTTATTAGAAATAGGAGATTCTAAATATACAAAGCTATATCAGCATACTAATGACAGTGAAGTATTTTCAATATCAGATAGTGATATTGTAGTTAATGGCATTAATAGTATATTGAAAGATATAAAAAAGATAGAAAAGAAACAATAATTAAGATATGCCTTTAAGCAATAAGTAGTTTGTTTGCATGAGGGCATATTATTTTTTATGAGAAAAAAATATAAATATTGACATTGGTTTGACACATAATAATCTTATACTAAGTATATATTAAATAAATAGTTAGTATTGTTCAATAAGTATATAATGAAGGAGGAATTATTTATGAATAATGATAATAAAATTATAGATGTTGATTCAATACAAGTAGATGATGGAGAACAGACTGCATGGAAATCATGTTTTGATAATATGGGAGAACAGTATCCTTTAAAAAAGAAAAGAAAAAGAGGAAGAATTTTTAAGGGTTTTGGAATTGTTTCAGGCATTGTCTTAGCAGCATTATTAGGAGGAATATCAGGAAGTGCAATAACCTATAGTCTTATAGTTAAAAACAATTCAAATAAACTAATATCTCAGACTCAATATATACCACAATCATTTAAGGAATCAGGAGAGACACTTACAGCAACAGAAGCATTTAATAAAGTATCTCCAGCAGTGGTAATAGTTTCTACAAAAGGATTTCAAAATATTAATTATTATGGATTCTATTCACAACAGCAGCAGGTAGAAGGAATTGGATCTGGATTTATTATAAACGAAGAAGGATATATTTTAACTAATTATCATGTTATTGAAAGTGTTGTTAAAAGTGAAAATGAACTTAGTGTTACTTTAAGCAATAATAAAGAAGTACCAGCAAAAGTGGTGAATTATGATGAGTCAAGAGATGTAGCTATGTTAAAACTTAGTGAGGATGTAGAAATACCTGGTGTAGCTGAACTTGGTGATTCTGATTCAGTGTATCCAGGAGAAGAAGTAATTGCAATAGGTACTCCTTTATCTAAGGATTTTGCTCAGACCTTAACAAAGGGTGTTATAAGTGGGAATAATAGGAGTGTTTCAACATCTAGTGGAGAAAGTCTTAATTTAATTCAAACTGATACGGCTATTAATCCAGGAAATAGTGGAGGACCTCTTGTTAATAGCAAAGGTCAGGTAATTGGAATTAATTCTATGAAAATAGGAAGCAATATAGGAGAAAGCATAGAAGGAATAGGTTTTGCCATTCCTATTAATGAAGTAAAAAATAAATTAGATACATTATCAAAACCAACTTTAAATTTTGGAATAAAAGTAAGGGAAATAGATAAAGATACAGCAAAGCAGCATAATTTAGAACAAGGAATTTATGTTATATCTGTAGATGAATTCTCTCCAGCTGAAAAGGCAGGAATGAAAGTAGGAGATATAATTGTTAAATGTGATGGAAAAGAATGTATTACTTATAAAAAGTTAAAGGAAATTAAACAATCTAAAAATGCTGGAGATACAATAAAAATAACAGTTGTTAGAAATGAAAAAAATGTTGAATTGGAATTAACATTAGAGGAATAGAAATTAAATAATTTACTTAAAGTGATCATATTATAAATTTTTAATATGGTCACTTTTTTGTTCGCCCAGCATGTTTGCTGAGCCGGCAGGCTGCAAGAAGCCTGCAT
>CAZPRO010000074.1:0-10934 GCA_964588775.1 uncultured Clostridium sp.
ATCCTGAAATGGATAGAATAATAAAAAACTCCTTCTTGTAATAATTTGTTATTTTGATTATTGCCAAGAAGAAGTTATTTTTATTCAGTTTACACAAAATTTTTTATACAGCCTTAGAACTTTATATTTTGAACTAAGCCTTTCAAAGTATCACATATTTCTTTTGTATCTTTCACTCTATCCATTATATCATCAGCTCTTTTATTTACTTTTAATGCAGATTCAGCAATTTCCACCATGTTATTTGTTGTTTCACTACTGGCAAGAGCTATTTCATCTATTCCAGCACAAATTGCACTTAATGAATTTCGTAATTCCTTGCTGGACATATCTATATCTCCAAAAGATAACTTTATATTACTACAATCATTCTTATAATCTTTACTGTTATTTATAAAGAAATCATAATCTGAACTTACATTGTTTTCAATAAAATCTAATACTTTTAAAGAATTTAGAACAAGTTCGTCAATTGCATCAGATATTTTCTCTGTTACATCCTGCATGCTCTTTGTTACCTCCTTGGTGTTTTCAGCAAGCTCACTTATTTCTGTAGCAACTACTGAAAAACCTTTTCCATGTTCACCTGCACGTGCAGCTTCTATTGACGCATTAAGTGCTAAAAGATTTGTCTCATCACTTATTTCCAAAATCATATTGGTTGATTTTTTTATGTGTTCAATAACTCTTATTTTATGAAGAGAATCATTTAAATTAGTCTGCACTTCATTATATAATTTACTTGTTGTTCTTCTGGCTTCATCAGCTGTTTTTTCTGTCTTATCCATTTTACTGTTTATCACTTCTGCCACAATTTTTCCAGTTTGAATATTTCCACTTACTATTTCCATTGTGTTTTTTATGTTTTCAGAAGTGGCATTTATCTCTTCTGTTGCTGCTGTTGTTTCTTCCATTGCACTTGACACCATTTGAGAATTATCATTTATTTTATTAAGTCCACAATATAATATTTCCATATTTTGTACAATTTCATTAACTCCATTGTTTACCTTATCTGTATTTATACTTATATTTTCTGCTATTTGGGCTATTGATTTTCTCATGGTTTCTGCACAATGGCATATCATTCCAATTTCATCCTTACGCTTTACCAAATCAATATCTATTTCTTTAGAAAAATCTCCATACTGTATAGATGACAACCTCTTTACTAACCTTTCAATAGGCTTTGTTATTCCTCTATTTAGAATAGTATAAATAATTATTGCTGTAAGTATACAGAAAGCAATTATTATAGATTCAATTTTTAATAAGAGCATTCTACATTCATTTTGTACATTTTCTATTGAAAAATCTGCTCCAAGTACTCCTATTATATTATTATTATCATCTTTTATGGGAATGTAGCATGACATTAAAGCACCCCATGTATCTGTAATATTATTTTTAATACATGTTTCTTTTCCTTCTTTAAGTGCCATAATTAATTCTTGCTTATCTACTACTTCTTCATCACTGTTTACGCTAAGTCCTGGATATGTTTTTTCTTCTTCAGGATCATTCTCTCCATATGCATCCAATACATAGAATGTATTATTAATATCATTATCATAACTTTCTGTATATAAATAACGCAAATTATTTTTTATCCTTATATCATTTAGTTTTTTAACCATTTCCTTATAGTATTTATTATTAATATCTTTTTCTTCTTTTACTTCCTTAAATTTTTCCTTATCAATAAGGGTTTCCACACTTCTTAATACTGATAATCCCTCTTCCATTTTCATATCAGTTGTAACTTTATAAACATACTTCCATCCAAAAAATGTTGTAAGTATGATCATGGCACAAAAGCATAATGCCAGTGTTAAAATACCCTTTTTTCTTATATTCATACCTAATCACTCCCCCTTAACAACAAAACAGGCGTTATGTACAGAAATATATCTGTACATAACGCCTTTGTTAGTTATATTTTACATTACTTTTTCCCATTATTCAATCATTTTTGTATCATTTTGTAATATATATACAAAAATTATTTAATTTATTTATATATGTTGTTTAATGTATCTTCAATAATTTTATATGCTTTATTACAGTCATCCTTACTTAATATTAATGGAGGAACCATTCTGATTATATTGCTTCCAATTGCAGTTATTAAAAGTTTCCTATGAAAACATCCATGCTTAACATCTAATGCTATATCATCTTCAAACTCAACGCCAACAAATAATCCTTTTCCTCTTACTTCTTTAACATGTGGAAGATTCTTTAATTTAGTCATAAAATATTCTCCCATTTCTTGTGCATTTCCAGCTAAATTTCTATCAAGCAGTTCATTTATCTGGGCAAATGATGCTGCACAGCATACCGGATTACCTCCAAATGTAGTTCCGTGTGAACCTAAAGTAAATGCTTTAGACACTTCCGTAGTTGCACATATTGCAGCTATTGGCATTCCGCCTCCCATTGCTTTAGCCATTGAAACTATATCAGGCTTAACATCATAATGCATATATGCCATTACCTTACCTGTTCTGCACCATCCTGACTGAACTTCATCTAAAAGAAGAAGAATTCCTTTTTCATCACAAAATTCCCTAAGACCTTTCATAAATTCCATTGTAGCAGGATATACACCACCTTCACCTTGTACTGGTTCAATCATTATTGCTATTGTATTTTCAGTACATGCATCCTTAAAAGATTGAAGATTATTATATTCAGCATAAGTAAAACCAGGAACCATAGGTTTGAATCCTATCTGACATGCATTGTCAGGCTGGCCTGTTGCAGACATTGAACCATATGTTCTGCCATGGAAACCATCCTTTGCAGTAACTATATTATATTTTTCTGGTCCATACTTTTCTACACCATATTTTCTTGCCATTTTTATCATGGCTTCATTAGCTTCTGTTCCTGTATTTTGATAGAATACTTTATCCATTCCTATTGTTTCACATATTAACTTTGCAAGTAATGCCTGTGGAATTGTATATGGATAATTAAATGTATGGATAATATCATCAACCTGATCCTTTATAGCCTGTACAACTTTTTCATTACAGTTTCCTGCACTGTTTACGGCTATTCCTCCATAGAAATCTAAATAACCTTCACCATTTTCATCATATAAATACATATCCTTAGCTGTTTCTGCTACAAAATCGAATCTTTCATAAGTATCAATCATGTAAGTGCTAACAAGTTTCTTTAATTCATCATTGGTTAATTTTGTATCCTTTAATTTCATAATGAATTCCTCCATATATCTCATCTTATTTATAATGCTTTTTTATATAATCTTTTTATGTCTTCAAGTGAGAATTCTACAGGATGCATTTTCATACTTGTGCTGGATACTTTAATACAGTTTTCTGCCATCCAGTCTATATCTTCTTCTTTTATTCCCTGCTCACCTAAAGTTGTTACTAAATCAATATCCTTTAAAAGCTTTCTTATTACAGCTACACAATCATTTTCATCTTTACCTCCAAGAAGTTTTGATATATGTGCAAATTTTTCTTTTGCATATTTTACTGATTCTTCATATATTACAGGAGTAAGAGCTGCAAGACCTCTTCCATGAACTATATTCCTAAGTCCGCTCGCTGGATGTTCCATTCCATGAGGAGCAGTAACACCTGCTGTATTTATTACCATTCCCCCTAAGGTACTTGCCCATGTAATTGCTTCATAAGCTTCCATATCTTCAGAATCTTCATAAGCTTTAATAAGATTTTCTCCAATAAGTTTTATGCCTTGACATGCCATAATTTCTGTAAGAGGCTGAGAAGCTTTTGAAATATATGCTTCCATATTATGACATAAAGCATCAAAACCTACACTTGCTAATATAGATTTCGGCATTGTTGTCATAACTTCTGGATCAATTATGGAAGCTTTTGCAACAATAGCATTGCACCTTAGTGATTTCTTATCTCCATTTTCAGGATTAGTAAGAACTGCAAAACCATTTCCTTCACTGCCTGTACCACATGTTGTAGGTATTAGAATTATAGGAAGTGCTTTATCACTTGCTCTTTTTCCAAAAATGTAATCGCTTATGCTGCCTTCATTTAAAGTAATAAATGCTATAGCTTTGGCAGCATCCATTATACTTCCTCCGCCAATTCCTACAATTACATCACAGCCTTCTTGTTTTGCAACTTCTGCACCTTCATAAGCTGTTGTTGTAAGAGGATTCTGCTGTACTTTATCAAAAACAATACTACTTACTCCAGCTTCCTTAAGATTATTTTGAATTTTATTTAAAAGTCCGCTTTTTTTAGTACTGCTTCTTCCTGTTACAATTAATGCTTTTTTTCCATAACTCTTACATATGGTTCCTGTTTCATCACATCTTCCCCGTCCAAATAAAATATTTACAGGAAGATTATAATTAAATTTCATGTTGTATTTTCCTCCATAATTTTCTATATAGATTTTTTAATTGCTTCTTCAAAGATTTTTAATCCTGCTTCTAACTGTTCATCAGTCATAACAAGTGGTGCTAAAAATCTAACAACTTGCCCATAAGTTCCGCTATTTTCAATCATAAGTCCATTCTGGGCAGCTTCTGCAATAATTTTTAAAACGAGATCCCCATTAGGTTCCTTGGTCTTTTTATCCTTAACAAATTCAATTCCTACCATTGCACCAAGACCTCTTACATCTCCAATAACCTCATATTTTTCTTTCCACTGGTTATATCTTTTCTTTACTTTATCACCTATAACAATTGCTCTGTCTGCTAATTTTTCTCTCTCCATAATTTCTATTGCTTTAAGACCTGATGCACATGCAAGAGGATTTCCACAATATGTACCTCCAATGGTTCCTGGTAAAACAGATTCCATTAATTCTTCTCTTGCTACAATTGCACTTAGCGGAAGCCCAGCCGCGATAGATTTTGCAGTTGCCAAAATATCAGGCATAATCCCTGCTTCCTTCCAGTATTCACTAGCAAACATTCTTCCTGTTCTACAGAAACCACACTGAACTTCATCTGCTATAAGCATTATTCCATTTTCATCACAAATCTTTCTTACTGCCTTAACCCATTCAATAGGTGCTGGTATAAAGCCGCCTTCACCTTGTACTGGTTCAACAACTATAGCTGCAACATATTCAGCTGGTGAACATTCTTCAAATACTTTGTAAATTGAATCTATATAGTATTTAATTGCATCCTTTTCAGTCATGCCTTGTGGTTTTCTATAAAGATAAGGGTATTCAGCTCTATATACTCCTTCTGGAAATGGTCCAAGTCCTTTGGCATATGCTTTTTTGGATGTCATTGCCATAGTAAGATTTGTTCTTCCATGAAATGCTCCTGAAAAGCATATTATATTGGGTCTCTTTGTAAATGCTTTGGCTACCTTTACTGCATTTTCATCTGCTTCAGCACCACTGTTTGCAAAATAAGTCTTTTTTTTATTACCTTTAACAGGCACTATTTCATTAAGTTTTTCTGCAAGCTTTATATAACCTTCATGGGTTACAATATTAAACATTCCATGGAAATACTTTTCACTTTGTTTTTTTACTTCTTCTATTATTTCTGGATGGCTGAAACCTACATTTAAAACTCCTACACCACCAATCCAGTCTAAAAATCTATTTCCATCAATATCCTGTATAATTGCACCTTCCGCTCTGTCAATAACAACAGGGTATATACATTTTATTGCATTTGGAACTGCATCTTCACGCCTTTTTATCATTTCTTTTGCTTTCGGACCAGGAACACTTCCACTTACAATCTTTGGTAATTCATCTTTTAACATAAAAATCTCTCCTCATCTATTTAATCCATAAAATTATTGCGATTTAATATTTAACCTTCTTTTATTTAGAAGCATCCATTTTCATAATAGGTTCATACATTTCTGGTCTTCTGTCTCTGTATACTCCCCAGCATCTCCTTTTATCCTGAACTTTATCTAAATCAAATTCACACACAATTGTGCCTTCATTTTCTTTATCCATCTGCTTTATAATTTTTCCACTTTCATCAGCAATAAATGACGAACCATAAAAAGTCATTTGAGATTCATCATCTTTTTCTGTTCCAATTCTGTTTGACGCAACTAAAGGCATAATATTTGCAGCCGCATGTCCCTGCATACATCTCTGCCAGTGACCGCTGCTATCAACGTTAAGTACGGGTTCACTTCCAATAGCTGTAGGATAAAATAAGATTTCTGCACCTAAAAGTGCCATGGATCTTGCACTTTCTGGAAACCATTGATCCCAGCATATTCCTACGCCTATTTTTGCATACTTTGTATTCCATACCTTAAAACCTGTATCACCAGGTGAAAAATAAAATTTTTCTTCATAACAGTGACCATCAGGTATATGGGTTTTTCTATACACACCAAGAACTGTCCCATCAGCATCTATTACTGCTAAAGAATTAAATGTTGTATTTCCCGCTCTTTCAAAAAAACTTATTGGAAGAACAACTTCTAATTCTTTTGCAATTTCTTTAAAATAATTAACTGCTGTATTTTCTTCCAGTGATTTGGCTAAATCTAAATATTCATATTTCTCTTTCTGGCAAAAATATGGTGTCTCAAATAATTCCTGAAGAAGTATTATTTTTGCTCCTTCAGCTGCTGCTTTTCTTACAAGCCCTTCTGCTTTCTTTAATGTTTCTTCCTTATTCCATGTACACTTCATTTGTGTTGCAGCAATTTTTATTTTCCTCATTAATAAAACCTCCTTTATTTAGGCATCTGCTGGGTTATACAATGAATATTTCCACCACCTAAAATAATTTCTCTTGCATAGATAGGAATTACTTTTCTTCCTTTATAAACTTCTTCCAGCTTTTCCTTTGCTGCATAATCCATAGGATCATTAAAAAATGGCATTATTACTGCTCCATTTAATACATAATGGTTTATATATGATGCAGCCAGCCTATCATTTTCATTCCTTCCATATGTGCCTTCTATTTTTTTTACTCCCATACTTTCTTCCTTAGATATAATTACAGGTTTAGGCTGATAAAGTTTATGAATTTTAAGTTTTCTGCCTTTTGCATCAGTTTCTTTACGCAGAATATCATAAGAACCTTTTGACATTTCATATTGAGGATCTTTTATATCATCAGTCCATGCCAGTAATACTTCTCCTGGTGCAGCAAAGCAACATGCATTATCTACATGTTCATTTGTTTCATCATTATATATACCATGCTTAAGCCATATTACTTTTTCCAAATTAAGATATTGCTTTAAAATCTCTTCAATTTCTTCTTTACTCATTTCCGGATTTCGGCCTTTACTTAATAAACATGCTTCTGTAACAATAGCGGTTCCTTTTCCATCAACATGAATTGAACCGCCTTCAAGTACAAAATTTTTTAATTTATAGCAGTCTTTTTCTTCTAAACGACATACCTTAACTGCTACTTTATCATCTTTATCCCAATGGGCATAAAGACCATCTGTTTCTCCTCCCCATGCATTAAATCTCCAGTCTATTCCTCTAATTTCTCCATAATTATTTTTTACAAAGGTTGGACCACAATCACGCATCCATGCATCATCACTGGACATTTCTATAATTTTTACTTTTTCATCCAGCATACTGCATGCATTATCATATTCTTTTTCACTAACACACATGGTAATTTCCTCATACTGTGCAATAGTATTTGCCACTTCTGAAAAAGCTTTTTGAGCATATTTTGCATTTTCTCTCCAGTTATCACTTCTTTCAGGCCATATCATAAATGTTCCTAAATGCTCTTCAAATTCTCCTGGCATTCTGAAACCATCTTTTCTAGGAGTACTATCATAAATTATCTTCATTATGTTCACGCTCCTTAATATTAAAAGCTAAAATGGTACCATACTAAATAATTAGTATGGCACCATTACCATAATTATAAATTAAATTCTTTCTTTGTATCTTCAAGAGCTGCATCCATTCTTTCAATAACATCATCCATATCCTGTTTAGATATTACAGCTGTTGGCTCAAATCTTATACATTTTGAATTTACCAGAGTACCAGCTGTCATAACTCCACGTTTAAATAATCCCTTAGCTACTGAGTATCCAACATCACCTTCACAGAATTCAACTGCAAGCATTAAACCTTCTCCTCTTACATCATCAATTACTGTTGGGTATTTTTCTTTTAAGCTTTGAAGTCCAGCTTTTAAATATGTTCCTTTCTCTTTACATTGTCCAGGAATATCATGTTCAAGCATATATTTAATTGTTGCAATTGCTGCAGAGCAGCATACAGGGTTTCCTCCAAATGTTGGTGAACCAAGTAACCATGGATTATCAACTAACTGTTCAGTCCACATTTTTGGTCTGCATATAATACCTGTGATTGGCATTATACCACCACCAAATGCTTTACCAAATGTCATAATATCAGGAACGATTCCTTCTGCTTCAACTCTCCACATTGTTCCTGTTCTTCCCATACCAGTCTGTATTTCATCACAAATTAATGCAACACCATATTCGTCGCAGATTTCTCTTACTTCTTTTAAATATCCTTTTGGTGGAACAATAATTCCAGCTTCACCTTGAATAGGCTCTAAAATTACTGCTGCAACTTTTTCACCTACATATTGTAAGTTTTTAATTGCCTTTCTCATATCTTCAGCATTACCATATTCAACATGTTGTACCTGCTGTACCATTGGAGTATATGGAGTTCTGTATGTATTTTTACCTCCACAAGATATAGCACCCATTGATTTACCATGGAAAGCTCCTACTGTAGAAATATACCATCTTCCGCCTGTTGCAATTCTTGCAAGCTTTAAAGCCATTTCAACTGCTTCAGCACCACCATTTGTAAAGAAACAATATTCAAGATCTCCTGGTGTAATATCAGCAACTGCTTTTGCTAAATATCCCCTAAGTGGATCTAATAATTCCTGTGAATGTAATGCCTGATGATCAAGCTGTGCTTTTACAACATCTAATATTTCATCATTTCTGTGTCCACATGTATATATTCCAAAACCACCTAAGCAGTCTATAAATTTTTCTCCATAAAGACCTTCACAATATGCACCTTTATCAGTCCATTCCACAACAGCTGCATTAGTTGAAACTGACTTTCTGTATTTAAGCCACCCTGGACTTACATAATTATCAAAATAATCAACTGTCTGCTCTGTTATTGTCTTTTTATCCTCATCAGTTAATGTATCACTTTTAATGTATCCTATTACTTTTTCTAAATCTTCGATTACTTGTTCCTTTTTACTCATAGTATTACTTCCTTTCATAAAAAATGATGCATTTCACAACTCTTTCACAAAGCTAAATGAAATACATCATTGTATTAATTCATATTTATTTTTATTTGCTTTCACTTTATGTATTTATTATACTCAAATATTTTTCTTTATTCTATTCTCTCAAGGTATGGTTATTATATTATTTTTGAAGTACAACTACTTATTTTTAAGTAGTTGTTTAATTCAATCATAAGCAATATTCTTCCAAAGAATACAATGACTTTTCCATAATAAGTCTGCTCTTTAAAATTGATGTTTTTTTAATTCTATCTAATAATATTTTATGTTATAATTAATCATATATTGTTTGTATATATTTTTCTATTTAGGCATATATAATTTCATAATAATTTTACTATTAATTTATAACACTAACATTATTACTTTTAGTTTATTAAAGAATAATTGGGGGAAAACATATGCAGAATAATGAATTTCTTTTTATTAATAATATAATCTATCAAATATATAGTATTGATGATTTTAACAATATGAAAACAAATTTTCTTCGTCTTTTAAAAATGCTTATACCATATACATTCTCAAGCATTTTAATGGCAGATAATTCTGATAATAACAACTTTTTATGTGATCCTGTATGCGTTCCTGAAAGTATGTCAAAACTTGAACAAGTATATCTTACAATAGAAGATGATGATTATTCGCGCTGGACAATGATGAGCGGTCAGTCTGTTCTTATTCGTGAAACAGATTTAATGCCAGATGAAGAAAGAATTAAAACAACATTATATAAAAAGTGTTATGAACCTTATGATCTTCACTATTCTATGCAGCTTAATCTTACATATAATAATCTATTTTTAGGTGTAGTTTCATTATATAGAAAAAAATCTGAAGGTGATTTTACTGATGATGAAATATTTATGTTCAAACTTTTTACAGATCATCTATGTTATCGCTTTTCAAGATATTTTAATAAAGATATAGATAAACAAACAACTTCACCTCAAATTGCAGATTTGGCTCTTCAGCATAATCTTACTAACAGAGAAGTTGAAGTATTAAAATTAATTTTTGATGATATGGAAAATGAGGCAATTGCAGACAAGCTTTGTATTAGTGGATATACTTTAAAGAAACATATACAGAATCTTTATAGAAAACTTAATGTTTCTACTAAATGGGGGCTTTTAAAATACAGAAATTCTTAATTTTAAAAGCCCTTATTAAGGGTTATAATAAATTATTCAATGCCTTTCTTTCAGCTTCATAATATCACTTATGCATAGATTTATTGCTTCAATATTATCTCTATTAATACTCTTAAATTGTTCTATTTCATTAGGAAGTGTTTTTAATACTATTCTATCTCTGTCTAATTAAATCATTCATCTCTTTTATTAAATTCATTTAATGCTACATTATTAATATCCATACTATTTCCTTCCTATATTAGTTTTTCATAATTATAGCCTTTTTCAATTTTAATATTATAATAATTCTTAGATTTAATATAAAAAAGCCCCTATATATAAGAGCTTTTTTACATTTACTGTTCTTTCAATATATCTTTTAATAATTCTAAAGCACTTTCATCATCTTTACAGTTAGTTCCAAGCTGACCTCTAAATGCTTGTGCTAATATTGATTTTTTTATTAATTCTATTTGTTCTTCTAATTGTGTAAGTTCTTCTATTTTAGATTCTTTTTCTAA
>CAZPRO010000075.1:0-10820 GCA_964588775.1 uncultured Clostridium sp.
CAGCAGCTAATATAAAATCAGGTGGAAAATCACCAATTGCAGGTATAGTTCATGCAGTTACAATATTGTTTACTATGCTTTTATTAATGCCTTTGGCTAAAATGATTCCAATGACTACTCTTTCTGCAATATTAATTGTAGTTGCATATAATATGAGTGGATGGAGAACATTTAAAGACCTTCTAAAAGCACCAAAAAGTGATATAACTGTGTTATTGGTTACTTTTGGTTGTACAGTTATATTTGATTTAGTTGTAGCCATTGGTGTGGGTATGGTTATGACAATGGCACTATTTATGAAACGTGTAAGTGATACTACCCAAATAAGGGATTTGGTATATGAAGAAGTATTTGATAACAGATTAACTAAATTATTAGATGATTCCCAAGGAAAAATAAACATCTATCAGGTAAATGGACCAATGTTCTTTGGAGTAGTTCAGGATTTTATTAAAAAGACTAAAGAATTAAATGCTTCCACAGAAGTTGTTATTTTAGATATGAGACATACACATGCAGTTGATGCTTCTGCAGTTGATGCAATGACCAAACTTCTAGAGCAATGTGAAAAATTAAAAATAAGATTATATCTTACTCATTTACATGACCAGCCAATTAAAGTATTAGATAGGATGGGCTTTGTTGATAAGTTAGGCAAAGATAGAATTTTTGGAACAAAAACAGATGCAATAGAAAATGCATATGATTATGTGCAGGAATTAACAGCTTAAAGTAGGTATATTTATAAAATTAATTGTAAATAATACTATTGTTAAATGGAAAGGAGGTAGTATTATGTCAATTAATGAATGTATCAAATGTACAGTTAATAACTGCAAATACCATGCAAATGAAAAAAATTATTGTACTTTAAATTCAATTGAAGTTGGAACACATGAATGCAGTCCATCACAGAAGGAATGCACAGATTGTAATTCCTTTGAATTAAGATAATCTGCAAAAATTAATAGGGTTGCCCATTAAAGATTTTACATAATACATATAGTTTAGATTTTTTTAATCAATATATTGTATTATAAAAAAATTCTTTATGTGGCAGCTCTATTTTTGCAGACATTTTACTGTATTAAATACAAGAAATGTTCTATTATTAAAATAAATTAATTATATAAGAATGAAAGGTGTGCAGTTTATTTGGAAAAAGGATGGGAAAGAACATTTCCATATATATATATAACACCTGAAATAGCTAAGATTCTTTTCTCAGGTATTCTTAAAGAAAGTGACATAAAAAATATTACTTTGATAAAAGAGGGATGTAGAACAACAAATTATAAAGTAGAATCTACATTTCATAAAAGTTTTTTGCTGAAAATATTTTATGAAAAAGATGAAAGCTATGTAAAGGAACAGAAACTTTATTGCAAAATAAAAAATAATATTTTAATGCCAAGAATATATAAAATTAATAAATCAGCCCATTTAGATAATAGGGAATACATTATATATGACTATTTAGAGGGACAAACAGTTGGCAGTTATATTGAGAAAGGAAATAAGCTAAATGAAGAATTTTTTATTCAATGTGCAAATGCTTTAGCTGAAATACATAATGTTCAATATGAATCTGTTGGTTTTTTAAATGAAAAATTAGAAGTTATTCATAAATTACCGTCTTTATATGAATGGTATAAATTATTTTTGAGAAGTGAAGCCCAAAAGAAGCTTGGATGTAAAATAACCAATTCAATTTTGAATATAGCACACAAGAATAAAGATGTACTTTATATGCTGGATAAAAATCCTCGTTTAGTTCATGGGGATTTTCAAGGCACTAATATTTTGGTTAATGAAAATGGACAGCTAAGTGGCATATTAGATTGGGAATTCTGTATGGCAGGACATCCTATTGCTGATATAGGACAACTTTTTAGGTATGGTGTTTATGACAAACATATAATGGAAGTATTTGCTGAACAATACAGCAAAAAATCAACATATACACTTCCCTATAAATGGTATGAAATAAGCAGATTAAGAGATATGATAAATATAATACAGATATTAAATAACAAAATTAGTATGCCTAAAAAGGAGCAGGATCTTTTAAAAATATTAAAAAGAGATATAGAACTTTTAGAAAATACAAAATAATGATTCATTTTTTATTTAGAATTAACATATGACCTTCTTTTTAATACAATAAAATATAAGTAAAAGTATTTACTGGAGGTGTAAATGTTTGGTTTTTTTCGTTTTCAAGAAATGTCTGTATTTACAAATGGTGCTTTTAGGATTATCGATGGCATGATGGATACATTTTTCCAGAATATAAACTCTTTTGAGTTTTCAGAGATTGACTTTAATGAAGAGGAATGCCATGAAACAGAGACAGATGTGGATGATATTATAAATTTTGAAACCTTTGATGATATGTATATTCTGTCTATTAAGTTAAAGGGAGTAAGTCTAAGGGAGTTAAGCATAAAATATGAAGATGATATAATTGATATTAATTTAAATAGAATGGAAGAATCAAAGAATTATTATATGAATAATATGATAAAAAGGCATTATAATAAAACTTTTCATAATATTGAAATAATTGATACAGATAGATTATTTAGAAGTATTGATAATGGATGTTTAAAAATAACAATGCCCAAAAAGTATGTTATAGATGATAAAAAGGTTGTTGATATAGAATTTATAGAAATCCCAAAAACAGAAGATAATACACAGAAGCTTGATTAATTGTGGAAAACTATAAATAAAATTTTAATTTTGTGGATAAAAAGTTATACATTAAATATATTACAGAAATACAATATAATTTAAAGGAGCTGTCCCATCTTAAATTATAATTAATATATCTAGTATTTATTGTTAATAAAAGCAGAATACTAGATATATTATAATTTAAGCTTTGTGCCACAGCTCCTTTAAATGAAAATTTTATTTTAACTTAATTATTATCTCTTACGTCTGTTTGCAACTTCAACATTAACTTTTTTTCTGTTAATTTTGCCACCAGGACATTTAGATAAAATTTTATCTGAAATCTTTTTATCAACACTTACAAATGAGAAATTTTCCATTAAATCAATTTGACCAATTGTTGAAGCATTAACTCTTGTTTTATCCTTAATATAGTTTATTAATAATTTTGGAGTTAATCCATCTCTTTTTCCTACTGAGAAGAATAAGCGTACATCATCAGATTTTGCTGCTTCTAGTTTATTAGATGAATATTCAAACACTTTTTCAGTATCAAATTTTAACTTCATAAGTGAAGCAATTACAGATACAGGATCATTATTTTCTAATAAATTTATTGCAGTTGGCAGGAATTTAGTAACACTTTTATTGTTAAGGGTGCTTTCAACATCAGCAACTATGGAAGCTATTTTTTTGTTTGTAATTTGTTCAACTGTTGGAACAGATTTTTCCTTAATATTACTCTTTGTCACTTTTTGAATCTGCTTTATCATTGAAAAATCTTTAGGTGTAACTAGTGAATAAGCAGTTCCTTCTCTGTTAGCTCTTCCTGTTCTTCCAATTCTGTGGACATAACTTTCTACATCCTGTGGTAAATCATAATTGATTACATGTGTAACACCATCAACATCAATACCTCTTGCAGCAACATCTGTAGCTATTAGTAAATGAAGAGTTCCTTTTTTGAATTTATTTAAAGTTGCTAATCTATGAGTCTGAGTCATATCTCCATGCATTCCTTCAACCATAAATCCCTTTGATTGAAGCTCATGAACCAAATCATCAACACCTTTTTTAGTTTTACAGAATATAATAGCTGAAGCTGGATCATCTAAGTTTAATAATCTGCAAAGAGCTTCTAATTTATGTTTTCCATGTACCATATAATAGCTTTGATCTATTTTTGCAACAGTAAGAGAACTTTTTTTAATACTTACAAGTTCTGCATTTGGTTTCATGTATTTTTTAGCAAGTTTTGCAATGGGTTCTGGCATTGTAGCAGAAAATAGTAAGGTCTGTCGGCTATCTGGAGTGTTGCTTAAAATGGATTCAATATCTTCAATAAAGCCCATATTAAGCATTTCATCGGCTTCATCTAAAACTAAAAATTCAACATTTTCTAAGTGAAGAACTTTTCTTTTTATTAGGTCAAGAAGACGTCCTGGTGTTCCAACTACTATATCTATATTATCTTTTTTTAATGCTTTAATTTGTCTTTCAATGGAATCTCCCCCATATACAGATAAAACCCCTAGTTTATCATATTTTGAAAGCTTTCTAATTTCATCATGAACCTGAACAGCAAGTTCTCTTGTTGGAGCAAGTATAAGAGCCTTTATTCCTGGAATATTGCTCATTTTTGTTATGATAGGCAAGCTGTAAGCAGCAGTTTTACCAGTACCAGTTTGTGCTTGCCCTATAAGATCTACACCACTAAGAGTTACAGGAATACTTTGCTCCTGTATTTGTGAAGGTTTTGTAAATCCCATTTCGTCTATAGCTTTAAGAACGGTCTCTTTAAGACCTAAATTATAAAATTCATTATTGTTCATTAAATATCCTCGTTTCTCTATATATAAAATTAGTATTATCACAATCATAATTATTATAAGAAAATAAAATAATTATAGCAGAAAATAAAAGTATATGTCAAAAATATATTCATAAAAACTATATGTAATATAAAGCAAAAATAAAAAGCTATTGTATAAAGTTCAATAGCTTTTATAATTAGTAAAATTATTTTTTATAACCACTGCTGACAATTGACTGAACTGTATTATGAAGAGAATTAAGTTCTTCTTTATTTAAGTCATCTAAATAAATAGGTTTATGAATAACAAGTTCAACAGGAGCACCTTTAATTTTATTATTATTAGCTTCTAAGAGTTTGTATGTTCCATTAATTGTTACAGGAACAATTGGACATTTTGCTTTTGTAGCAAGTTTAAAGCTTCCTGCTTTAAATTCTGCAACAGGACCACCTTTGCTTCTTGTTCCTTCAGGAAAAATAACCATTGAATAATTATTTTTTAAAAGGTTTATACCTTCTACAATTGCTTCAGCAGATTTTCTTGCATTGCTTCTATCCATAAAAATACAATGTATATATTTCATCCAGGTACTAATAAAAGGCCATTTCTCCAGCTCTTTTTTTGCAATAAAGCCCTTTGGTACGTTTATATATCCTAAAAGTAATGGAATATCAAAGTTACTTTGATGGTTTGAAACAAATAGAACTGTTTTGTCTTTTGGAATGTTTTCTGAACCAATTACAGTTACTTTTGCACCAGCTCTTTTTAAGGTAAATTTTGCCCAACTAGAAACTACTTTATAAGTATAGTTATCTTTCTGTTTTTTATCTCTTTTTTTATTTAGGAAATATACCTTTGGCCTGAAAAAAATATTTGCATATATAAGATTTAGAATAAGGCAGGGATAAAAGTATAATGTTCTTAACATATTTTACACATCCTCAATAATTAAAATATTCCTACACTTAAGTATATTACAAATATTTAATTTTTAAAAGAGATATTTTATTTGGAAAATATAGGATAAGTCTGAAAATAATTTAAAGTTAACAAAATATTTAGGTTACAAGTATTGTATTAAGGATATAATATTATATAAGCAGTACTTACGTATTTTTAACAATAGGAGAATATTATGAGAAGAACACCTATAAGTTTAGAAATCAATGAATATATAAATGGATTAACATATAAGCAGGTGCAAAAAAGAATAAAGGAAGGGAAAGTAAATCATATTCCCAAGGTTCCATCAAGAACCATATGGCAGATAATAAGAGCAAATTTATTTACAAGTTTTAATGGAATAAATTTTTTACTTGCCATTATTGTTATAATAGCAGGTTCACCTAAAAATTCATTGTTTATGGGAGTAATAATAAGTAATACATTAATAGGAGTTTTGCAAGAGTTAAAATCAAAAAAGACATTAGAAAGACTTTCAGTAATAAACAGAGATAAGGTCAAAGTAGTTCGTGATGGAGAGTTAAAAGAAATATATATTGAAGATATAGTTTTAGATGATACTATATTTTTTGAAACAGGAATGCAGGTATTAGTTGATGCAGAAGTTATATATAGCAATGAACTTGAAGCAGATGAATCGATGATAACAGGTGAAGCAGATTGTATTGGTAAGGTAAAGGGGGATAAGCTTTATTCTGGAAGTTTTATTGTTGCAGGGCAAGGTTATGCCAAAGTAGTAAAAGTTGGGGAAAATACATATTCAGCAAAACTTGCATCAGAAGCAAAGAAATTTAAAATAATAAATTCAGAATTGCAGAAATCTGTAAATAAGATATTTAAAGTAATAATGTGGCTTGTGATTCCTGTATCAATAATATTAGTAACAGCACAGCTTAAGGTTTTAGGAAATGACTGGAAGGATGCACTAATAGGTTCTGTAACAGGAATAGTTGGAATGATTCCTCAAGGGTTAGTATTACTTACCAGTACAACATTTATTGTATCGGTAATAAAGCTTGGAAGATATAATACTTTAGTTCAGCAGCTGGCTGCAACAGAAGTTCTTGCACGAGTAGATGTAATGTGTCTTGATAAAACAGGAACTTTGACAGCAGGGAAGCTTAAGATTACAGAAATAAAGAACATAGGAACGTGGAATGATAAGGAAATTAAAAAAATTCTTCAATTGTTGGCTCATAATCTGCCAAGTAATAATCCAACTCAGAAAGCTATTATAGAAAAATATCCTGAAGTGGATAAAACTATTAGATGTAAGCAGAAAATAGCTTTTTCATCTAAAAGAAAGTGGAGTGGAGCTAAATTTGAAGATTTAGGTACATGGGTTATTGGAGCACCTGAAGTTATATTAAAGGACAGGTATAATCTTATTAAGGGAATTGTGGAAGAAGAAGCACAAAAAGGGAAGAGGATTCTTCTTTTAGCTAATGTATGTAACAATCATTTAAATGATTTACTTACAGGAAAAATTGAAAGTGCAGCATTAATTTTAATAGAAGATGTAATACGTGAAGAAGCAGCAGAGTTTTTAAATTTCTTTAAAGAAGAAAGAGTAGAAGTAAAAATAATATCAGGAGATAATCCAGTTACAGTAAGTGAAGTAGCAAGAAAGGCTGGAGTTTCAGGATGGAATAATTATATTTCAGGAGAAAATATTCCAGATGATTTTAATGAACTTAAGGAGGTTGTAAAAAATAATAATGTTTTTGGAAGAATTACTCCACATCAGAAGAAAAATATAGTTATGGCACTTCAGGATTTGGGTCATATTGTGGCCATGACAGGAGATGGGGTTAATGATGTTTTGGCCTTAAAAACATCTGATTGTGGAATTGCAATGTCAAACGGTGCACCAGCAACAAAAGCTGTTGCACAGCTTGTTTTAATGGATTCTAATTTTATGAATCTGCCTAAGGTGGTTAAAGAAGGAAGAAAGCAGATACATAATGTTGAAAGGGTATCTGAACTATTTCTATCAAAAAGTATTTTTTCCTTTGCATTATCAATAATAACATCAATTTTACTCATTCCCTATCCATTAGAGCCATTACAGTTATCTTTGGTTGGAGGCTGTGCAATTGGCATACCATCTTTCTTTTTAGCACTGCTTCCAAGTACGGGAAGAGTAGAGAAAGGATTTTTAAAAAAAATTTTAATAGTTAGTATTCCTAATGGAATATTTATGGCTGTATTTGCATTTGCAACCTATATAATATCTCAACATTTAGGAGTAGATATAAGATATAGTAAAACATTAGCTTTCTTAATGTATTCTGGAGTTGCTATAGTAATACTATTTAGAGTAGCAAGACCTTTAAATATTTTAAAAACAATTTTATGTATTATCATGATGGGATTAATTATGCTGGCGTTTATTACTCCAATAGGAAGAACAATATTTACCTTAAGTTCTTTAAGCCTTGTAGATGTTTTAATATCATTGGCAGTAATTATAGCTAGTGGACCTCTTATTACTAGAAGTGTTGATTTTATTAATGCAAAAATTAATAATAAATTTTATTAGTTTGTTTGACAATGAGGCATAATTATAATAAACTTTATATTGGAATTAGGTTATTCCAATATAAAGTTTATTATAAGCTTCCATAGTTTAATGGATAGAACAATCCCCTCCTAAGGGATAGATGTGGGTTCGATTCCCGCTGGGAGTACCAGTTTAAAAGCTACAACGTAGAAAAATCAAAGGTTGTAGCTTTTTTATTTTTAAAAGTGGATTTAGTGGAATATATAGGTAAGCGTCAAAAAATCTAAAATGGGTGTTACTATATGAATATTGTAACAAAGAAGTGATAATAATAATGAAAAGGAAATCGTATATGCTATAATATAGTTATATTTCTAATATTAATAAAGGAGAATATTATGTTATTAAAGGAAGTTGTAATTGAGAACTTTAGAATAATTAAAGAATGTAAATTAACATTTGATAATAAATTTAATTTAATTATTGGAAATAATGGTACTGGAAAAACAGCAATATTAGAAGCAGTAACTATTGGATTAGGTGGATATTTAGCTGGTATGGATGAAATAAAAACTGTTCATTTTTCAAAAGATGATGTTAGAAGAGAAGGAAAATTATTAGGACAAGGTTCTTATGATATAAAATATTTCACTCCAACAAGTGTAGATTGTGTAATTAAAGGAGCAGAAGAATATATTTCATTTAAAAGAATACGAAAAAGTGTTAAAAGCTCTAGAACAACAACTCCCAAAGAAATATCACATTATGCTAGCAAATTAGTTAGTGATGATAATAGCATATTACCTATAATATGTTATCAAAGTGCAGGACGAATGTGGTCACAAAAACGAGATAAATGGCAAGATGTGTTTAAGGGAAATTATTCAAGGTGCGTTGGATATACTGATTGTTTAGCAGCGGAATCTAATATTAAGCTACTTACAAATTGGTGTAAAAAGATGGAGGAAATATCTTGGAAAGAAGATAGAAAAATTGCTGAATATGAAGAAGTAAAAAAAGCAGTTGGAAGGTTTATGGCTATATTAGAAAACCATAGCTTAAACAGTACTATTTTTTATGATAAAAGAACTATGGAATTAGTATATTCATCTGAAGGAGAAATCATTCCAATAAGATTAATGAGTACAGGTTATCGTAGTTTAATTGGAATGATTGCTGATATTGCATATAGAATGGCAGTTCTTAATCCAAATTTGGAAGATCAAATTATTGAAAAAACAGATGGAATAATATTAATAGATGAGATAGATCTGCATATACATCCTAAATGGCAATGGAGTATAGTAGATGCATTGATGAAGACATTTCCTAGTGTTCAGTTTATTGCCACTACTCATTCTCCAATAGTAATAGCATCATGTAGAGATAAAAATATAATTAGCCTATTTGATTTAGATAAGAGTACAATGAAAATAGAATTGGGAAGAGATTTTCATAAAACGCCATATGGATGGCAGATAAATGATGTTTTAAAGAAATATATGAATGTTGATGAAAGAAAACCAGAAATAAAAAATAAGTTAAATAAAATTAGGGAATTAACTACTAAAAAAATTAAGGGAATGATAAATGAAAAAGAAGCTGAAGAATTAAAAAGGATTAAGCAAGATGTATATGCGTACTTACCTGAAAATGATCCAATTGTAGAATTTACAGAATTAGATTCTTTAGAAAGCATTTTAAGTAAGGTGAAAAAATAATGCATAATGTAAAAAGGGGGAAGATTCCGAACAGTTTACATTGCAATTGTGTAAAATGGACAAAGGAATTATTAAGACAAGTAAATTTAAATAATACATTTAGTGATATACCAAGTAAGTATGTAAATAAATATAAACAATCAGATGTTAAAGAGGCATTAAAGGATATGTATGAAGGATTATGTTGTTATTGTGAATCACCAATTGGAATACAAACTTATGAGCAAATTGAGCATTTAAAACCTAAAAGCAAATTTCCAGCAGCCGCTTTTAACTGGAATAATCTTCATTTATCTTGTGAAGTTTGTAATATTAGTTATAAAAAAGATCAATGGGATGGAAGTACACCTATTTTAGATCCAACTAAAGATGATATAAAAAAATATTTGACTATTGATTTAGATACAGGTGAAATTATAGCAATCAATAATAATATAAGAGGCAGAGTTACAATTAATACAGTTGGTTTAAATAGAAAAGATTTAGTTGAAAGAAGAAATAGTATATTGCTAAAGATGAAAAAGATAATAGCAATTAGTATTAATTCAGGGGAATTAAATGAATGCAAAAATATACTTTTAACTTTAAGTAAGGATATGGGATATAAAATGTTATTTGAAACACTTATAGAAAGTATTTAGGAAATTTCTATAGGTGTTTCAATATAATATTAGCATGCATTTTTAGAAAATTAATTACAATTGCAGGATTTGTAAAGGGAAGAAGTTATTCAGAAGGATTCAAAGAACAAACATATTGCAAGAAGTTAAAGAGGTTAAAAATGCTTTTCAGTGAGGAGAAAACATAGAATATAAAGAATATCTTGCTAATGTTATAGGAAAATGGAGAAAACAATAATATGTCAATTGAAGATGAGTTTAAATGTTCATTGAGAGCAGCAATGATGATAAATTGTGATGATATTTTATTATTACGTAAAGAATTAGTTCATTTTAGAAATCGTGGAATGGATAAGGTAAACATGCTTGAAAGTATGGAAGATTTACGTAAAATAATGCCTGAAAATGATGATATTTTATGTGATTTAATGGATTTTATTTCAGGATTCTGTAATTCAGAGTTATTAATATTTAATTAGGATGAATTAAGGACAACTATGCTAATGAAAGTGTATTTGAT
>CAZPRO010000076.1:0-3456 GCA_964588775.1 uncultured Clostridium sp.
TTTCTCCGAAACTCTTAGTTTTTAGTCCTTAGTTCTTAGTTCAAATTATGATTTACAGAGTAAAAAAGAAGCTGCTACAAATTAATGCAACAGCTTCCTTTTACTATACTTCAACAAGAACTGGAAGTATCATAGGCTTTCTTTTCATTTTTGCATAAACAAATGAACCTACTTCATGTCTTATTGTATTTTTTATTTCTGACCATTGTGTTACATTATTAGTCATACAATTTTCAACTACATTAAGAGCAGTATGTTTAAGCTCTTCTATAAGCTCTTCACTATCTCTTACATAAACAAATCCTCTTGTTATAACATCAGGTCCTGAAACAATTATTTTATTCTTCTTATCAATAACAGTTACTATTGTTATTATTCCATCCTGAGATAAGTTCTTTCTGTCTCTTAAAACAATATTTCCTACATCTCCAACTCCCATTCCGTCTATAAGAACTCTGCCTGCCTGAACTTTACCGTTTACTTTTGCAGAATTTCTTTGAAGTTCAAAAACATCTCCAATTTCAAGAATAAAAATATTTTTAGGATCTACTCCCATATCTTCTGCTATTTTACTATGAGCTCTAAGCTGACTGTATTCTCCATGTACTGGCAGGAAGAATTTAGGCTTTAATAATGCCTGAATAAGTCGAAGCTCCTGTTCACAGGCATGCCCTGATACATGAATATCCTCAATTGCTTTATAAATTACATCTGCTCCCTTTTCAGTAAGTGCATTTATAACATTAGAAACTGGTTTTTCATTTCCAGGAATAGGGTTTGCTGATATTATTACCATATCTCCTTTTTGAATTGATATACTTCGATGAGTAGATGATGCAATCCTTGTAAGAGCCGACATAGGCTCCCCCTGACTTCCTGTAGTTACTATAGTAACTCTTTCATCAGCATATTTTTTTATTTCATCCAAACCTATTATCATTCCGTCTGGAACATCTAAATAACCAAGCTGCATAGAAACTTCACTTATTTTTTCCATACTGCGTCCGCTAAATGCTATTTTTCTGTTGTACTTTTCACAGGCATTTATTATCTGCTGAAGTCTGTGAATATTTGATGCAAAGGTTGCTACTATTATTCTGGCTTCTGCCTTAGAAAATAATCTTTCCAAAGTTTCACCTACTATCTTCTCAGACATTGTATATCCTGGTTTTAAGGCATTTGTACTATCTGCCATTAAAAGCAGCACTCCTTTTTTTCCTAAAGCAGCATATCTTGCTAAGTCTGCTACTTTATTATCTATTGGTGTAAAATCTACTTTAAAATCTCCACTATGAACAATTATTCCAAATGGTGTATGAAGTGCTATTGAACAGCTGTCTGCTATACTATGGTTATTTCTTATAAACTCTACTTTAAATTTGTTAAAAGAAATAATATCTCCAGCTTCAACTACATTTAATGTACAATCACTTAACATATTATGTTCTGTAAGCTTGCTTTCAATAAGTCCTATAGTTAAACGTGTTCCATAAACAGGTATATTAATTTGTTTTAAAATATATGGAAGACCTCCAATATGGTCTTCATGACCATGTGTTATAAAAAATCCTTTAATTTTCTCTATATTGTTTTTTAAATATGTAACATCAGGGATTACTACATCAATTCCATAAAGCTCTTCATCTGGAAATGACAAACCACAGTCAATAACTACAATTTCATCATCATACTCAAATACTGTTATATTCTTCCCAACTTCACCAAGACCGCCTAATGGTATTATTTTTATCTTTTTCTTATTTTTATGCGGTATATACTTTCTTCTTTTGACAACTTTCTTTTCTTCCAAAATAACTTCTCCTATTCTTTATTTTTTAATTTATTTATATTATGAACCTTTCTTTCATTGTAAATACATTATACGAAAAAAGTTCAAGCTAAAATAGATATTAGCTTGAACCTATAAATTTTCTATTTAAAATATTCTTTTAATATTTTTTTATCCAGTTCTTCTAAATCATAATCATCAATTCTGTTCTTGTTTATCCATGTAGATTCATCATAAGATTTATCTAAAACATATTTTTCTTTTAAATTTCCAACATATACTTTAATTTTTTCTTCATCATTCACAGGAAACTCATTAAAAAATTCATTATCAAAAATTATAGTTTTTAATATATCTTTTACTGCTCTTGCAACACACTTTTCATCGCTTTCTTTTCCTCTTAATTTCTGATTTAATAAAGACCATTTTGAAGTAGTTCCTCTTTTAGCTTTTTTCTTAATTATAAGAACATTGTTAAAGTCATCTTTAATCATTTGAATGCATCCTGTATGCTTCATTGGTTATCCCCCTCTTATATTCTCATCATAATCTTATTATACATAAAATATTCCATATAATAAATAGTAAATTTTAATTATATACAATAACAGGTACTCCTGCTTCTATCTGTGCAAAAATAGCCTGAGCAAGTGCATATGGTGCATTTATGCAGCCATGAGATCCACTTGTAAGATAAATCTCTCCTCCAAACTCACTTCTCCAGCTGGCATCATGTATTCCTATATTCCCATTAAAAGGCATCCAGTAAGTAACACTTGATGAATAATCCTCTCCTTTAAGTGTTGCATCTTTCTCTTTGTATGTAATTCTATACACTCCACTAGGAGTTGCTGTATTTAAACTTGCATTACCTGTTACAACATCTCCTTCTGTAACAAGAGCTCCATCTTTATAAAACCACAAATGCTGCTTAGTTAAATTAATTTCAACATACGTATTTCCAATATCATCTGTATTTCTTGATACTGCAGTCTGAGCATAAATAGGTTCTCTTTCTACAGACTTATTTTCTTTAAGTTCGTCAATTAATTTCTCAGCTTCTGCATTCTGGTCTACTATCCATCCATAATTTCCACCACTTACTGTAACCAAATTATTGTCTGTTGTTTTAAACTGACGATTGCCACCAAATGTATTATATTTGCTTGCAAGAGTATAAACATAATTTTTTACTGCCTCTTCATCTACAGTTATCTGTAAATCTTCAGAAACATCAAGCCATTTAGAAATAGTATCACCATCAACTACTTCTTTTCTGTCTCCAATATCATATGTAATTTTAAAATCAATCATTGAATTTAATTTATTATTTGTATCTATAATTTCTTTAGAATCTTTAGTATACTTAGGTTTTTCATAACATTGCTCTTTTTCTAAATCCAATACTTTTTCTCCACTCTTTATTGCATTAGATATTTTTTCTTTTAAAATATCATTTTTTAATTTTGTTCCCAAAACTTCATCAACAATGTGGAATTTATTATTTTCACACATAAAAGAAGCATTTTGTGGTTCAATAATATTATCTGGGCTATTAAATGAAAGATTGCTTATAATATTATCCAGCATACTATCATCATAAGAAACTGCAGCAGCTTTCAAATTATTATTCTTTCCTGTTAGTCCTTTAAACCACAATAAAGGAT
>CAZPRO010000076.1:3466-10790 GCA_964588775.1 uncultured Clostridium sp.
GCTCATTATTCCCATCATATTGCAAATTAATATCTTTACCACTAATTTTATCTTCAACATGATTTCTTCCATCAAGCTCTAAGTCATATGCATTAAAATATTGTGCAAGTGATGCATCTGCTTCTTTTACAGTCTGACCAGATACATTAACTGAATTTATTACTGTATTAAAATAAAAATGATTTATAAAATAGAATGAAATACCTAAATAAATAACCATTAATGGTGAAAGAATTATTCCTGCTGCTTTAACTAACTTATTTGTGCCTTGTATTTTCATGTCATTTCCCCCTACCCATCTATTATACTAAAAATCTAATAAAAAAAAAGCTAATTATTTATCTCTTATAATTTTAATTAATTTCATAATACTAACATGTAAAAACTTAATCATATTCCATAAAATTTCATTATTTATAATTAAATTAACAAAAAATTAATGGAACCAATAAAAGTTCCACTAACATTTATTTATAGAAAAATTTTTTCAATCATATTCTTAGCCTTTTCCATTCCCTGTTCTGCAGCTTTCTTATACCACTTGTAGGCTGTGTCACAATCCTGTTTCACACCTTTTCCAAAGTAATATAAACCTCCTAAATTATACTGTGCATATGAATAACCTGCATATGCCGCCTTCTCATACCATTTAACAGCTTTTTTAATATTTTTATAAGTTCCAATTCCTTCTTCATATAAATATCCTAATGCATTTTGTGCTTTATAATATCCCTGTTTAGCTGATTTTTCATACCACTTAAATGCTATAGATGAATCTCTTTTCGCAAAATTCTTACTTAAATATAAATTTCCAAGATTATATTGTGCATAAAAATCATTATTTTCCGCAGCTTTTCCATACCATTTTTCTGCTTCATCATAATTAGGAGGTGTCCCTTCACCTTCTTCAAACATACATCCTAAATTACACTGAGCATCCACATGCCCCTTTAATGCTGCTCTTTTAAAGTATTTCATAGCTTTTGAATAATCCATATTTACGCCAAGTCCATAATAATACATATATCCCAGATTATATTCCGCATCCGTATATTCTTTACTGGCTGCTTTTGTATACCACTTTACTGCCTGAAAATAATTTTTTTCAACCATACTGCCTTCAAAATATTTATCTCCTAAAATATTTTCTGCCTTAGTATTTCCTCTTTTTGCATATTTAGTTATTAAGTCAAAACTGCAGTTTTCAAAATTAATATCTGCCTTCTGACAGTTTTCAATAAAATTGTCAATAGATAATAATACTCCGCCCAAAATCTCATCCCCCAGAACTATTCATTTAAAAATCTGATAACTTTCCCCTCACTTTAAATTTATAACACATATGTGATAACATTTCTATAGCTGATAATGTTTACTTTATATATTTTTTTTATTTTATCTTATAAAATCATCAATATATTTAGAAAAAATAATATATCTTATAAATTCATCCACTGTAGCTTTCTGACACCATGCCAGCTTTCTTATTATGTCTTTTTCTTCTTTTGTTACTTTAAAATAGACATATTCTTTTTTATCAAAGAAAACTCCTGTCACATATAAAACAACTCTTTTCATATACTTAAGCACATTCATTTTATCCACCACTTTTCTTATTTTTTAATCATCTTGTTTTATTACTAAATTTATATGCACATAATTATCTTTATATAACTTATGTTAATATGAATAAATTATTTTTTTGTGATTATACTATTAAAATATAGTTCTCTGTATGTCCTATTTTATAATTATGTAAGCATTCTCTTTACTTGATTTTAAGAAGCAGTGCTTATATAATTTTATAATACAGTAATAAATCTTAACTATTATTTAGGAGGAATCCTTTGATGCAGAAATTATTAAGTAAAATGAGGCAGGCTATAAATGATTTTAATCTAATTGAAAATAAAGATAAAATAGCAGTTGGATTGTCTGGTGGAAAAGATAGTCTTACTCTTCTTCATCTCCTAAATGCTTACCATAAATTTTCAAAAGAACATTTTGACCTTATTGCAATAACACTTAATCCAGGAAAAGTTGATAATTCACCATTAAAATCTTTATGCGAAACTTTAAATGTTCCTTTTCATGAGATTCAGACTGATATTATGGAAATAGTTTTTAACATAAAAAAAGAAAAAAATCCATGTTCCTTATGTGCAAAACTCCGCCGTGGAATTTTATACAGCAGTGCAGAGTCTCTTGGATGCAATAAAGTTGCCCTGGGCCATCATTATGATGATGCTATTGAAACATTTATGCTTTCATTATGCTACGAAGGAAGAGTAAACTGTTTTTCACCAAAAACATTAATGGAAAAAAACACACTTACAATAATACGGCCTATGGTTTACATTAAAGAAGCCAGTATTATGAGTTTTTCAAAACGAAGTAATCTTCCTGTAATATTTAATCCATGCCCTGCCGACAAAAAGACAAAGCGGGAAGAAATGAAAAATCTTATTTTTGAATTAGATGGAAGAATGCCTGGTTTTAAAAAGAATCTGTTTGGAGCTTTAACAAATAGCAATGAACTTTTTATCTGGGATAAAGAAAAAATTAGAAATTCTTAAGTTTTAATATACAGATATACAAAATGGGGCTGTCGCATTAAAATCTGTTCTATTCTTTAATATTTATATAAATCATAATTTGAACTAAGAACTAAAAGCTAAGAACTAAGAACGGCGGTAGATTTTACACGGCAAAATCAATGCAATAATATAATAAAAAATCTGAAAGATTTTTCTCCAAAACTCTTAGTTTTTAGTCCTTAGTTCTTAGTTTAATTCGCCAAATTATGATTTATCAAAGATAAAAGGAACTTTGCACTAATTATTTAGTGCAACAGCCCCTTTTATTTTTCTTTATTTTTAAATTAATTTTTTGCCGTTTTTTTTCAACAGAATTTTTTAAAGTAAAATATTCAGTAATTCTTTAGGAGTTGAAACTATCTTATCAGCCCTGCATTGTGTAAGTTCAACCACATCACCATATCCATAAAGAACACCAATAGATTTTATACCATTTTCCTTAGCACCTAGTATGTCATGTTCTCTGTCGCCTATCATAACGCACTGTGATTGAGAAAACTCATTACATTTTTCTTTTAATTGTTCTAATGCATACCTTATTACATCACCTTTTTTTACTCTTGTTTCTTCAAAATCAGAACCTGCAATTATTGTAAAGTATTTATCAATATTGAAATGTTTTAAAATTTTAACAGAATATATTTCTGGTTTTGAAGTTGCAACAACTAACACCTTTCCATTATTCTGCAGTTTCTTTAATACCAGTTCAATGTCTTTATAAACTTCATTCTCAAACATACCCTGTTTTTCAAAATATTCACGAAACACTTTAATACCTTCATCTGCCTGCTCTTCTGTAAAATTGCAGAATTTCATATAAGATTCCTTAAGAGGTGGCCCTACAAATTTACGAAGATGCTCGTCACTTTCAGTTTGAACATTAAAATGATTTAATGCATATTTTACTGAATTAATAATTCCACGACCTGAATCTGTTAGTGTTCCATCTAAGTCAAATAATACATATTTACAATTATTAAACAAAAAATCTCCCCCTACAATGCATAATATAAAATTATATCATGGATAATTTAATTTGTATCTTTACTTATTTTATGAAGATAAATAAATTTCATCTTTAATTTTTTCCTATAGGTATTATATAATATCTATAGGAAAAAATTAAAGGAGGCATAAATATGAATAATATGCTTACAAGTGAAAATATGAAGAAATTACAGGAAGAACTTGATTACAGAATGACTGTAAAACGTGCAGAAATTGCAAAAGAAAAACTTGTTGCAGCTGCTCATGGTGACAGATCAGAAAATGCTGAATATAAAGAAGCCTGTGCAAATTACAGAGAAAATGATAACAGAATACAATATTTAATGACAATGATTTCTACTGCAACTGTAATAGATGATGATAACACAAAAAAAGATGTTCTTGGAATAAACAGTTCTGCTAAAGTTAAATTCTTAGATGATGACTTTGAAACAGAAATTACTTTAGTTACAACAATGGATCTTGATCCTGATAACATGAAGATAAGCATTGAATCCGATTTAGGTAAAGCTCTTTCAGGAAAGAAGAAAGGTGACATTGTTGAAGTTGATGCTCCTGGTGAAAAGTACAGTGTTGAAATATTAGAAATATTATAATACCTATGAAAAATGTAATGGACAATAATATACATAACTGTATTTAGTATGCATATTACTGTCCATTACTATTTTTTATAAATTTTGTGAATAAATTTTAATTTTATGTCAATAATCATAATACAACAGCTAACAAAGGACTTAACTCCTTTATGTTATCAATGGTTGTTTTTCATTAAACTTATGTCCTTTGTTTTTTGTTGAATTAATTTTTTCATAACCTCAAAATAATATTACCTATTAACATGATTTTCATGTTAATTACAATTTTTATTTTTCTTTTACCTCACTAATTTTGAATCATAAAATTGACCAGAATGAGCTCATAATTTATTTGAGCTCATTTTCCGTTATAAAATTTTTTCAAATCTAAACAAATTTAATTTATATTTTTCTGTTAATAAAATCTTTTCTATTTTATGTAAAATTTCGCTTACTTTACATTCATAAATATAATTATTTTTGTATTTTTCTTCTATGCTGTTTAATTTTTCTGAACTATACTCTTGGTCAATAATATTCCATGATGTTATTTTATATTCCTGTTCATTTTTATAAAATAGAAACTCATTTAAATCTCCATCCCATGATCCATTATCAAGATTTAATGGAATGTTTTCTATATCACTTTCTTCTATGACATTTAAAATTTCGTCTACAGTTTCCCTCTTTAATTTATATACTTTACTTTTCACTTCAATATTAGGGATTACATATTCTGTATATTGAAGATTTCCATCATAATTAATTTTCACCTTAAATCCTTCATACTGCCCATACTGACAGCATGCTGCATTACCTAACCTGTAAGAAAATATAACTCTGTTCATAATAACTCCTTTTAAAACTTTATTTGATTAAAATATTATTTCTTAATAAGAATTATATCATCTATATACTATGGAAAAAATATTTAAACTGACATACATATGTCAGTTTAAATATGGTATATTATAATTAATTCAATATATAGATATTAATTATTAGGAGCTATAATTATGATAAAAGAAATAAATACAAAAGGCATACTTGTAAAAAACAAACAGCCTTCTGGATGGTTTGGCTGCAATTATCTTTTTAATATATACAGAGGATGTGAACACAGATGCATTTACTGTGACTCTAGAAGTCTATGCTATCAAATTGAAAACTTTGAAGATGTTCTTGTAAAAACAAATGCTCCAGATCTTTTAGAAAAAGAGCTAAAAAGCAGAAGAAAAAAAGGAACTATTGGAACAGGCTCCATGAGTGATCCTTATACTCTCTGCGAAAAAAAATATGGCCTTACAAGAAAATGCCTTGAAATAATAAATGACCATAAATACACAGTTCACATAACAACAAAAAGTAATCTTGTTTTAAGAGATGCTGACATTCTTCAGGAAATTAACAAAAGATATGCATCTGTTGCTATGACCATAACAACTTCTGATAATAATTTATCCAAGAAAATCGAACCTTGTGCACCATGTTCAGATGAACGCTTTAAGGCTTTAGGCATACTTTCCCTGTTAGGTTTAACTACAAGTATAACCCTTATGCCAGTCCTTCCTTTTATTGAAGACAATGAAGAGAATATTACTGAAATAATAAACAAAGCAGCTGCAAACGGAGTAAAACATGTAGTTCCCTTTCTTGGAATGACTCTTCGTGACCGCCAGCGTGCTTATTATTATGAAAAACTTGATATTCTGTTTCCTGGTACAAAAGAAAAATACATAAAAAAATTTAAAAGCAACTATACCTGTTATGATATAAATTATAAAAAGCTTATGGATATATTAAAAACTTCCTGCAGCAGACATAAAATTTCATTAAAAATGCCTTCATATGAAGAAAAGCTAAGTAATATCCAACTCAGCTTTTTAGATATATAATATTATTTTATTCCTTAACTTTATAAACAAGATATATTCCACTACAAACAAGTATAAGAGAAACAAAAATCTTTATATCAAATATGTTTTCTCCAAGAAATATACCTGAAAAAAGTGTTCCAAATACAGGCACCAGAAAATTAAACACTGCAACCTGACCTATTTTGTTGAACTTAAACAGTTCAGTCCAGATTACAAATGCCACTGAAGATAATAATGCCATGTAAATTAAAAGGATTGCAGATTTTATTGTAAAACCAATAAGCTTTCCACCTGTGCTGTATCCAAGCATTATTAACAATATTCCACCCATAAATAACTGATATCCTGTAACTGTTGATGCATCCATTTGTGATGTTATCTTTTTACTATAAATACCTCCAACTGCAAATGTAACTGCTGCAAGAAGTATGAAACCTTCACCTTTAAATGAAAATGAACCTATAAGTGAGTCTGCTCCATTTAAATTTACTAAAACTACTCCTGTAAACCCTATTACACATCCAACAATTTTATTAAAATTAAGTTTATCATTTTTATAAATAAAATGAGCAATAAGTATGCTTATAAAAGTTCCTGTTCCATTTATTATTGAACCTCTTACCCCAGTTGTGTAAGAAAGCCCAACATAAAAGAAAATATACTGAATAGTTGTCATTAGAAGTCCTAAACATAAAATTTGTCTATACTGCTTTTTACTAAAATTGAAAATATCTTTTTTATATATAATTTCATAAACAAGCACTAGTATTCCTGCCAAAGTAAAACGATATCCTGCAAAGATAAATTTTGAAGCAACATCATCACCAGCTATATTAAAAAATTCATATCCACATTTTACTGCAGGATAAGCACTTCCCCATAGACCTGTGCAAATAAGTGCAAGAAATATAATGTTAAGTTTATTTGTATAAAATTTTCTTTTGTCCATTTTGTTTTCCTCTTTCTATTCTTACAGTGAAAATAAGCTTATTTAAAAATAAAAATGTTAAATCATTTCTTTCCTTTATCATGTCCTAGCATTCTTTTCGCCAATCATCTGCTTCTTCTATATATAACCACCCACTTTTTAATATACCTTTATTATATCCTATTGTTTGTCCTTTTTTATCCTTTATTTCCATAATAAAAATTGCCATACAAAATAAAATTTATAGGACAATTTCTCAAATATATTATTTAAAGTCATTGTATAGCATTTTTCACATTCTCATATTTGCTAAGTGTTTAATTTTTCATCAATATA
>CAZPRO010000077.1:0-10779 GCA_964588775.1 uncultured Clostridium sp.
TCCTTTTTTATATGGTTTTTATTACCTTTTGTGCCTACTAAAATTATACTCTAACCATTTTTGACTATTTTTTCAAAAACAGTTTCGCCACAATCTAATAATATTAGTTCTTTATCTATTCTTATAAAAGCACAATTATTGCCTTCTTTAATATTAAAAGCTGAACCTCTTCCCAAAAAATCCAACAACATAATTACTCTCCTTTTAATTTATATTTCTTTAAAATCTATTGTATATTAATTGGTATTTTTCATTAACTTCTTTAATTATACATATTTTACTATACACTATGCAATTTACAATATTACTTTAATATATGAAAACTAAAAAAGGAACTATAACACAAAGATTAAATCATACCATATACAGTGTTTCACTTTTATAGCAGCATTAGATATTGAAGTTATAATTTTTAATGCCACAGTTCCTTTAGATTTTACAATATTACAGATTTTATTATCTTAACTCAGCATAATTTAGTGTTTAAAATTCCATCCAAGTTAAGTTTTTTTATCCGGGCACCAATTTCAGCTTTATCTATAGAGTAGAGTTTCAATTCCTTCATTCTCTTAAAATACACTGATCCAGCAAAAGTATATCTGTCTTTTCTTCCTTCTCGTGATTTTGATTTTTCATTAGCATAACTTATAATATCTCCTATGCAGGTGGATTCAGGTAATATTAACAAATGCATTCCTAATCCATATCTAACAGCATTATGTCCTGCAAGAGCTCCAGTGCATATAGCTTCTGTATGTCCAACAAACAATCCGCTTTTCTCTCCACCACAAAAAAGATTATCAACTCCTAATACTTTTAAATCATTGGTTCTCGGAGCCACAGACAAATATCTTATTGAATTTCCTTTGCTTCCTGCATATGGATCCACATATTTTACATTCTCAAGACCTGGTATTTTTCGTAACTTTTGCAACGGATAATAAGTGGTCATAAGTTTAGCATGTCCAGTATCTAAAAGAATTATATTTTCTGCAAATTCCTTTAAAGCATACTGTTGGCATACTTTTGTAGAAAGTTTTTTATAGTTAATATCTTCATCAGGTATTTTTAACACCACCACCCCATTTTCATGAAGTTCTTTTTGAATCTCATCACTTAAGCTTTCCTTTGCAAGTTTGCATGAACCAGACATAGCCCCTAACGTATCATCACTACGCTCTCCTTGAATATCATATACACCACACCTTTCGCTTATACTTATTCTTGGTCCAAAAGCAGGACATCTTAAAATACACATGGAACATCCATTTCCATATCTCAGGCAATTTCCCATAGGTCCAGTTGTTCCAGTGGTTTCTATGAAAACATCACCTCTAATTAAAGTTCCATCGCTTAAATAAACACCAAGAATTTTTCCATTAAGAAATTCAATATCAGTTACCCTGCTTTCAGTTAAAATATTTACATTAAAAGATTCTAAATATTTTCTAACTTCTCCTTCTATTTTATTTACATTATACAAAGTTGCATGTTTATGTCCTGGAAAATCCACATTTACATGTGTACTTACTCTGTCTGCAATTTTTATAAGATCTCCACATCCCAATGCAATAATCTCTTCACTGGCTGTATATCTTCCATTATTCCTCATTATTCCACCAACATTACCCAGTCCTAAAAGAAGATCTGTCTTTTCAATTAGTGTTACTTCTGCACCTGCTTTTTTTGCACTTAATGCTGCACTGCATCCAGCCCAGCCGCCTCCAATAACAACAATTTTCATATTAATCTCCTTCCTTCAAATATATTTCTAGGATCTGTCTGCTCTTTACAAAACTTTCTTACCTTATGACCTGTAAATCTTATTGTACATGCTCCACAGATTCCTTCTCCACAGCACATTTTAAAATTATTGCAGCATGAAAGACTGACATGCTGCCCTTCAATTTCATTAAGATAGGAAATAACTTCATATGTTAAAATATCTGCACCTGAAACATGAATATATTTTATATTATTATCTACAGCTTCTTTTATAAGTACTTTTCCACTGTCACTAAGTTTACCTTTTTCAAGCAATAGTTTTTCTGAATAATTTACTAATCTGGTATTAAGCTTGTCAGTTGCAAATTTTACCACTTCACTATCAAATGAAGCTTTATCAATAATAAGCTCAGCTTTGTTTTCTAAACTTAGTAATCTTTTTAGAACAGGAAACATAGGAGCTATTCCTATTCCTCTGCACAATAAAAGAACTTTACCATTTTTTTGTTTTTCTATTTCTCTTATTCCAAATACGCCATTCCAATAAGGTCCTCTTATAAAAATACTGTCCTTTTCCTTCAACGCTTTAAGTTTACTGCTTTTAATACCTTTTACTTCTATCATCACACTTATGATGTCCTTTTCTACATTAGAATTCATGACAGATATGGGCATATCAAAATAATTATTAATATCATTTTTTATGAAAATATAACTCCCTGGTTTATTTAAATCTAATGCTAATTTATGTGGTACCGTAAATTCAATATACATTAAATTGTCCGTAAAATTTTTCAACTTGGTAACAATACAGGTAAATGTTTTTCTTCCTTCCTTAGCCTTATTATTATTGTTATGGAATTCTTGATACACACATACCCCTTTCCAGTTTAAGCAATCGCAAAAATTCTTATTTTGACATTGAGAGCATATGAGACACTCTCCACTTTCAGCTAATTTACATGGACAGTATTCAGTTCCACAATCTATACAATCAACTGCCTTTTTTATCATTTCTACTCCTAAAAAAATACTTCTATACTAATCTATTTTCTTTTTTTAAAAATGATACATTTTAAACTGATTTTATAAAAAAAGAAGCTGCAGCATAAAAATTATAGCTCATCTAGTATTTTTATTTTATAATAGCACTAGATATAGCAGTTATAATTTTTAATGCGACAGCTCCTTTAATTTAAATTAATTTTTTTATGTTAATTCCTTCAAATGCAATATTATCTTTTATATTTTCATATATTTTCTGAGTTACACTCCATCTTTCAGGACAATTAAGTACAACAATTATTATGTCCTTATCATTATTTTTTATTGAAGATACAAGACATCTTCCTGCTGCTCCTGTATAACCTGTTTTTACTCCATTTGCCTCGGGAATCATCCATAATATCTTATTTATATTATTGTAATCTCTTGAAAAATCATATTTATCCTTTAGTATTGTTTTACTTCCTACTATTTCTCTAAATAATGGCAACTCCATTGCCTTGCATGTTAATAGTGCTAAATCATAGGCAGAAGAATAATGTCTACTGCTGTCAAGTCCATGAGGTGATTGGAAGTGTGAATCTAAAATGCCTATACTTCTAGCATAATGGTTCATCATTTCTGAAAACCCTTCTATAGAACCTCCCATATCTTCAGCAATTGCTATTGCTGCATCATTTCCTGATCTAAACATTAATCCATATACCAATTCTTTTAACTTTATATATTCACCACACTTATATCCAACCTTGGATCCTCTAACACAGCTAGCATTTTTAGTTATTAATACTTCTTTATCTAAATTTCCTTCTTCTATAGCTATTAATGCAGTAAGTATTTTTGTTGTACTTGCCATGGGTACTATTTCATAAGCATTTTGCTCAAATAATATTGTTTTAGATTGCCTTTCCATTGCAATTGCACAGCGAGCATCAGCTTTAAATTTATTATCTTTTGCATATACATTATTATTACCTACAAATAAAGTAAATATAGAAAAAAAGATAAAAATTTTCTTTATCATAACTATCACCTTCTAAACTTACTATTTATAAATAGTTTATCAATAAAATAAATTTTTACTCTTAATAAGAAAAATTATTATGTTTATTTTTTACTTCTTCTGGTAATAATTAATAAATATACTTTAAGGAGATTTATATGATTTATTTTTTTATAATATTATTATTAATTTTCATTCCATTTCCAATAAAAATATTATTTCACTATGAAGTTCCTTACCATAAATCCTTTATTAAAATTTATATTATTAAATTTTACATATGTAAAAAAAATACTACAAGAAAATCACATTATAAGAAAAATAACATTAATTTTTACAACCTTATCTTCAAACTTAATAAATCAAAATTTAAACCTTTACTTTATTTAAATCAAAACACAGATTTCTGTTTTTACGATGCTTGTACTACAAGTCTATTCTATGGTGTAATTTCCTTATTGCATCCATTTATCTTTGCTTTATTAAATTATATTTTTTATATAAAAAAGTATTCAAACAAACTAAACCCTTTATTTATTAATAAATTTTATATAAATTTGAATTATACTGGTATATTTTTCATATCTATTGCACAAATTATACATATTCTATTAATGGTTAATAGTTGTAAATACACTAACCATCAGCCTAATACATTATAAAGGAGGATCCCTGATATATTCAGGTATTAATTCACATGACTAATGATACAAATTTTACAAATTTAATAAAAAATACAATGGAAAATTTAAAAAGTATGATTGATGTAGAAACAATTATAGGAGATCCTATTATAACTTCAAATGATATTACTATAATTCCACTATCTAAATTAACTTTTGGATTTATAAGTGGAGGATCTGAAATTCCATTAAAAACAAATTCCAATCTTAAAGATGCCTACCCTTTTGGTGGTGGTTCAAGTTCAGGAGTATCTATAAAGCCAATTGCACTTTTGGTTGTAAAAAATGATTCCATAAGGCTTATACCTGTAAACAGCAGCAATTCATCAAAAATATTGGATAGTATACCTCAACTTATTAATTTTATTGAAGATTTATGCATAAATAATTCAGAAAAGAAAAAAAGCAAACATACATCATCAGAAACTTCTTCACCAATATAAATATTTTGCTATTATGAAAAAAGACTCCTATGTGGTAAATATTCTTCACCATATAGGAACTTCTTATATCTTTTTGTATTAACTGTTTTTTTCTTCCATAATCTTCTTTAATTTGTTTTGTACAAGCCAAAGCTTCTTCTGCTTTCTGTTATTTGCCACTACAATACTTTTATTTCCTTTATTATTATCCATAACAGTCTTATAGTGGTCATCTGCTATTTTTAAAGCATCATTAATTACTTTTAGTTCATCTAATGTAAACATTATATTTCCTCCAAAATATTCAAATATAAAAATCATCATTTCTAAAATAATTATGAGGATTATAGACTTTCTTTAAAATACCATTAAATAAATCCTCCATCTATACGCAGAATCTGTCCTGTAATATAAGAAGATTCATCACTACACAAAAATACTGCTGCTTTTGCAATCTCTTCTGGAATACCAAAACGCCCCATGGGAATTTCTTTCTTTAATTCCTCCTTTGTTTCCTCATCTAAGGAAGAGTTCATTGCCGTATCAATAACTCCAGGGGCTATGGCATTTATTCTAATGTCAGCCATTGCCATTTCCTTTGCTATGGCCTTTGTAAAACCATTAATTCCACCCTTTGTAGCAGAATAAAGTGCTTCACAGGAAGCCCCTGTTTCTCCCCACATAGATGAAATATTTACTATTCTTCCATATCCTTTTGAAACCATGTGCTTTAAAACACACTTTGTCATATAAATATTTCCCATAAGATTAATGTTCACTATTTTTTCTATTTCATCCTGAGAAGCATCCATAAATAAACCTATAAGACTTATCCCCGCATTATTTACAAGTATATCAATTTTGCCAAATTCATCTATAACCTCCTTTACTATATAATCACAATTGCTTAAGGATTCCACACTTTTTTTTAAAAGTTTTCCATAACCTCCATTATCCTCAATAATCTTTAAAGTTTTTTCAGCATTTTTATCATCACTGCTGTAATTTATAATAACAAAAGCTCCTTCCTGTGCCATTTTTACCGCTATTGCTCTTCCTATTCCCCTTGATGCACCTGTCACAAGGGCTGTTTTTCCTTCTAATCTGCCTATTGTAATTCCCTCTTTTCCTTTATAATGTTTCACTAAATAATCTTAATGCATTTTTACTAAATATTTTTTCCACATCATTATATGAGAATCCTTCTTTTCTTAATCTATCATATAATTTATTAAACTGAGATGAGTTTTCTATTTCAACCTTGTTTTCTATTCCATCAAAATCACTGCCAAGAGCTAAAACATCTATGCCTCCCACATTTCTTATATGCTTAATATGAGCCATCATTTCATCAAGAGTTGATACACTGCTTTGCCCTAAAAATTCATTGCAAAAATTAAGTCCCATAACACCGCCTTTATTTCCTAACAATTTTATCATATCATCAGTTAAATTTCTAGGATGCTCTCTCACTGCCCTTGCATTTGAATGAGTTACTATAAAGGGCTTTCTTAAATACTTTACAAGATCATAAAATCCCTTATCAGATAAATGGGATGCATCTGGAAGCATTCCAAGTTCTTCACAAATACGTACAGCATCTATTCCTTTTTCCTTTAATCCATTATTTATATATGCATATTTATCATTGGGATATGCCAAATCATTTTCAAAGTTCCATGTAAGGGTAATAATTCTTATTCCTTTGTTATATATTTTTCTCAAATTATTAAGATTTCCTTCTATTACCTGACCTTCTTCTATGGATAAGAAAGCACCTATTTTATTTTCCTTTTCAGCCTGCTCCAATTCAGAAACATTTTTTACTATTGTTATATCATTACTATTTTTCTTTAACTGAAGCATAAAATAATTATACATACAATCAAAATATTCATAAGGACTATAATGTTTTGATATATCTACAAAAAAAGCAAATACCTGTGCTAAACTTTTTCCTTTTTTCAATTTTTCTATATCAACACTACAGTTGTTAACTTTTAATTCCTGCTTTTCTTCATATATTTTTATTGCTGTATCACAATGTAAATCAATAAATTTCATCATAACTCCTCTTTTCTATATTCTATTAAAATATTCATCAAGACTGCATGGACCACCAATTATACTCCTATTAATAAATATATAATTTTTTTCATTTACTTCCATGGACCATTTTATTAATGCTATTTTTCCTCCATACATTTCTATGGCTGTTATAGCTGATGGAAAAACACAGCATCCATCATTAAAATAATATCCCTGTCCTGGATAGGCAAATATATCGTTATGAGTATGTCCACATACTATAACTTGTTTTTCCTTTTTAGCAATATTTTCAAGAATTTTATCAATTTTGTCTCCTTTATTATAATTACTTGAAGGACTTGTTGGTTCTTTAAATCCAGCTATATTCTCCATATTACGCCATATATATCTTACAAAAAATCTGCTTATTTTCCACAAATTACAATTAATGTAATCTGCCTGATGCCCATGGAATCCTATAATATAATTTTTTTTATATTCCAAAATAATGCTTTCATAAAATTCTATATTACTATAAAGTTTTATCATTTCTGTTCCAAAATCTTTATTTATCATCTTAAATTCATTAATAGTTTTATTTACAAAATTGGAATCAGATTTTATTATATCATGATTACCATAAATCATGCATAATCTATCTTCTTTATTAAATCTATTAAGTATTTTAAATATATCCTTATAATTATAGGCAATATTCTTAAAGCTCTTATTTTTCCACAGTTCATCCCCATCTCCCAGTTCAATAAGCATATAGTCCTTATTATAATAAAACTTAAGTGCTGCTTTATAAATGTTTCTATTTAATCTTAATGCATCTGAATTACTACCATCACCTCTATGAACATCACTTATAAATGCAATTTTTGAATCATCATCAATTTTAACCTTTTTTCCTTTATCCATAATTTTTTTTAATATTTTATTATTTTTGCATTTCATTGTGATTTTTCCTCAACATATTAATTCTATTTAATATATGATTCTTGTGTTTTCTTTGACATTGTGATGTTTAAATAAGTTCAGAAATTTATCTAAATAATAAAAATAGACACATGATACAAATATTCCTCAACGTGTCTATCTTTATGTTCTTCTATATTATAACCATTTTGTTGCTGTTATAATAATATTTAATTATGAACTGCACAATGAATAAATTATAAATTTAACAAATATTCATTTATCAACTTGGTTATATCTGGAGCATTTACTACAAACTGAGCCGCTATTGCAATAACCATATGTCTTTCAGGAATACAGCATATTACATTTCCTCCATCTCCCATTGCTAAAAATTTTTTAAGCCCATTATCCTCATTAAGCCACCACAAGTAACCATATTTATTAGGGTTCATTTTCACTGAATCTTTAATATATTGTTCTGAAATTATTTTTTTATCATTCCATTGTCCATTATTTAAATAGAGAAAACCAAAACGTGCCATATCTCTAAGGTTTAATGTTAACCCAAATCCTCCTGTTGAATTTCCCTGGCGATCCTCTGTCCATCCTCTTACCTTAGACCCAAAATATTCTTCAAATCCCCATCCTTCCATATCATAATGAGGAATTTTTCTCATTCCTATCATTCCAAATAAATTGTCATTTGCGAACTCACGGGCATTCTTGCCCACTGCTGTTGTCAATATATTTGAAAGAAGATGAACACCTCCAGAACTATATTTAAATTTTCCCAACTGTCCATTTTTTCCACATATACTAAGTATATATTGTGACATATTTTCTGCCCTGCACATTTCTTCAAAAGGTTCCTTCCAGTCTTCATATTCATATGGCACTGTCATTGTCAGCAAATCTTTTATTGTTAATTTCTCTTGTATATGATTATTAGGAGTATAATCAGGAAAATAATTAAATATTTTTTCATTAACGCCTTTTATATAACCCTTGTCTATAGCAATTCCGATTAAGGCTGAAATTACACTCTTGGTAACTGAAGTCATATGGTATGTATCTTCCTTCTTATGCCCATTAAAATAATTTTCATAAACAGAATACCCATTTTTTATTACCATTATGCCGCATAAATTTTTATATCTTTCTTCAATAACATTATTTATTTCCTTTATTTCTTTTTCATTTTCTACTGCACTTATCCAGTCTTCATTTGGCCAATAATATCTTTTCATCATCTTTCCTCCTAAATATTTATACTTTGTGTCAGTTGAAATATAATTTTATTTACTTTTTATTGGAAAATACACTTCTGTAATAAGTTCATCCTCAGATGCAACCTTAAAAGGATTTGTTATATATGCTTCATAAGGAGCCCCATTAACCTTATATCCTTCTCTTTCTATCCATTCCATAATTCTAGTATAAATTTCTGGAAGATTACTGTATGATCCTTGTAATACTGACATGGCACACAGGCAGCCCTTCAGTTCCTTGGTTCCTTTTACAGCTTCTTTTACAGGTATTACAAATTCCACATCATATCCTTCTGCACTATATTCAGAACTGTGATAACGTATAGCTGGTGCTCCTAAAACTGTCAGTTTTTCATTTACAATTTTTTTATGTAAAATATCAAAACATTCCCCATAGGCTTTTTCACATTCTTCTTTCTTAAGCATTTTCCTTATGCTTATTATATTGGTATTGCTGCTTTCATATAATTTCACTTCAGCTTTATTTATATAGCAAAGTATATCTTCACCTTCTTTTATGTTTTTAATATCACATTCTATCTGCTTTAATGAAGAATTAATACTATTCAATTTAAACAGCATTTCTTCTTTCTTTTTTATTAATGCCTGTTCTAATCTTTCTTCATATTCATCCTTCTCATAATTCAAAATCTTTTTTATCTCTTCAAGGGAAAAATCATATGATTTCAAACGATTAATGAAAATCACCTTTTTTAATTGTTCTACAGAATAATACCTATATCCACTTTTTAAATTAATTTCAACTGGCTTAATCAGCCCAATTTCATCATAATACCTAAGAGCCTTTGTTGATACTTTGCATATCTTCGAAAATTCTCCAATGGTTAACATAACATTCCTCCCTTTTACTTAAAAAAACTAATAATTCTTATTCTAGATTTACTATACACCTTACCCTAAAAGGAAGGTCAAGAGAAAAATAAAAGAACTTCCAAATACTATGAAAGTTCTTTTTTTATATTATTTATATAATGGATATTTTTCGCAAAGAGCTTGAACTCTTTCTCTTAACACACTTAAATCTTCATCCCTGTTTCTAATTGCCTCATCCATAATTGCAGCAATTTCAGCCATATCTTCTGTTTTAAATCCTCTAGTAGTTATGGCAGCTGTACCAATTCTTATACCAGAAGTTACAAATGGACTTCTAGTTTCATTAGGCACTGTATTTTTATTAGCTGTAATTCCAATTGAATCAAGTAATGCTTCTGCTTCTTTTCCTGTTATATCTTTGTTGTTTAAATCTATTAAGAACACATGATTATCTGTTCCTCCAGATACAATTTTAAAATCTCTCTTTTTAAGCTGCTGTGCAAGTTCAATACAGTTTGCAACAACCTGAGCAGCATAGTCTTTAAATTCTGGCTGCATTGCTTCCTTAAAACATACTGCTTTAGCAGCTATAATATGTTCAAGTGGTCCTCCCTGAATTCCTGGGAATATGTTTTTATTTAAATCTTTAGCATATTTTTCTTTGCAAAGGATTAATCCGCCTCTAGGCCCTCTTAATGTTTTATGAGTCGTTGTTGTAACAAAGTCACAATATGGAACTGGTGATGGATGAACGCCAGCAGCAACAAGACCTGCAATATGAGCCATGTCTGTCATAAGAACAGCTCCTACTTCATCAGCTATCTCCCTAAATTTAGCAAAATCAATAACTCTTGCATATGCACTTGCACCAGCAACTATTAACTTTG
>CAZPRO010000078.1:0-10541 GCA_964588775.1 uncultured Clostridium sp.
CTACAAATGACTGGCTTAGATCAATTATTTCTGTATAGGCTTCATTTTTTCCTTGCATGAAGAGAAAATATTTAGTATAATTTTTTTTGAAATTAAATAAAGAACATAAACGACACATGTGGTGCTCTGCACGTAAATCTGATTACGGTACGTATAGGTGAAATGTAACCAGATTTGGAAAACGGTAGAGATGCATGTGTTTTTTTATGAAAAAGGAGAAGATATTATGCCAAGAAATCAATTTCAGAGGATGGTTTTTGCTTTCCTCACAGTATTAGTCACAGTACATGGATATGTATTTTATAGTCTTTATGTTGTCAATGGAAATATTCTGATGCAAGTAACGGGTGCGGACAGTGTTCTTCATGCAATTAATACTCAGGGTGGTGTGTATATGTTTGGAAAAATGCTTCCAATATGGTCAGTGATTATCATTGAATTCTTTTGTGCTTACATACTTGAATGTTTATTAGGAAGTCCTTTGTCATTCAAAATGGCTTGTAAAATGTTTGATCCAAGAAATAATCATCCAATGATTTTTGAAACAGTAATTATAAGTTGTACCGTTCTAATTATGTGCCCATTGATGAGTTTTTTGGCGGCATGGATGTATTATCCATATTATGCATCATTTAATATCATGACATTGCTTGCAAATTGGTTGAAACTTATATGTTTTAATTTTCCATTTGCATTCTTTTCACAGATTTTCTTTATTCAGCCATTTGTAAGGTGGGTATTTAAAAAATTGTTTGCAAAGGATATTGCTGTACGCAATATACAAGCAGAACTTGAACATTGTTAAATTGTTAATTAACCTGTTTAATAGTTTAGAGGTAAAATATTGCTATTGTGTGCACATATTGATATAATATAGCCATAAAGCAAAGGATTTCATTTTCTTTCAAAAATATTAGGAGTTTCAGTATAAACATTAAGAAATTGGGACAGAAACGGGAAATTAAGAAAGAAAAAACGTAGGTTACAACGTCAGATATGAAGAGAATATCTAATAAATAGGAAAGGAGATAGTTACTGTAAAACAAGTAACATTATAAAAGCTGAAAAAGAATTATGAAACATAAAGTTTTATATAGTTTTTATAAGTTTTCAGTAATGGATTAGCAGATGGATAAGAAGGCAATGTATAAGTTGAGTTATGGTTTGTTTGTTTTGACTGCAAGAGAAGGGCAGAAAGATAATGGCTGTATAATAAATACGGCTATACAGGCTGCAGCTACACCAAATCAATTGAGTATTTGTGTGAATAAAGCTAATTACACACACGATATGATTAAAAGAACTGGTGAATTTACGGTATCTGTTATTAGCCAAATTGCCAGCTTTGACTTATTTAAGCATTTTGGTTTTCAGTCAGGAAAAGATGTAAATAAGTTTGAAGCTTTTGAAAACTGTAAGCGTGGAGCCAATGATATTTTTTATATTACAGAAGGAACCAATGCATATATCTCTGTAAAGGTCGATAAAACAGAAGATTTAGGATCTCATACAATGTTTATTGGCCAGGTAACTGATATGGAAGTATTAAGCGAAACAGCATCTGCAACATATGAGTATTACCAGAATAATATAAAGCCTAAGCCACAGGCCATAGGAACAACGGATGATGGGCAGACAATATGGCGTTGTACAATATGTGGATATGAGTATGTTGGAGAGGAATTGCCAGAGGATTTCATATGTCCTCTTTGCAAACATCCCGCATCTGATTTTGAAAAAATAATTAAAAAAGTGGAGGGTACAAAAATGGAAACAAACAAATATGCTGGAACACAGACAGAAAAGAATTTACAGGAAGCATTTGCAGGTGAATCACAGGCAAGAAACAAGTATACTTACTTTGCATCTGTAGCTAAGAAGGAAGGATATGAGCAGATGGCTGCATTATTCCTTAAGACAGCAGATAATGAGAAAGAACATGCGAAGATGTGGTTTAAGGAACTGGCTGGTCTTGGAGATACTAAGGCGAATCTTGCAGCGGCTGCAGATGGTGAAAACTATGAGTGGACTGACATGTATGAAGGATTTGCAAAGACTGCTGAGGAGGAAGGATTCCCAGAACTTGCAGCAAAATTCAGAGCAGTAGGTGAAATTGAAAAGCATCACGAGGAAAGATATCGTGCTCTTCTTAAAAATATTGAGACTGCACAGGTATTTGAAAAATCTGAGGTTAAGGTTTGGGAATGCAGAAACTGCGGACATATTGTAGTTGGAACAAAGGCTCCAGAGGTTTGTCCAGTATGTAACCATCCTCAGTCATATTTCGAGGTACATGAAGAAAATTATTAAAATTTGATTTTTAATGAAATTTTAGAATAAGATTTTCATATAAGCCATCAAGACAGATATGTCATATAGGTGCAGATTCTATGCACAACTCAGAAGAATATCTTACAGAAATACAAATTCCATTAAAATAAAATCTGTAGACTCTCACATTATGTGAGAGTCTATTATTTTCTATAAGATATTTTGGAGGTGTTGATATGGAAATAAAAGAAATTGGTAAACTATTAGTAATTTCAATAAATTACATATGTTTCAATTTATACTCTATGATAAAATTAATATAGATTAAATTATATTTTAAATTGTAAAATGAACATAATTATAAGATATGAGGAAGAAATTATGTATAGTATTTTAATTGTTGATGATGAAAAAATAGAAAGAAGAGGAATAAAGTTTTTATTAAAAAGTCTTCAAATTGAATTAGATATAATAGAAACTTCAAATGGACAAGAAGCTCTTAAATATTTACAGAACAATAAAGTAGACATTTTATTTACTGACATAAAGATGCCTTTTATGGATGGAATTGAATTAATTAAAAATATTAAAGAACAAAAAATGAATATGAAAATAGTTATTTTTAGTGGCTATGAAGAATTTGAATATGCAAAGTTTGCAGCTAAAATGGGTGTTGAAAATTATATATTAAAGCCTGTTGATCCTGATGAATTTGAAGGAACTATAACCAAGATAATGGAAGAACTTGATGAAGAGAAATCAAAAAAGGAAAAAGAAGATAAAAATTTGGTTATAATAAAAGAAAAAATGCTTCAAAATCTTTGTTCAGGAATCTCTTTTGATGAGATTTTGGAAATGAGTGAAGGTATAATTGATTTAAATTATTTGAAATTTTATAACTGGCTTTTTCTCATAGATTTTAATAGAGAAGTTGATGTGCAAAGTAATGTAAAAATTAAAGAATTATTAGAAAACAAGATTAAGCTTGACTTTGAATATATTAATATAAATGTACAGCAGTCAGTAATTATGTTTAAAAAAAATAGTAGCTATGAGGATGAATTGAGTCTTGCTAGAAGAATGCAAAATTACGTAAATGAAATACTAAATAATAAATGTTACATAGCTATTAGTAATGAAATAACAGATATAAATAATTTAGTGGAAATTATAAAAAGAGTACAGCTGTTAATTGACAAAAGATTTTATGAAAAAGACAAATATATATTTAAACAAGGAATTGAAAAAAACAGTAATTCAGAAAACCTTAATATTGATGATGAAAAGATTTTAAAAAATATTATTTCTGATATTAACATAAAAAATATTGAAGGAATAAGAAATAATTATAATAAATTATGTGAAAGATACAGAAAAGCAGACAGTTTTTCACCTGTATATATAAAATTTATATTTTCAATAATATTAAAAGAATTTTCTCAGAATATTCCTGATGTAACAGATAAAAAGTTAAGACAGGATATAGATTATTTGTATAGGGCTTCTGATTTTTTTGATGTAATGAAAGTTGTAAGTGATTATATTATTAAGCTAGAAGATATATTTTTAAAAAATCCATTAATGGAGCATAGGGAAATAGAAACAATAAAACAATATATATATAACAATTATAATAAGGATATAAGTGTAGACATGCTTGCAGAAAAGGTGTGTCTTGCACCTAGTTATCTAAGCAATTTATTTAAAAAGGAAACAGGCCAGAATTTAAGTAAGTTTATAAAGGAATATAGAATGAATAAGGCAAAGCAGATGCTTGAAGAAACTTATGAAAAGATAGTTGATATAAGTAATGCAGTTGGATATCCTAATGTTTCATATTTTTGCCAGAGTTTTAGAGAATACTTTGGAGTAAGTCCTCAAAAGTATAGAACTAAAGGTGATAGTAATGAAAAGAATGATTAAATTTTTTCAAGATATGAAATTTAGATACAAGCTTATGGTTACATATGTGCTTTTGGGGATACTTCCTATAATAATTTTAGGATGTATATGGTATGCTCAGTCAAGGAACATGCTCATCGATAAAGAAAGAAATAATATACAAAATTATCTTAAACAGGCAGTGTCTAATATGGATAATCAGCTTAGAATATATGATAATTTATGTGATTATGTAGCTTTTAATCAGCAGATAATTCATGTTGTAACACATGATTATGACAGTTATTATGAAATGTATGACCAATTTACTAATGTACTTGATCCTATGCTTAATTCAATGAAGTATTTTCATAATGATGTTGATAAAGTAACAATTTATACTGAAAATGACATTGTTAAACATAGTACAACAATTGCACCAATAGATGATATAAAAAATCAATGGTGGTATAGTGATAAAATACCTGATAATGCTCAGTCTCAATGGTTTGTATCTAAAGATGACAGAAAGATCTTTAGTGTAAGAGGAATACCAACTGCTGATAAAACCATAAATGCAGGATTATTATATTTAGAGGTAAGCTATGATAAATTATTTGAATCATTTAGTGAAATGAATGATGAGAATTATGGTATTTTTATAGAAGATAAGAATGGCAATGAAATATTTGAATTCAGTCAGTTTAAAAAGCAGAATCAGTCTATGAAAATAACATTTGATGATTTGAAAAAATTAAAAAAGGATAAAAATTCAAAATACACTATAGTTGAAATTATTTCAGATAATAAGGAATGGAAAATAACATTATATAAGCCTGATAAATTAATATTTGATACTATTAATCATATGGCTGTAGGAACTGTTATTATAGTAGTACTATTTGTAATCTTATCATTTATAATAACTTCAATTGTATCAAAAGTAATGGTAAGCGGTCTTGAAAAGCTTAGAGCTGATATGGAAAAAGTAGAAAATGGCAATATGGAAATAACAGTGAAAAGTGACAGTAAAGATGAGATAGGAACTCTTATTCGTGGATTCAGGAAAATGATTTTTGAAATAAAATCATTAATACAAGATGTTTATGAAAGTAAAATAAAGCAGAAGGATTATGAGATGAGGGCATTGCAGGCTCAGATTAATCCTCATTTCTTATATAATACATTATCTCTTATCAACTGGATGGCACTAGAATGTAATCAGAAGGATATTAGTAAAATAACTTTAAGCCTTTCAGCTTTTTATAGAACAGCCTTAAACAAAGGTAAAAATATATTGTTAGTACGTGATGAGATAAAAAATATGCAGTCATACATTGATATTCAGCTTATGATGCATGATTATGAATTTGAAACAGAAGTTGTTATAGATGAAAGCATTATGGATTATGAAATTCTTAATTTATTACTTCAGCCATTAATTGAAAATGCTATTGATCATGGCATTGATTTAAAGACTAGTGGAACAGGGAAAATTACGATTATTGGAAAGCAGGAAGAAAATAATATTGTTCTTAAAGTTATTGATAATGGTATTGGTATGGATAAAGAAACAAGTGAATCAATTCTTACTAATCAGTCAAAAGGCTATGGTGTAAGAAATGTAAATGAAAGAATTAAGCTTTATTATGGAGAAGAATACGCAATAAATATTGAAAGTGAAATTGGAAAAGGAACATGTATTATTGTTACAATACCAATTAAAAATTATTAAGAAAAAATATAATTACTTTAATATGAGAAAATGAGTTAATATGATATAATAAATTAACTCAGTATTAAAGTGAGGTGTTAAAAATGGATAAAGAGATTTTAGAAATATTAAAATCAATACAAAATGATATTAAAGACCTTAAAGAAGGGCAGCAAAGGATAGAAAAGAAACTAGATATAACATATGATCAAGTCGCAAGAACTGCTGAAAATATAACAAGTATTAAGAAAGATTTAAGTACAGTAGAAACTGTTACAGCTAAGAACTGTTATGATATAACTGCACTTAAAGCTATAAAATAATATAGTAATTGAATTAGGGGCTGTTACACTAAAATATTAGTGTACAGTTCCTTTTATTTTTTATGAATAATAATTTAAACTAAGAACTAAAAACTAAGAACTAAGAGTTTTGGAAAAAAATCTTTCAGATTTTTTATTATATTATTGCAGGCATAATTTCTTAAAATCTATGATTTTAATAGAAATTAGCCCTTATTATGAAATAATAAGTTTCCTTACCGTGCAAAATCTACCGCCGTTTTTAGTTCTTAGTCCTTAGCTCTTAGTTTAATTTTGTATATAAAAGAAAAGTGATATGTTTCTTAAATTTTTGATATTTAACTTAAGCACTCTAAAATTTACAATAATAACTGTAAAGAGAATACGATTACAAAAACATAAATAAAAAATTTAAGGGGGATACAAAATGAAAATTAAAAAGATTTTATCATTAGTTATAACTGGTTCATTACTATGTGCAAGTTTAGCTGGATGTGGAAGTACAAAAAGTGATTCAGCAGCAGATGGAAAAGCTGGTTCAGGTGAGGAAATTACATTAAAAGTATGGGCTCCACAAGAAGATCAAAAACCATCAGATGGATACCCAAATGGTGTTGTTCCATATTTATGTGATAAGTTTAATGAAGAACATCCTGAATGGAATATTAAATTTGAATATGGTGTATGCTCAGAAGGTGAAGCAGCAACTACAGCATTAAAGGATTTAGATTCAGCAGCAGATGTATTTATGTATGGAAATGACCAGATAGCAAAATTTGTGGAGTCTGGCGGATTAGCAAAATTAGGTGGAAAAACTGTAGACGATATGAAAGCAAATATGAGTGATGCAATGATTAATTCTGTTACTTATAATGGTGCTGTTTATGGTATTCCTTATACTTCAAATACTTATTTCATGTTCTATGATAAGAGTAAGTATAGTGAAGATGAAGTAAAAAATCTCGATACAATGATGGCAAAAGATTTAGGCTCAGATGTATATAATTTCTCATATCAAGTAGGTACAGCATGGTATTTAGCAGCATTCTATTATGCAGCAGGTGGTGAGTTATTTGGACCAGATGGAACTGATAATGATGCTGGTACAACATTTGGAGATCATCCTGAAGCAACAGAATATTTAATTGATTTACAAAATAATCCTAAATTCTTATCAGAAGGTGATGATACTTCAACATCAATTACTAAATTAAAAGAAGGTAAATTAGGAGCATTTGTATCTGGTGCATGGGATGCAGAAACAATAAAAGAAGCATTAGGTGATAACTTTGGTGTTACAATTTTACCTACAATAAAAATAAATGGTGAAGAAAAACAATTATATTCTTTTGCAGGAAGTAAGGCAGTAGGTGTAAATCCAACTTGTAAAAATATGGAGCAAGCAGTTGCATTAGCAGCATATTTAGGTGGAGAAGAATCTCAAAAGGTTCGTTATGAAGTAAGGGGATATGCTCCAACATGGAATTCAGTAGGAGAACTTGAAGCAGTTAAAAATGATGTAGTTATATCTGCACAAGTTAAAGAAATTAATGAAGCTTCAAAAACTCAGCCATTTGTTAAAAAGATGGATAGTTTCTGGCAGGCAGCAGATGCTTTAGGAAAATCAATTAAGCAAGGCGATGTAACAAAGAGTAATGCAGCAGAAGCAACTAAGAAAGTTGGAGATGCAATTAACGGATAGAATTTATCTAATTAAGTAAAGGAAAGAAGTAAGAGATGATGAGAAAAACAAAACTGTTTCTGACATTAATATAATTTCAGAAAAAAGGTAAAGCTTTTTCATCATTACCTCTTACTTTTTACATATTACTTAGTAAAAATTATAAACAGGAGGTAACAATTATGGATAGCAAAGTATCGAAAAAACCTAAGCATTCAGAATTTTACACTGAATATACTGTATCTAATGCAATAAAAAAAGGCGATATTTTTACAAAATTATCAATGATAATTCTTGGAACTGGTAACTTTGCACGTAAGGAAATTATTAAAGGTATTTTATTTTTACTATCAGAAATATCATTTTTGTATGTAATGTTCGCAAAAGGTTTTAGCTGTCTTTATGGATTAAGAAATTTAGGTGAAAATCTTACTGGTGAAGTATTTAATGAGCAGACACAGGTTTATGAATACTCAATGGGTGATAATTCAATGCTTATCCTTCTATATGGTGTTATAACTATATTTTTTATTTTTGGTTTTATTGTAATATGGAGAGCAGGAGTTAAATCAGCCTATAAAGCACAGGTAAAAAAAGAGCAGAATAAAAGAATTCCAACATTTTTGGAAGAGATGAAAACATATGGTGACAGCTGTATTCACAAAACTTTATTATTCTTTCCTGTTATGGGAATTCTCATATTTACTGTAATGCCTTTAGTATTTATGATTACTATGGCGTTTACAAATTATGATAGAGATCATCAGCCGCCAGGTTCTTTATTTACATGGGTTGGTGCAAGTAACTTTGGAAGAGTATTAAGTTTTAGTGGAGATTTAGGGAGAACATTCTGGCCAGTGCTTGGATGGACACTGGTTTGGGCATTTTTTGCAACATTCCTTAATTATTTCCTTGGAATGATTTTAGCAATGATAATAAACAGAAAAGGAACTAAGGCAAAAGGATTCTGGAGATTTGGTTTTGTTTTGTCAATAGCTGTTCCACAGTTTGTAAGTTTATTAATTGTAAGGACTATGCTTCAGCCAGAAGGTGTTGTTAATATCTTTTTAAGACAGATTGGTTATTTAGCAGCAGGTGAGTCATTGCCATTTCTTACAAATGTAACTTGGGCACGTATAACAATAATTATCATTAATTTATGGGTTGGTATCCCTTATACATTATTAACGATGACTGGAATACTTCAAAATATTCCTGCAGAGTTATATGAAGCAGCAAGACTTGATGGAGCAAATACAGTTACAATGTTTTTCCAAATAACAATGCCATATATGTTATTTATTACAGGACCATATTTAATTACAACTTTTGTTGGAAATATAAATAATTTTAATGTAATTTACTTGGTAAATTCAGGTTATCCTGCAACAATTGATTATTATAAAATGACAGCAGGAAAGACAGATTTACTTGTAACATGGTTATATAATTTAACAATACAATATAAAGATTATAATTTAGGTGCAGTTATAGGAATAATTGTATTTGTTATATCAGCAGTATTTTCACTGTTAACATATAGAAAAACAAGTGCTTATAATAATGAGGAGGGATTCCAATAATGAAAAGTAAAAAGACTTTAAATAATATATTAATTCATATATTTTTAGCTGTTTTGTTTGTTATATGGGTTCTTCCTATAGTGTGGATAATACTCATATCATTTAGGGGAGAGCAGGGAGCATATACAAGTACAGTTCTGCCACAAAGTTACACATTTAATAACTATATAAGACTTTTTACAGAAACTGATATGTTTAACTTTCCATTGTGGTTTAAAAATACTTTTATAGTTGCATGCTGCAGCTGTGTAATATCAACATTTTATACATTGTCAGTTGCATATGTAATGTCAAGAATGAGATTTAAGTTAAGAAAAACATTTATGAATATAGCTTTAATTTTGGGAATGTTTCCAGGCTTTATGGCAATGATTGCAGTATACTATATATTAAAGGGCGTGGGACTTACAGAAGGTTATTTAAAACTTATTGCATTAATACTGGTATATTCAGGTGGAGCAGGTTTAACATTTTATGTTGCCAAAGGCTTTTTTGATACAATTTCAAAATCTATAGATGAAGCTGCATGTATAGATGGATGTACCAAATGGCAGGTGTTTACTAAAATTACAATTCCATTGTCCAAACCTATTATAGTTCAGACAATATTAGCATCATTTATTGCACCATGGGTAGATTTTATATTTGCCAAAGTAATTGCAGGTTCTGATGCAAGATACTATACTGTAGCAATAGGATTGTGGAATATGCTTGAAAAGGAAAATATAACCAATTACTATACAAGATTTGCAGCAGGTGCTGTTTTAGTATCAATTCCAATTGCTATATTATTCTGTTCAATGCAGAAATGTTATGTTGAAAGTAGTAATGGAGCAGTTAAGGGCTAAAAAATAAGTTGAATTAAATAATAAAAAGCTGTATAGACTTTAGTTTAATAAAGTAAGGACTAAAAGTTTCAGGGAATTTATTCCTAAACTTTTAGTCCTTATTTAATTTATTAAATCAGAATTTAATGAAATATAAATTCTAAAGAATAGAACAAATTTTATTGTGATAGTCAGTTGATATATTATAATAATAATTATAAGGTAGCTTTAGATAATTTATTTAAATCTTCTATAGTAAGGTTTAGTTCATTAAGAGATGCA
>CAZPRO010000079.1:0-10441 GCA_964588775.1 uncultured Clostridium sp.
CCTGTTGTAAAAGAACTTGCTAAATTTTTAATGGTTGAATTGGAAGGAACTTTGAGTAAGGAAAACAGTGGTGAGCTGTATGAATAATCAAAAAATATATTTTACAATTATTAGCATACAAATGCAATGATGCTAATTGAATTATGCAGATATCTCAATATAAAAGATGTAAATCTTATTGGGACAAGTGGTGGAGCTATTGTTGCATTAAATGCTATATTAGAGGAACCAGAATTATTATTACAGGAAGCAGAAAAGATGATTTAATTCCAAATGTTGAAGGTATATTAGAAAGTATAAGTTCAAAAATTGAAAATTCTAAATTGATTCTTTTTGATGAAGGAAATCATCCGGCAATGCTGAGCAATAATAAAAAATTTAGAACATTAGTTTTAAACTTTTTTAGGTAATTGTTAGTATATGTACTACTTAACTACTTAAAATGGAGTAGTTTGTAGTATAAAAATGGTCAATTAATACACTTGTAAATAATATGTACAGCAATTAAAATAAAAACATAAATAAAATGCAAATGCAATGAAGCATATATAGAATCTTAACAGATTTCTGTATATGCTTTTCATTTTATTTTGGAGAGTGGTCTATGAAGCAGCTTGAAAATAACCAATGGATGTTAATTAATAATATTGTCTTTCAGATTAATTCAATTGAAGATTTAACAGAAATGAGAAAGAATTTTCTTAATTTAATGAAGCTTATATTAAATTTTGATTGTGCAGATTTTTATATGGCTTCGCATTTAGACAGTCATGAACTTATTGAGCCTGTTTATTATAATTATTATCCTAAAGGTAATGAAAATTACATGGAAAGATATGATGGTATTGATTATAGCAAAGGACTTATGTTTGGTGGAAAAAGCAAAGTATATAGGGAAAGTGATATAATCTCAGATGATACGAGAATGAAAACAAAATATTATAAAAAGTACTTTGAGCCAAATGGCTGGCACTATGCTTTAAACATGATACTAGCATATAAGAATAAGTTTTTAGGTGTTGTTACATTCTTTAGAACTAAAGAAAAAGGAGATTTTGAATATAGAGATGTTTTTATATTAGATATTATAAAAGAACATCTTGCATTAAGGTTATACAATAATCTTAAAGGTGGAAAACTTAACAAGATTTCAGTTTCAAATTGTGCTGCTCAGTATAAACTTACAAAAAAAGAGGAAATGGTTTTAAAAAATCTTATGGAAGGCTTAGATAATGAAGAAATAAGCAGAAGATTATTTATAACAGTAAATACATTAAAGAAACACATACTTAATATTTACAGAAAAATGAACATAAAAAACAGAGTACAGCTTTTTAAGCTGGTAAAAGAAAAAGAATAGAAATATTACTTTTTAAGTAAAAAATATTTAATTAGTGAGGGTGATATATATGAAAGAATTAATACTTATTATTAGACCAGAAAAACTTGAAATTGTTAAAGATATTTTAAACAGTTTCGGCTGTGGTGGTATGACAATATCAACAGTAATGGGATGTGGAACACAAAGAGGTTCAACAGAAGTAGTAAATGAAATTAAAGGTTTTAAAACAAATATTAATCTGCTTCCTAAAATGAAAATAGAAGCAGTGGTAGATGGAAGCAAAGTAGAAGAAATTATTCTTGCAGTAAGGGATAAGATAGCAACAGGCAATGTTGGGGATGGTAAAATTTTTATAAGAAGTATTGATGATGCTGTTCGTATAAGAACAGGTGAAAGAGGAAAAAAAGCTTTATAAAAATAAAATATAAAATGTATGCAAAGGCGCATTGGGATTAAGTTTTATCTGAATGCGTCTTTTATTATAAGGAGTGATAATTATGTTAAAAAGAATAAAGAAATTTATGGCACTAACAATGACAATGACACTACTTGCAGTAGGAACAATTGGATGTGGATCTTCTGGAGCAGGGGATAGTGCAAGTTCAGATGGAGGAAGCAAAGAAGTAAATGTTATATGCTGGTCTGAATATTTACCAGATGAAGTTGTAGCAAATTTTGAAGCAGAAAAAGGAATAAAGGTTAACCTTACAACATTTACTGATCCTGATGAAATGCTTGCTAAGGTACAATCAAGTGCAGCTGGTACATATGACATGATTATTGGACCTGCAAATGATATTGAAATATTAAAATCACAGGATTTATTACAGGAACTTGATACAAGTAAAATAGAAAACTTTAAAAATTATGATGAAAAGTATTTAAATGATGCAAATGATCCTGATAACAAATATGGCATCCCTTATTTAGGAACAAGCATAGTAATTACTGTAAATACTGATGTTATTAAAGATGACATAAAATCATATACTGATTTATTGGATACTAAATATAAAGATTCAATGGTAGTTGTTGAAGATGCAAGACCAGTAGTTGGATGTGCATTAATGGCAAATGGATATGAAATTAATGATGCAAGTGATGAAGGATTAGCTAAAGCTAAAGAATATCTTGATGCATTAAAGCCAAATGTTCATGCCTTTAATGGAGATAGTCCAAAAACTTTATTATTAAATGGTGAATGTTCTCTTGGTCTTATTTATGGTGGTGAAGCAGCACTTGCAGTTCAAGAGAATCCAGCAATTAAGGTAATATATCCTGAAGAAGGAATTTATTTCACATTTGATATGATGATGAAAACAAAAGGTGCTAAAAATTCAGAAAATGTTGATGAATTAATGAATTATATATTAGATGGTGAAGTTGGTGCTACAATTTCTAGAACATTCCCATATGTTAATCCTAACAAAGCAGCTGGAGAGGTTCTTGGGGATGAGTTTAAGGATAATGAAATTGTAAATATTCCAGATTCAGAAATGGACAAAGCTCAAGGATTAGTTGATATTGGTGAAGATGTATCAAAGATAGTTGATTTATGGACACAATTTAAAGGTTAATACTTAAAAATATTTAAGAGGGGCAATCCTCTCTTAAATACATTAAAAAAGAATTTGGACTTTGGAGGGGATTGCATGTCTGATATTATGGTAAAAATAGAAAATGTAAATAAAAAATATGGAGAAAATCATGTTGTAAGAAATCTAAATGTTGATATAAAAAAAGGTGAGTTTTTAACTTTGCTTGGTCCATCAGGTTGTGGTAAAACAACTACCTTAAGAATGATTGCAGGTTTTGAAATTCCTACAGATGGAAACATATATGTTGAAGATAAAGCAGTACAGGATGAAGAGCCTTTTGATAGAGAAGTAAATACAGTATTTCAAAACTATGCTTTATTTCCTCATATGACAATATTTGATAACATTGCATTTGGTCTTACTGTAAAGAAGGTTGGCAAAAGTGAAATAAAACAACGAGTTGATGAAATGCTGGAACTTGTTCAGCTTAAAGGCTATGAAAATAGAAAGCCAGATCAGCTTTCAGGCGGGCAGAAGCAGAGAGTTGCAATTGCAAGAGCATTAATTAACAGGCCTAAAGTATTATTACTTGATGAACCATTAGGTGCTCTTGATATGAAACTTAGAAAACAGATGCAGTTTGAATTAAAGCGTCTTCAAAAGAAACTTGGAATTACATTTGTATTTGTTACTCATGATCAGGAAGAAGCTCTAACTATGAGTGACAGAATTGCCATTATGTATGAAGGAAAACTTGAGCAGGTAGGTACACCTAGGGAAATTTATGAAACTCCAAAGTCTAAATTTGTGGCTGATTTTATAGGGGAATCCAACTTATTTTATGGATATGTTGGCAGCAAGAATAACGAAGAAGGCAAAGTGATTTTTGAAAATGGTGAAGGAATAGTATGTGCTAAAGATATTGAAGACCAAGAAATAATTTATGTGCTTTTAAGACCAGAGCATATAAAAATATATGAAAAACCTGTTGAAGGCTTTAACATTATAGGAAGAATCAAAGAACATGTGTATATAGGAAATGTTAACAAGACAATAATTGTGGTTCAGGAAGGACTTGAAATAAAAATGAATACTGCACCTAATGCAGAGCTTATGGATGTGGGAACTGAAGTATATGTATATTGGGATAAAAAAGATGCAGTTGTTATAAAGACACAAAATCATGACATTTATCAGGCTGTAGATAATCCAGTATTTAATCAGAAATAAAAGTGAAAGGAGCTGATAGTATTATGAGCAGTAAGAAAAAAATTAATATACCCTTTTTAACAATGGTGGCTCCAGTTTCATTTTGGATGATACTATTTGTTGCAATACCATTTATATATGTATTTTGTATGAGTTTTATGAAAAAAAGTACATATGGAGGAGTGGAGCTTGCCTTTACATTAGAAAACTATAAAAATGCATTTGATCCTTTATTTATGAAAGTATTTGGACAGTCATTTTTAATATCAATAGTTGTAACTGTTATATGCATTCTTTTAGCATATCCTTTTGCTTACTATGTATCACAAAAAAGCACAATAAAAAAGACAGTATTTATGGCAGCTGTAGTAGTACCATTTTTGGTTAGTTCATTAATAAGGCTGTTCAGTATAATTAATTTTTTACGTAAAGACGGAATTGTAAATTCATTTCTTTTAAAGCTTGGAATAATACATGCTCCAATTCAGCTGGTTTACAACAGAACTGGTGCCATGATTGGTCTTGTATATATGCTTTTACCTTTTATGATACTTCCATTGTATAGTTCAATTGAAAAATTAGATAAATCACTTTTAGAAGCTTGTAGTGATTTGGGTGCAAAGCCAATTACTTCATTTTTCAGAGTAACACTTCCCCTTACAGCACCTGGAATATTTGCTGGAAGTATACTTGTATTTATTCCCTCTCTTGGTTTATTCTTTGTAACAGATATTCTTGGAGGCAGCAAAACTCAATTAGTAGGTAATATTATAAAAAGTCAGTTTATTACAGCAAGAAACTGGCCTGTTGGATCAGCATTATCAATGTTTCTTATTTTAATTACTCTTATTCTTGTTTGGTTATATCAAAAATCAGGTGGAAATATGGATGAATTGGGAGGTATGTAATATGAAAAAGGAAGCAAAGAAGAAATTGCAGTCAAAATTGAAAAGTATGTATATTTATTTAATATTTTTATTTTTGTATATTCCCATATTTATGGTTGTAATTTTTTCATTTAATACCTCAAAGATGAATATAGTATTTCAAGGTTTCACATTGAAATGGTATGGAACTTTTTTAAGGAACAGACCCCTTATGACTTCCCTTGGAAATACAGCAGTAGTTGCATTATTAAGTACATTGTTTTCAACAATAATAGGAACTGTAGGAGCAATAGGGCTTTCAAAGTATAATTTCAAGGGTAAAAGTCTTATTGATAAGCTTTTATATATTCCAATTGTAATTCCAGAAGTAGTTCTTGGTGTAGCTCTTTTATCTTTATTTTCAATGGCTAAGATGCCTTTAGGAATTGTTAGTATAACTTTAGCACATATAACATTCTGCATACCATTTGTAGTTATTACAGTAAGAACAAGACTTGCTGGTTTTGATAAGTTTTTAGAAGAAGCAGCAATGGATCTTGGTGCTAACAGGTTTACTACATTTAGAAGGGTGACTCTTCCAGTAATAATGCCAGGAGTATTGTCTGGTGCAATGCTTGCTTTTTCATTATCAATAGACGATGTTGTAATAAGTTTCTTTACAACTGGTCCTGGAAGTACAACACTTCCATTAAAAGTTTTGAGTATGGTTAAAACAGGAGTTACACCTGAAGTTAATGCTTTATCTACTGTTATTATGCTTATTACAGTTATTATAATATGTGTAAATACTGTAATGCAGGTTAAAAAACTTAAGGCATTAAGGAATTAGTACAGCTTAAGGAGAATTTTACTATGAAATATGATTATGTATTAGAAAATGGAACAATTATGGATCCTAAGAGCAAAAGAAGCACAGTAGCTCATATTGGCATTTTAAATGGTAAAATAGAAAAAATTACACGAGAAAAGCTTGAAAGTGATAATGTTTTAGATGTATATGGGAAAATAGTAATGCCGGGAATAATCGACATACATACACATGTTGAAGGTAATCACGACTGTGCAGAAGTCTTAAATGCCATGGGTGTTACTACTGTCTATAATGGAAATTGTGGAATGTCACCAGACAATATGAAAGAGTTTTATAAGAAGTATGAGAAAGAAGGTTTTTTAATAAACCAGATTGAACAAATAGGTCATACAAATCTTAGAGAAAGTGCAGGGTTAAAAGACAGATATAAAGCAGCAGATAAAGAACAGATTGAAAAGATGAAAGCTGAACTTGTAGAAGGATTTGAAATGGGAGTTTCAGGACTTTCCTTTGGTTTAGAGTATGTTCCAGGCAGTTCAAAGGAGGAAGTTTTAGAACTTGCCAAGGTTGCGGCAAAGTATGACAAGCTTATTTCAATACATACACGTACTGATTTTTATGGAGGTTTAGGTTCTCTTAAAGAAGCAATTGATATAACAAGAAAAACAGGTGCTAGAGTAAATATATCACATGTTGTTTATCAGTTTGGTTTTGGAATGATGACTGAAGCACTTCACATGATAGATGAAGCATTAAAAGAAGGTCTTGATATTTCAGCTGATAGTGGGATGTATACAAGTTTTGCCACAGCAATAGGAAGTGCTGTGTTTGATGAGGGATGTATAGAAAAATGGGGTGTAGATTATAGCAGTATGACAGCAGGAACTGGTAAATATAAGGGCTTAAGACTTACAAAGGACATGTTTGAAGAATTAAGGCGTGATTATCCTAAGGAAACAGGAATTGCTCTAATTGGTCGTGAGAGTGAAGTCTTTGAATGCTTGGAAAAACCATATATGATGGTATCTACAGATGCTGGCACATTATATGAAAATGGATTGCCTGGACATCCTCAGGATGCTGCAACTTATCCAAGATTTTTTAGAACAATGGTAAGGGAACAGGATAAAATAAGTCTTATGGATGCAGTAAGCAGATGTACATATCTGCCAGCCAAAAGACTTGGTTTAGAGAATAAAGGAAAAATTGAAGAAGGTGCAGATGCAGATATACTTGTATTTAATTTGAATACAGTATGTGATAAAGCAGATTTTCCATGTTTTGGAGCAACAAATACACGCCCTGAAGGAATTGAATATGTATTTGTTAATGGAGTAATGACTACAAAAGGAAAAGAAGTATACAAAGTAAAACCTGGAAAAATAATTAAAGATAAATGTGAATTATTTAAATGGTAAAAATTTGTTTTTACCTCAATCATAATAATAGGTAATATTAAAAGTTCTATATTCAGGAACGTAATTATTATATATGAAAGGTGGTTAATTTATGGAAATAAAAAAGATGTATATTAATGGTGAATGGGTTGAAGCTATTTCAAAGAAAACAAGAAAGGTTATTAATCCTGCTAATGGTGAAGTTATAGCAGTAACTACAGAAGGAAATGAAGAAGACACAAAGCTTGCAATTAAAGCAGCAAAGGAATCATTTTATGGAAAAGGTGAATGGAGAAGAATGAGTGCTCAGGATAGAGCGGATATTATTTTGAAAATTGCAGATAAACTTGATGAGAAGAAAGAACAGATAGCTTATCTTGATACTATAGATAATGGAAAGCCATTACGTGAAGCAGAAGGTGATGTGGAAGATGGTATTCACTGCTTTAGATATTATGCTGGTCTTATTACAAAACCTTATGGCGGAGTTTATGATGTAAATGATGGTTTTGGTCAGATGCATTCATATACAGTACATGAACCTGTAGGTGTCTGTGGACAGATAACTCCATGGAACTATCCGTTTTTAATGGCAGTGTGGAAAGTAGCCCCAGCACTTGCTGCCGGAAACAGCATAGTATTTAAGCCAAGTTCTAATACTCCATTATCTACTATTGCATTATTTGAAATATTTGATGAAATTGGACTTCCAAAGGGTTGTGTAAATCTTGTCCTTGGTTCTGGTGGAACTGTAGGACAGGAAATTGCAGAAAGTAAAGATGTAGATATGGTTACTTTTACAGGAAGCACTGCAGTAGGACAAGGAATTGCAAAAGCAGCAGTAGGAAACTTAAAGAAGGTTGGACTTGAACTTGGTGGAAAATCTCCAAATGTGATTTTTGCAGATGCCGATTTGGAAGGTGCTGTTGAATGGGCAATGATAGGAATATTTTTTAATCAGGGAGAAGTATGTTCTGCAGGATCAAGAATAATAATTGAAGAAAGCATAAAAGATAAGTTTGTAGCAAGATTAAAAGAAAGAGCAGAAAATATGACTATAGGCAACCCTGTAAATAATCCGGATATGGGACCTTTGGTTAGTGAAGAACAGATGAACAGGGTTTTAAAATATATTGAAATAGGTAAAAAGGAAGGGGCAACTCTTGTATGTGGAGGTGAAAGATATACTGAAGGCGAATGTGCAAAAGGTTATTATATAAGACCTACAATATTTGATAACTGTACAAGGGACATGACTATTGTAAAGGAAGAAATTTTTGGACCTGTAGTTACAATTCAGACATTTAAAACTGAAGAAGAAGCTGTTGAACTTGCAAATGATACTATATATGGTTTAGCAGGTGCTGTATTTACAAGTGATGGTTCAAGAGCCTTAAGAGTTATTAAAGAAATAAGGGCAGGAATAACATGGATTAACTGTTACAATCCAACATTTAATGAAGCTCCTTGGGGTGGATATAAAATGAGTGGTTATGGAAGAGAACTTGGAGTTCATGGCCTTGAAGAATATCAGGAAATAAAACAAATTAATATAAATTTAAATCCTGGTGTTGTGGGATGGTATGAACACTAAAATAGAATTATAAAAGTTATAAAAGGGACTGTTGCACTAAACAATTATTGGAACAGCCCCATTAATTTTATTCATTATAACTCTTCACAATTTGATTCAAATGCTTTTTTTACCCAATAATAAGATTTTTTAGGCACTCTCCTTAAATCTTTTATATCTTTTTCTGTTCTATTTACATACACAAAGCCATATCTTTTTGCTATTTCACAGCTTGAACTTGGAATATCAATTGGTCCCCATGTAACATATCCTAAGCATGGAACTCCGTCTTCAAACATTGCATTTTTCATTTCTATAATATGTTTTCTATGATATTCTATACGATAATCATCATCTACTGTATCATTTTCATTTAATTCTTCACGAGCTCCCATTCCATTTTCAAGAATAAATACCGGAATTCCTGTTCTTATATATAAATCATTCATTATCCATCTTAAGCCGACAGGATCCTTTTCCCATCCCCAATCAGTTGCTTCAAGATATGGATTTTTCATTATATGCTCCATTACAATTTCATGATATGGTCTGTTATAATCAAATTTACCTTCTGTAAGCGTATTTGAACGATAATATGAAAATGCAATATAATCTACAGTATATTTTAATAATTCTTTATCTCCATCTTCAAAATGTGGCATCCATCCTCTGTTTGTAAGATAATTTATCATATATTTAGGATATTCTCCCTTTGCAAATACATCAACATGAAAACCATTCATATAATTATGAGCCTGCTGAGCAAAAAGATTATTTTCAGGTGTACACTTTTCAGGATAATAGTTAGTTACTGCACACATACCACACATTTTAGCATCTGGAACTAATTCTCTAAGTGATTTGGTTGCTTTACAGTGTGCTATAAATATATTATGATTTACAGCATATAAATGCTTTGCCAAAGTTACTCCTTCTGGCACTTCTTCTGCATTAGAAACTCTAAGCATCATAGCATGAAGATTCTGCTCATTAAATGTCATCCAGTGCTTTACTCGGTCTCCAAATCGCTTCATACATACTCTTGCATATCTTTCAAAAAGATCTACCACTTTTCTTGATGCAAAACCATTATATTCTTTTACTAATTTGTAAGGCATATCAAAATGAACTAATGTTATCATTGGTTCTATTCCTGCTTTAATAAGCTCATCTATTAGATTATTATAAAACTGTATTCCTTCTTCATTTACTTCATCATCACCATTAGGAATAATACGGCTCCAGCATATAGAAAATCTATAAAAATTAAAGCCCATACCTTTCATTAAAGCAATATCTTCTTTGTATCTGTGATAACCATCAATTGCTACTTTCCAATCTGAAAACTGTGGATTAGTCGGTCTTACATCATAAATAGATAATCCCTTTCCGCCTTCATCCCATGCACCTTCTGTTTGAAATGATGAAACTGAACCTCCTAAATAAAAATTTTCTGGCAATTTATTTTTCATATGTTACTCATCCCCTTTTTATACTTTATATAATAATTTTATCCCATTCTATAATTTCAGTAAACACATATCTTTAAATGTGGGGTTGTCGCATAAAATATGTTTTATATATCTAGCATTTATATAAATTTTAGTGCAACAACCCATTTTTACATAGAATATGCTATAATATTGTTGTAATATAAATCTAAAATTGAAAGGATGTGGTGAAC
>CAZPRO010000080.1:0-10316 GCA_964588775.1 uncultured Clostridium sp.
CTATTACGAGAATACCATAATATTTATTCTACGACAATTATTTTACCACCCAGGGTAGACACACTTATGCAACTCGTCTTTTTGAGCTTGGGGAAAGTCCTAAAACTGTACAAAAACTTTTAGGGCATAGTAATATATCTGTTACATTAAACACTTATACTCATGTGTTAGAGCACACAAAGCTAATAGCTGTATCAAAATTAAATGAATTATATGAAACTATGTGAGCCTTTTTAAGGCTCCTTTTTTATATATAAAGTTATCTGTCTACTCATAAAGTCCACATAAAATCGCATAATATAGGCATTTAAGCCCTATGTGGACAGTAGACATGTAATTTTGATTAGTAAATATAATAAACTTATTTTATAGTCATTTACTATTATTTTCATTATACGGTGTAAAAAGCAGTGTAAAAAACAAAATACCAAGAGTTTATATTTCGTAAACCCTCGGTATTTCTAACCTTTGGTACACCTAACAGGATTTGAACCTGCGACGCTTGGATTCAAAACTTGTGTATCTATATATCTACTTATTTCGTCCTTATATGGCTATTTTACTTGGCTCACTGTATACTTTGCTCTTTTGCATTTTTAATTTTTCTGTCCTATTGGTTGTAGTCATGGTTGTAGTATCACTTGCTGTCGCTATTTCTTTACTTATTTTATATTTTTTCTTCATTTATATATATCTACTATTCTAAAAAAGTATTAACCCTTTTAACCTAATAGGATTGAAATTAAGTAATATAGCCATTCATTAGTGGTTACAGTTTTATTTTTTAGGTTAACTTTCTTGAAATAAGTTAATCTTTATTACTTCATGTTAGTTTATCAATGTAGTTATTGGGGGGATATATTTTTTCTAGGCATCTCTCCATAGAACATAAGGCAAAGACTGAATTTAATATTTTCACTAAATGAAGTTTTTCATTTCATAGTTCCTATCATAATTTTTAATTTAAAGTACAGCTAAAGTTATTATAAATACTCTGAAATATCGTCTATATTCTTCTCTATCTCTTCAATTATTTCTTCTATATCACAATTTACTGCATCATTTACTTTATCTATATCATCATATATACCATCATCCTGTTCAGGCATAGGTGCTCCATAATCTGCCATAGAAAAATCACCAAATCTTATATTAATTTCTCCTCTTTCTATAAGTTCTTCACCCTTTTTATAATCTAGCCATATATCATCTGCACCTCCTGCTTCTATAGTAAACCACCCTCTAATTTGTATATAAAACTTTTCACCATCTAAATTATAGAACTTACATATCTCGTTATCATCTTCAAATAAATCATTATAATCAGTATTTTTCCTATATGCTTGTATCTTATCAATAAGTTCTAATTTTAAATATGTTATATATTCTGCTATACTATTTAGTTCAGCGATATCATTACTCTTGTTAATTAGTAAATTAATTAATTCCTTATCATTTTCATTTACTAAATTATTTAACACAACTAGCTTCTCTTTAAAATACTCAATTACTTCATCCACATTACTTTTATCTACTTCTTCTTCATCTACTTCTAATATAATGTCACATAAATAACCTTCATAATCTTCATACCGAGATTTTAATTTTTCTATATTATCATGTATAATACCTCTAAGAGTTATCATTCCATATGTTTCTTCGATTTCATCAATAACATCTTGGTCATCATTATATATTTTATATCCTAATATCTCCATATTTAATTGATAATCACAGTCTGATATATAATCTCTTATCATCTTATCTTCTAATGATTTTACTCTGCTATCAACGTTTATATTTGCTTTATCCATTATACTTTTTAACTTCTCAACATGCACAAACATATCCTCACAAAATTTCTTTGATAAAACTTTATTATGTGCAATAGTATTTCTCATATTAGAGAATTCATTCCAATCTCCCTCTATATCATCCCCAAATATTGGTACGAAATACTTTTGCCATAAATTATCTTCCTCTAAAACATCTTCTTTTATTATATTACTAATTTTCTCATTTAATCTTCCTTTAATTTCATTTAGCTCTTTTGAAATTTTTGTTATATCCTCATTAACATAACTATTCTTTAACATTGATATTAAATCTTTAGTTTGCAAATTAAATATTTCTGATTTAATATATTTTAAATCATTATATCTATTATCATACCATTCACTATATCCTTTACTCTTTTCCTTGAAAGAATCATTTATTTTTTTTGAAAACCATTCTTCGCCAAACCTTTTTAACATATACTTATTAATTATTCCTCGAAATTGATTTTCTAAGCTATGTAGCTTTGTGTATAATTCTTTAGATATTTGCTCATTTTGTTCATCTACTATCCAATTTATTTCATTCATATACCTAGCTACTGCCCTACTTATATTAATCTTTAAATCATATAAGAATTCATCTAAAGTATTCTGTGCTTCATTTCCAACATTATATTTAATATTTACAAAAATATCTATTTTATTATTTTCATAACTAAATTTTTTTATTTCTATTTGTATATTTTTTTCGTCTTTCTTTATATCTATATTAGCAGATATAACCTCATCCTCCTCTTCATCATCAATTCCACATAATTCACTTAACATCTTATATTTATTTATTAGATTCATAGAAGGATCTAATTCTTTTATTTTTTTACTAATCTCGTTTGTTATTAGATATATTATATCTTCATCATAGTCTTTTTTTATTCCACTCCCAATAAAATTAATATTCATTTATATTTCCTCCACAATAATATATTTAAATAATATGATATTTTATCGCTATACATTTTTAGTTAATTATATCATATTATGTAAATAAAATTATATATTTTCGCAGTTATTTATAAACTCTAAGATTTACGTTTATTATTTTCTCTAATCAATGTACTTTTACTAATTCCTAAAATTTCAGCTACTTCATTATAAGATTTATTTCCTCCATTTATACTCAACATCGACAGTGCATTATCTAACTGCTTTTTTGTATACTTCTTAGGTCTGCCTTCTTTAAATCCAGGCTTTGTTTTGGCTATTGCCTTACCATTTTGAGTTCTCTCTATAATTGTATTCCTCTCCATTTCAGCGACTGCCAATAATGTAGTTAAAAAAAATTTTCCCATTGTTGTATTCTCTAACAAACCAACATTAAGAACATGAACTGAAACTCCTTTTTCAAACAATTTTTATACTATTTCTATTCCTTCAACTGTATTACGTGCTAATCTATCTAATTTACTTACAACTAAAATATCATTTTCCTGTAATGAATCAATTAATTCATTAAATTTTGGTCTATCAGTTGTAGTACCTGTAAACTGTTCCTTAATTATCATTGCATTTTCATATTTATTTAAAATTTCTGTTTCTTGCTGCTCGAATGAATTATTATCTAATTGTCCTTTTGAACTTACTCTGCAATATCCATATATCATTTGTTAATATCTCCTATTAATTTCTATCTTTTTAAGCCGTACTTATGGCACTAAGTTTAGACACCATTCTATATCTTGATTATACGTTACGATTTTATTGGTGTCAATTCTTAAAAGTTATGGTACTCACTCTATACAATTCATAAATGAATGAAGTTTCAAACTTCCCATATTAATATTCACTAATTATAAATTAACATTATTCTAAACTAATTAATTCCTTGAAATTAATCTTTATTCTCTTTTTAATAATGTCTATATTTTCTTTATATATAACTGACAAATACTTATATATCTCTTCACTAAATTCAATTGTATATTTTTTGTTCATTCCATAAGTAAATGGTGCATCACTTTCTATTAATAATTTATTTACTGGTATTTTATTAATTATATTTCTACCAGACTTATTTTTAAGCATTTGATGATTAATTGAAAAATAATATCCTCTTTCTATTGCTGTATTTAAATCAGATAAAGTACCTGTATACCAATGTAATATAGCTTTTCCTTCATAACCTTTTAATGATTCAATCACATCTTTTGCTGCACCTCTGCTATGAATACTCATAATTTTTTTCTTTTCATTGCAAGCCATTATTATCTGATTAAATATTTGTTTTTGCATATATTTGTTTTTTTCATCTTCATTAGAAAAGTCTAATCCAACCTCACCTATGTATCTTGTTCTATGACATAATTCTAAAAATAAACTTATCTGATTTGAGTAATTATATACCAATTCTGGATGAAAGCCTAAAGCTATTTTTATATACTTATATTGATTATATCGCTTTTCATATTTCTGAAATAATTCTGGTAGATTTGTCATTGCTATTGTATAAGACTTGTTTAATTCAATATAATTAAGTGTATCTTCTCGGTTTTTATACAAATCAAAATGCATATGTGCATCCATGTAAAAATTATACATTAATGTCCTCCAAAAAATCTTTTAATTCTTTCATCCCTCTATTATATAAATCTGTGAAATCATCAACTTTTTCTTCTATAGGTCCCGAACATTGTATCTTTAAAAATGAGAGTTCTTTATTAAAATTTTTTATAGCTAATTTATACACATTTAAATTCTGCTTAGCTGTATTACCCTTTGAATATGTATTATCCCAATATTCGCTTGTATCTCCAAGTTGTCCTCTTTTAATTGCTGCTCTTCTAATTGTACATGGAAAACAATAACCACAATGATATGGATGATCAGCTCCATGAAATCTACCTACATCTGGATGAGAACATGACATTGTGTTAATTATATTATCTTGTAACAACAGTCTGTTCTTACATTCAAATATCATCTCTCCCTTTGTCTTAAATTGATACGGATTTGTAATAGAAAGTTGTATTCCTAAATCAATTATTAATTTCTGCAACATTTTTATATAATAAGGATGAGTAGTTCTAGTACTACTAGTACCTAATCTAGTATGAGTAAGTGGTATATTAAGAGAAATCAACCCATTTTCAGGTATAATAAGTTTTACTTGCCCCTCCATCGCAGTCGCATAGGCTATTGCGTGAGAAAAAAACATAAAAGATCTTGTTCGTGTTGTATCTTCTATACCATTAACTGCTTTTGCATAATTTTGATAAAAGTGTTCTTCGCCTATCTTATATTCCTTCATTAAACTTTTTTTCAATTTATCTTGATATTCTTTAGTTCCTTTCCCACCACCATAGTGACTAATAAATAAAATTTCTTCTTTATCTTCACTATTTTCAAGTAAATTAATTGCACCTATTCCTGAATCTAAACCACCTGAAAACATACATAAAGTATTATATGAAGATTTATCACCTTTTAATTTATTAAACTTTTCATACATTTTTTCTTCTCGTTTTGTTTTTTTACGTTTTCTAAAAATTATTCTCCAGCTATCCCCGCTTAAAAAGCCTAATATAGATTCTAATAATTTAACTTCTCTCTCCCACTTTTCATATGCTAAAACAGGGATATGTATTTCTAGCTTTCTGCTCCATGAGTCTTCAGATGAGTCTCTAGGAATAATTCTATCTACAGCAAAAACAAACAGTGATACATATAATAAATCTAAACCTTCATCTGAGTAAAATTTTTTTAAAGGTTTTATTTCATTCCAAAAAGTATAAGAGAAGCACTTATTATCATTTATATTTATAATTTTTGAATTAGTTATTTCATAATCATCTTCATCATCCATTTTACATATAATAACCATTACCTAATTTCCTCCATTTCCTTATAACATTTACTGTATAGGAGCTCAACACCACTTTTTATTGATTTATCTCCAAATATTTTTTCTTTCATCCCTTTAGAATTAAATGTTGCATATACCAAGTTAGAAATATATAATTTCATATCATTTTCTATACGTATTGTTTTTTCTATATCGTCTGAATTTTTTTCAAAACAAATTGCCAAATCATTCAAAATTTTCCCTGTTATATAACTCTCAACATAACTGCAAAACACTATATCCATTGATTCTTCCGAGATACTATCTAATGATTCTAAACCTTCATCACCATCTTCCACTAATTTATACAGATTACTTAAAGCTTCACTTGCTGCTTCTCTAGCAACGATATCATCTTTTGAATCTGATTTTCTCATAATATAATTTACAAGTGATGAATAAATTTCTTTTGCACTTTTCCCTACATATTCTATTCCTATTTTTTCAAATGTCCATCTAATTCCATTTTCTTTTATAGAATTAAACATTCTAGCAATATTAACTGCTCCATTAACACCATTTGATGATTTACTAACTAATGTCTCAGCTCCTCCAGAAGCATTTACATAGTTTCTCACTGTATGTCTTACATCACTACCTCCATTCCCACTAATATATTTAGATAATGCTGTTTTTACTGATTGCCAACTAACATTCTCATCATTATTACTTTGATCAATATCTCCTTCCATATAATCATCAGGAAGTAGTCCTTTATTATCTTTATGCCCACCATAACTACTAGATGTTCCCATATTGCTATTCATCTCCTAAAACTTCATTTATTTCTGCCTTAATCTCTATATTTTCTTTTTTCCATTTTACTAAAACTTCTCTAAAGGTATCTTTATTTTCTAAATTTTCATAAAATCCTTGTATTAAAGGAATCATAGTTTTTAAAATCCTCATTCCACTAATTCCCTTAAGATATTCAATAGTAGTTATTTTTAGTTCTTTCTTAGCTTGTCCCCAACCTAAGAATATCTTTAATTTAGTATTATTTATTTCTTCATCTTGAATTAGATTATTATATAGCCCTTCTAAAATTTGCTGTGTGTCAAATTCTGTGAATTCATCAATAGCTTTCACTGCTCTTTTCAAAATAGTTTCCGATCCTTTAATTAAACCTTGATAAAATTTATTTGCCTGTTCTGACATTTTAATTTCATTTATCATTGATTTATTATCTAAAGAAGTTCTTGTAAAATAAAAATACATACTTAAATCTTCGCTTGATAATAATGGTCCACTATTTATCCATTCTTTAACCCATTGATCATCTTTCCATACTGATAATTCCTTCAATTGATCAACTTTACCATCTTCAAAATATCCAAGTTCTTTTTCAAGCTTATTTTCACTCCATAATTGAGCCATCTTCTTAAATAGTTGACTTCTAAAATATTCTAATTCCATTATTTTAGCTAAAATTTTAATATTTAATGTAATTTCCTTATACTCCGCCATTCTTAACCGCATATCTAATGTATTTAAAAAACGCTTACATTGACGTGGATTACCATTTAACCCCTTTGTTAATATTGGTGCTAACTGATTTGCTACTAATATATCATCTTTAATGATTTCTGCTATCTCTTTGTTGTATCTTTCTACTATAGAGTAATCTACTTTAAATTTTAAAAAATCTTTCTTTTTTTCATTATTCAAATATTCTAGCAATCCATCAAAATTTTCTTTATCTAATTTATGCTGAAATAATAAACACATTATATAAAACTTTGTTTCATTAACATCAAGCCTTGGAATCCTTATTGGATATTGAATTAATTTTTCTAAGTACTCTTTCCCTATATCAAATTGCAGCCCTTCAATATCTTTAAATTTATTCTTTACTGCATATGATATATGTCGCTCATCTGCACCAATTACAAAAGAAACATTTCCTATAAATAAAAATAATCTCATTGCCTCTAAAGTATCTAAAATAGTATTAGGATTACATCTATCCAATTCATCTATAAAAACTATAAGTTTCTTTATTCCAGATTCATTAAGTAACTTTGCAAATTTTTTTCTAAAAGATTTTATATCTTCTCTTAAATCTCTATTATTTAATTTATCTTTAATAATTTTTGTAGTTTTTTCAACATCTACATCTTCTGCTTTTTCTGTTACCTTATTTACGATATTTTGTATTGTAAAATCAGCCATAGTACCTAATCCACCTGTTAATATTAAATCCGCCCCAAACTTCAATCCATCTTTTATTAATTTAAATTTATCTATGCTTTCATATAATGCTTTTAATATGATTTCAGCTGTCTCTAATAATTTTCTATTTTCTGATATACCATCTAATATTGAACCTAACACAGCAGTTTTTGCATCTTCATATCCTTCAAACAGCCAACCATTAAACAATAAACAAACAGTATCTTCTTGATTCTCTAGTTCCTTTTTGCACATATTCATCAAACTAGATTTTCCACTTCCCCAGTCACCATATACTCCTATACTTGAAGGTAATAAATTTTGATCATTTACTGTATCTTCAAGAATTTTAATAAGATAGTTAAAATCCAAAAAATCTAATTCCGTTTCACAATCTTTCCACATATGTATCTCTCCTTTTTTAAAATTATATCACTTTTTGCATTTATCGCCATCATAGTCATTATAATGCACTAAATTTATTAACATAACTAAAATAAAATCAACAAAAATTATCTAATATAAAAGCATAGAATAAAGTAAATCAGTACTTGACACTATTTTTTTATCATATATATTAATATTACTTAAATCTTAATTATAATTGAAAAACTCCATTTAGGGAAAATAAACACTTTTGTTTCCTCCTTATGTTCTATCCCCAACCCTCTAAAAAAAACATATCTCCCCCACCAGCTTCATAAAGAAAGCAAAAAAATCTGAACCATCAACCAACTTTTCATTACTTAATGATAAATTGATAAATGATTCAGATATATTAAATTCTAACACTTTTAAATGAATCTATAATTAAGTGTACCTTCACGTATCTGTTCTTTCATTCTTTTGTATTTTTCCTCTGCTCTGCTTCTATCTTTTATCTCATCAGCCCATTGTTTAATTTTATAATACCATTCCTTTTTTATTGGATAATATGCAGTGCCATCTTGAAGAATGTCACCCTCAATTCCAAGCATATACATACAATATTTCAAATCTAGATTGCTTATATCTGCATCTATAATATACTTTATTTGTTCCAGAATATCTTCACTACTATAGAAATAATTAATCTGTTTTCTAATCCATGTATATCCTTGATCTAATATAAATTCATATAGTATTGGAAGATTTTCTGTTATTTTTTCTCCTTCTACAGCATTTATTCTATCTAACACACATTGTTCAATTTCCATATTACTTTTCTCCTCTTATCTTTCGTTATTTATTATAATTTTTCTTGACATCATATGTCTTAATCATTTAAACTACTAATTGTAACTTATAGTGTTTCCTTGTGAAACGCTATTTTTTATTTAATCATAATTCCATGAATTGTTTCTTTATTTTGTGGCTTTGTTATTTTTAAATTATAAAATACTTCAAGCTTACTTCTAAATGATTTTCTTTTACAGGAATTATATCCTTCATTAATACAAAAAACTTCATATTGATTAAATAAAGCAGAAAATCTTATTTTATCCTCATGATTATTTGTAATTTCAAAGCTATCAGTTATAAATGCTCTTACGCTATCCTGTTCATTTTTAATATTCTCTCTTAAGTTTGATATTACATTATGTTCTGTAAGCTTATATCCATTATTTATAACCCTTCTGAGACCTTCTAAAGCCCATTTAAATACATAATCACTTTCTTCATTAAATATTTCATCAGCTAAAAATGGATTCTGCGCATTCTTTGGTATTACATTATTACATTGAAGTATATTAAATCTATTGTAAAAATGTTCTCCCTTATCATTTCCTAAGTAAGGCATATCATTACATGCAAATACAATTATTCCTGGAAATCTGTAATTAAAACTATCTACTCCCTTAAATTCAATTGGAATAACATCTCCACCAGATAACTTCTTAATTATATCTACATTTGATAGTGGGTCAGATGGTAAATCTCCATCAAAAACTATTCTCTTTCCGTATATAGAGCTACCTATGAATTGTGAATTTGAAAGCTTTTGTAATGATGCTGTTCCTACTAAATCATTACCTAATATCTTTCCAATTATATTAAAGAATTGAGTTTTTCCAGAATCTCCCTTACCTTGTAATCCTATAATAGCCTTTAGTCTAAACCCTTTAATATTAGATAAAATAACTCCCGCAACTTCTTGTAAAAATAATATACTTTCTTCATTTCCTTGTGTAAGATCATTAATATATTTATCCCATTTGCCTGTATTATTAGGATTATCAGTATAATTACACTTTAGCTGAACACTTGATACATATTTTTTATCATGTGAATGTAAAACATTATTTTTCACATCATACAATCCATTTTTTAAATTAATTATATTTTCATCCCCATGAAGTATATCAAATTCCACTGATTGAACTTGCCTTAATCCATCTGCAACACTTCTTACTGCATCTGGCGATTGATTATCTGTAAGCGTCAAAAAATCTACGACTACAAAACATACAAAGCTTACTGTTAAAATG
>CAZPRO010000081.1:0-10159 GCA_964588775.1 uncultured Clostridium sp.
ATGTAAGAAATGTGGTTATTACAAAGGTAAGGAAGTTGTTGCTTCTGAAAACTAATAAGGAAAGTCTTTATGACTTTCTTTTCTTTTTATAGATTATTTTATGAAATAAATTTGTATGTTATAATGAATAAAATTTTTTTTATAAGATATAACTAAAAGGAAGGAAGTGAGAATATGAAGATTGCTGTAGATGGAATGGGTGGAGACAATGCACCTTTAGAAGTTGTAAAAGGCTGTATTGAAGCTTTAGAGGAGCACAAAGAGTTGGAATTATATATTACAGGTCCACAATCTGAAATATATAAAGAATTATCAAAATATAGTTATGATAAAAATAAGATAACAGTAGTTAACGCGTCTGAAATTATAAGTACTAATGAACATCCTGTTATGGCTGTTAGAAAAAAGAAAGATTCCAGTCTTGTTAAAGCTCTTGAACTTGTTAAGAATGGAACTTGTCATAGTATTATTTCAGCAGGTAGTACAGGAGCCTTTTTAGCAGGATGTACATTTATTGTAGGAAGGATAAAGGGAGTAGAAAGACCAGCACTGGCTCCTATTATGCCTGGCAAAAATGGGTGCTTTATGATTGTGGATGTTGGAGCTAATGTTGATTGTAAACCATCTTACTTATTACAGTTTGCTAAAATGGGTAAAATATATTATGAGAAGGTTTTTGGAGTTTGTAATCCTTCAGTTGGACTCATAAATATTGGAGAAGAAGAAGAGAAGGGAAATGAATTAACAAAAGCAGTTTATAAGCTTCTTAAAGAAGAACAAAAATTAAATTTTGTAGGTAATATAGAGCCTAGAGATATAGCTTTAGGAGATACAAATGTTTTGGTAAGTGATGGTTTTTGCGGTAATACTGCCTTAAAAATGTATGAAGGAACTGCTTCAGCCCTATTAAGGGTTATGAAGGAAGAAGTGCTGCAAGGGTCAGTCTTTTCTAAAATGGGAGTATTAATGCTGAAACCTGTATTGATGAAAATAAAAAAGCGTTTTGATTATAAGGAATATGGAGGGGCACCTTTTCTTGGAGTGGATGGTATATGCATAAAAGCTCATGGGAGTTCTGATGCACGTGCATTTAAAAATGCTATAAGACAGGCAAAAATATTCTATGAAAATGATGTTTTATCCTATATAAAACAAGAATTTATTTCATAAAAGTAAGAAAAAAATGTGAATGTGTATTGACGAAGAAGTTATAATATAATATTATCTAAATGTAGAACTTGGGAGGTGAAAGTAATGTTTGAAAAAATACAAGCAATAGTTGCAGATAAGTTAAGCATAGATGCTGAAAGCGTTACTATGGAAGCATCATTTATTGATGATTTAAATGCAGATTCATTAGATATTGTTGAACTTGTAATGGCACTTGAAGATGAATTAGATATGGAAATTCCAGATGAAGATGTTGAAAACTTTAAAACAGTTGGAGACGTGGTTCAATACGTAAAAGCTCATCACGAAGAATAAAAAAACAGTCCCGCTTCTATTTGCGGGATTTTGTATTTATAAAAAGTAGTTTATTCTTGAATTTGTTTATATGAAAGTAGAGCAGATTGAAGAATAAACTTTCAAGGAGTGATAAAATTGAATAAATATACAATTAGAGAAATTGAAGAAAACCTTGGAGTTTATTTCAATAATCATGGTTTGCTAAAAACTGCTCTTACCCATAGTTCTTTTGGAAATCAGTTTAAAGATGCTGAATATAATGAGAGACTGGAGTTTTTAGGAGATTCAGTACTTCAGCTTACTATTACAGAATATTTGTTTAATAAATTTAAAAGTAAAAGTGAAGGTGAGCTGACTAAAATCAGAAGTCTTATAGTATGTGAAAATTCATTATATGAAATTGCCAAGAAACTTCATTTGGGAGAGTTTATACGAATGAGTAAAGGTGAAGAACTTACAGGAGGGAGAGAAAGAATGTCTATTCAGGCAGATGCCGTAGAGGCAGTTATTGCAGCGGTATATCTTGACAAAGGCATTGGGTTTGCAAAGGATTTTATTCTGCTTCATTTTGAACAAATAATAAAGAAAGCAATAAATAATGAAATAATACTTGATTTTAAAACAAAACTTCAGGAACTTTTACAGCAGCATGGAGAAGTTGAAATTCATTATGAATTAATAAAATTTGAAGGACCACCTCATAGAAGAAAATTTTTTATTGATGTTTCTATAGATGGAAAAAATATGGGGCAGGGTGAAGGATATAGCAAAAAAGAAGCAGAGCAGAATGCAGCTAAAGCAGCTTTGAATAGGCTTGGTAAATAATATGAGTAAGAGTTATTATATAATTCCTATATTTGTACCTCAAGAGGGGTGTCCTCATAAATGTGTTTTTTGTAATCAGGACAGAATAACAGGTTTAGATGAACAGGTAACAAAAGAAACTGTTAGAAGCACTATAGAGGACTATATAAAAACCATAGATAAAAAGGATGCTACTCTAGAAGTTTCTTTTTTTGGAGGTACTTTTACAGGTATTGAAGAAAAAAAGCAAAGGGAATTTTTGCAGATAGCAAAAGAGTATAAGGATAAAAAAATTATAGATAAAATAAGATTATCCACAAGGCCTGATTACATTAATGAGCATATTCTTGATTATTTAAAGGAATATACAGTTGATATTGTAGAGCTGGGCGTACAGTCTTTAGATGAAGAAGTATTAAAAAAAGCAGGAAGAGGTCACAATGTGAAAGATGTGGAAATGGCTTCTGCTCTTATTAAGAAGTACAATATAACATTGGGACATCAGATAATGCCAGGACTTCCAGGAGATACTTTTGATAAGGATATAGAAACTGTTAAAAAGTCAATCAGTATGAAACCGGATATATGTAGAATATATCCTTCTTTAGTAATAAAAGATACACCTATGGAGATAATGTATAATAGAAAAGATTATATACCATATACATTGGATGAAGCAGTGTATATAAGCAGAATAATGTATGAAATGTATATATCTAATAATATTAATGTCATAAGAATAGGACTTCAGCCAACTGATGCAATTGCAGAAGGGAAAGATGTTATAGCAGGTCCCTTTCATCCATCCATGAGAGAACTTGTTGTTGGAAGTCTTATTTCCAGTAAGATTATAGAAAATTTTAAGGGGCTAAAAGAAATAACAATTTTTATAAATCCTAAAGATGTAAGCAAGTTATATGCAAATAAAAAAATATATTTTAATACAATAAAAAAGTATATAAAAAATATTAATGTTATTCAGGATAAAAAAGTTTTAAAAAACAGTATTGTTGTTAAAGAAGATGAAAAGGAAATAGAAATAATATTTTAGCGGGGGGAAACTCTCGCTTTTATATATGTTAAATATTGATATTTATTACTGTTTACTATAAACTAAATATTAAGTGTGAGGTGTTTTATATGAGAAAGAAGACTAGAGAGAAAATCATTGTAGCATTAACTATATTTATTATATTCATATTTATTGTGGGATTAATACCTACCATACTTTAGAGACAAGGAGTAGAATAATGTTTTTAAAATCTCTTGAGATACGTGGATTTAAGTCTTTTGCAGATAAGACAGAGTTAAAATTTAAAAAGGGAGTAACAGCAGTAGTAGGACCCAATGGAAGTGGGAAAAGCAATATTTCAGATGCTGTAAGATGGGTGCTTGGAGAACAGAGCATTAAGGTTTTAAGAGGCGGAAAAATGGAAGATGTTATTTTTGCTGGTACTCAGTTTAGAAAACCAGTTGGACTGGCACAGGTATCTCTTACTCTTGACAATAGTGATGGAAGTCTTGCTACTGATTATAGTGAAGTTACAGTATCACGTAGAATATTCAGATCAGGTGAATCAGAATATTTAATTAATAACAATAAATGCAGGCTTAAAGATATAAGCCAATTGTTTATGGATACTGGTATAGGTAAAGAAGGGTATTCTCTTATAGGACAGGGTAAAATTGAAGCCATATTAAGCGGAAAGCCTGAAGATAGAAGAGCCCTTATTGAAGAAGCAGCAGGTATTGTTAAGTTTAAAAATAGAAAAGAAGAAGCTGAAAAGAAATTAAATAATACAGATGAAAATTTAATAAGAATAAAAGATATAATGTCAACCTATGAAGAAAGGATAGAACCTTTAAGAATTGAACGGGAAAAAGCTATATGCTTTAATGAGTTATCTAATGGATTAAAGAAAAAGGAAGTATCCCTTATTGTACATACAATAAAAGGTATGGAAGAAGAATTAAGTGCAGTAAATGACCAGTTAAATAGAAGTGTTGAAGATTTAAATTTGAAAAAGGCAGATGCAGCAAAAGATAAGGCAGAATTAAAAAAGATTGAAGCAGATATAGAAGAATTGGACAGAAGAACTTTTGAAGAAAAGGAAGCGTTTTATGATCTAAAGGAGAATGTAAGTGAAGATACAAAAAACATTGAATTATTTAATGAAAGAATAAAAGCTTTTAGAGAGAAAATAAAAAGAAATAATGAGGAAGTTTCAGATTTAAAGAGTAAAATAGTGTATATAAAAAATAATAAAGAGATGCTCTTAAAAGATATAGCTGAAAAACAGGAAGAAACTATAAAGAAAAATGAAGAAATTGAAAAACTTAAAAAAGAGAATCAAGTGTTTTCAAAAAGTACTTTATCAAAGGAAAATGAACTTCAAAGTTTGAGAAAAGAAGAAATTAATATATTAAAGAAAAATGCAGATATTCAAAATGAAATTGCAGTCCTTAACAAAGAAATCACATTAAAGAATGAACAAATTGAACAATTAAAATCAGCTGGAGGTTTAATTCAAAGCAATATTTTAATTAATTCTAAAACCTTTAAGGGGCTGGAAGAAGAAATAGAAAATAAGAAAATGGAAATTGAGAAATATTATAAAGAAATAGAAAATGAAAAAAGAGAACTTAGCAGATTTAATAATATTTTACTTAAGAAAGAAAATGAATATAAAGAAGCCAGTAGAATATTAACCAAATTAGAAGCCAATAGAAATATGCTTGAAAATTTAGAAAGACATTATGAAGGGTATAATAGATCAGTAAAAACTCTTATGGAAAGCATTAATAATGATAAAATTTCTCATGCTCATGATACAAAAGTTGTGGGAGAAATTTTTAAGGTGGAAGCAAAATATGAAACTGCTATAGAAATTGCATTGGGGGCATCCATATCTAATGTAATAACTAAAGATGAAATGGTGGCTAAAAAGCTTATAAATCATTTAAAAGCAAATCATCTTGGAAGAGCTACTTTTTTACCCTTAAATATAATAAGAGGAAAGAAACTAATTTTAAATGATAATATAACAAAAATTAATGGATATATTGGCATAGCTAGTGAAATTGTACAATTTGATGCCATATATGAAAATATAATAGATTATATTTTAGGAAGAACTATTATATGTACTGATATGGATACAGCTCTTAATATAGCAAAAAAAGGTAGTTACACATATCGTATTGTTACTCTTGATGGAGAGGTTATAAATTCAGGAGGTGCACTTACAGGTGGTAGTGTAAAAGGAAAAAATACCAATGTACTTGGGAGAAAAAGAGAAATAGAAGAATTAGGTGAAGAAATATTAAATAAAACAAATGCATGCAAAGAACTGTTAAATGAATGTAGTGAATTAAAGAGCAAAATTAAAAACCTTGATGAAGAAATATTAAACAAACGTGATGCAGTACATGAGAAGAGTATTGATTTGGCAAGAAAAAATGAAGAAAAGAAAAATTTGCAGAATGATAGTGAAAGGCTAAAAAATAATTTGGCAGTAAATAGTCAGGAGTTAGATAAAGCTGTAAGCAATAAAGCCTTATTAGAAAAGCAGATTATAAATAATGCATTAAAGGTTAAAGACATAGAAAAGCATAATAATTTAACAAAAAATAAAATTATAGAACTTGAAAATTATTTAAAAGAAAAACAGGAACTGATAGATGGAATATCTGAAAAGCTTACTGCAATGAAAATAGAGAAAGCAGCTTTAGATGAAGGACTTCAGGGGAAGAAAAATGAATTTCATAGAATAGAGAAGGAAGTAGAGCAGTTTTCTTATAAGGAACAGATGCTGATAAAAGAAAATGAAGAAAGTCATGCAGACATTGAAAAATTAACTAAACAGATAGATGAAAAAGAAAAAAATGTTTCTGATAATAATAATAAAATAATTTATTTGGAAAATAAGTTTAAAGAAGAAGAGATTATTAAAGAAAAATTGAAAGCTCAGTTTAAAGAAAAAGATAATTATATAAGTACAGTTATGGATGACATAAGCAACAAGGAAATGGAAGTAAATAAAATTGAAGTTTTAAAGGCAAAGAAGGAAGCAGAAAATGAACATATTTATAATAAGCTTAACGAAGAATTGCAGCTTACTTATGCTGAAGCCATTGAAATCAGTGAGCCTGTAGAAAATATTAAAGAATTGAAAGAAGAGATTGCTGTAACCAAGAGTAAAATAAGGAATCTTGGAACAGTTAATCTGGGCTCTATTGAAGAATATGAAGAAGTAAAAGAGAAATATGAATTTATGTCATCTCAGGCAGAAGATTTGGAAAGAGCAAAAGATGAACTTATTTCAGTAATAAATGAAATGACGGAAGAAATGAAAATAGTGTTTAAAGAAAATTTTGCCATATTAAATTACAACTTTAATAAAACATTCAGAAATCTGTTTAAGGGAGGAAGTGCAGAACTTATATTAGGGAAAGGCGATGAGCTTGAAGCCAATATTGATATTAATGTAGAACCTCCAGGTAAAAAGCTGCAGAATATTAATCTTATGTCAGGTGGAGAGAAGGTTCTTTCAGCCATTGCACTGCTTTTTGCAATTTTGGAAATGAAACCTACACCATTTTGTATATTAGATGAAATTGAAGCAGCCTTGGATGATGCCAATGTTTACAGATATGCTGAATTTTTGACTAGATTTTCAGAAAAAACACAGTTTATAGTAATAACTCATAGAAAAGGAACAATGGAAGCAAGTGATATTATTTATGGAGTTACCATGGAAGAAAAGGGGATTTCAAAAGTAGTATCTGTTGATTTAACAGAAAATTCTAATTAGGAGGAAAGCAATGTTTGGAAATTTGTTTAATAAATTAAAGGAAGGTTTATCAAAGACAAGAGATGGTCTTACAGATAAAATTAATGAAGCATTAAAACTTGCAATAACTATTGATGATGATTTATTTGAGGAACTTGAAGAAGTACTAATTACAAGTGATATTGGAATGGATACAACTTTAGAACTTATTGAAAGATTAAAAACAAAAATTCGTAAAGAAAAAATTAATGATAAAAATCAGGTTATACCTGCCCTTAGATGTGTAATTAAAGAAATGTTATTAGAAGGTACTGAAATAGACAAATATGATGATAATAATAAAAAAGTTATGCTTGTTATAGGTGTTAATGGAGCAGGAAAAACAACATCCATAGGCAAATTAGCTTCAAAAAGCAAGGCAGAAGGAAAAAAAGTTATTCTTGCAGCCGCAGATACATTTAGAGCAGCTGCCATAGATCAGCTTGAAGTATGGAGTAAACGTGCTGGTGTGGATATAATAAAACAGCAGGAAGGATCAGATCCAGCTGCTGTGGTATTTGATGCCATTGAAGCTGCTAAAGCAAGAAAAGCTGATATTTTAATATGTGATACAGCAGGAAGGCTTCATAATAAGAAGAATCTTATGAATGAATTGGAAAAAATAAATAGAATAATAGATCGAGAGTTAAATGATTTTCATAAAGAAATTCTGCTTGTTTTGGATGGAACTACAGGTCAAAATGCTGTTATTCAGGCTAAACAGTTTATGGAAGTATGCCCTATAGATGGAATAATATTGACAAAACTTGATGGAACAGCAAAAGGAGGAGTAGTATTATCTATAAAGCAAAGTTTAAATATACCTGTTAAATATATAGGTGTAGGAGAAGGAATTGATGACTTACAGCAGTTTAATGCAGAAGAATTTGCTGAAGCTTTAATATAGAACTGAAATATTTGCAAAGTGTTAAGTAAAAATACTTGACACATATATAAATAGCTGATAAAATGCTCTTTGTGGGTAAGGTGATTAAGATGAATGAATGCAGCAGATTTGAAATTTCCATATTAATGGATTTATATGGTTCCTTATTAACAGATAAACAGAAAGATATAATGGAACTATATTATAATGACGATTTATCATTAAGCGAAATTGCAGAATTAAATAAAACAAGTCGCCAGGCTATTCACGATTTAATTAAAAGATGTTATAAGCAGCTTTTATCTTATGAAAATAAACTTAACCTGCTTCAAAAGAGCAAATCAAAAAAGGAAGCTGTTATAAATTTTTTAGATATGCTGAAGAAAGATTATTCTGTTAAGGACTATGACATAATAAAATATAAAGATATACTGGAAAATTTATAAATGAGGAGGAAAGATTGTGGCTTTTGAAGGATTAGGAGAAAAATTACAGGAAACCTTTAGAAAACTTAGAGGCAAAGGCAAATTAAATGAAAAAGATATAAAAGAAGCCATGAGAGAAGTAAAACTTGCTCTATTGGAAGCAGACGTTAATTATAAGGTTGTAAAAACATTTATATCCAAGGTAAGCAGCAAATGTGTTGGTGGTGATGTTCTAGAAAGTTTAACACCAGGTCAGCAGGTTATAAAAATAGTTAATGAAGAACTTACTAATCTTATGGGTGGAAATGAAAGCAAAATTACTTATAGCAGCAGTGGTTTAACTGTTATAATGCTTTTGGGTCTTCAAGGTGCAGGTAAAACAACAATGTGTGGTAAGCTTGCTTTAAATTTGAGAAAAGAAAACAAGAAACCATTATTGGTAGCCTGTGATATTTATAGACCAGCAGCTATTAAGCAGCTGGAGGTTGTGGGAAAGCAAATTGATATTCCTGTTTTTCAAATGGGTGATAAGTTAAAAGCAGTTGATATTGCTAAGGCTGGTATTGCACATGCAAAAGCTAATGGGAATAATGTGGTTATAATTGATACTGCCGGAAGGCTTCATATTGATGAGGAGTTAATGGCAGAATTAAAAGAAATAAAAGAAGATGTAAAGCCATCAGAAATATTATTAGTTGTAGATTCTATGACAGGTCAGGATGCTGTAAATGTTGCAGAAACATTTAATAATGAACTGGATGTAAGTGGAGTTATTTTAACAAAGCTTGATGGTGATACAAGAGGCGGTGCAGCTCTTTCAATTAGAAGTATTACTGAAAAGCCAATAAAATTTGTTGGTGTTGGTGAAAAAATGAGCGATTTCCAAGTGTTCTATCCAGATAGAATGGCATCAAGAATACTTGGAATGGGGGATGTGTTATCGCTTATAGAAAAGGCACAGGAAGCAATTGATGAGAAAGAAGCAGCCGATTTAAGCAAGAAAATGTTAAATGTTGAATTCAATTTTGAAGATTATTTAACAGCCATGGATCAGATGGCAAAACTTGGACCTTTAAATAAATTGTTAGAAATGATTCCTGGAATGAATTCAAAGCAACTTCAGGGAGTGGATTTAAGTAAAGGTGAAGAAGCCATGGCAATGACTAAAGCAATAATTCAGTCAATGACATTAAAAGAACGAAGAAATCCGTCTCTGCTTTCCAAATCAAATAGCAGAAAGATAAGGATAGCTAAGGGTTCTGGAACATCAGTTCAGGAAGTGAATAAAATATTAAAAAGTTATGAAATGATGAAAAAGAATATGAAACAGATGAAGTCAATGCAGAAACAATTTAAAAAAGGTGGAGGACTTTTTGGAGGAAGATTACCTTTTTAGATTTGAAATAAACATAGTTTTAAAAGGAGGTGAAATATAAATGGCAGTTAAAATGAGATTAAGAAGAATGGGTGCTAAAAAGGCTCCTTTCTATAGAATAGTTGTTGCTGATTCAAGATCTCCAAGAGATGGAAAATTCATTGAAGAAATTGGATACTACAATCCTTTAACTAATCCAGTTGAAGTTAAAGTTAACGAGGAAAAAGTTAATAAATGGTTATCTAATGGAGCACAGCCAACAGAAACAGTTAAAAGACTTCTAAGCAATGCTGGTCTTGTTAAGTAATTTTTGGAGGTGAATCTATAACTGGTACATATATAGTTATAGGACGTTTATGAAGGAATTAGT
>CAZPRO010000082.1:0-10005 GCA_964588775.1 uncultured Clostridium sp.
TCTGCATATTAAGTTCAACTTCCTTATATGTTACTCCATCAACTGTAGCTTCAGCACCTTTATCTCCTCCATAATTATGCCCTGGGTCAATTACTATTGTTCTTTTATTTATTACAGTTCCTGCTGTTGCCTTATGCTTTGCTATATTCATATTAGCCATTTCATTATAATAATCATTAATTTCATGTCCATATGTTGCACTTGGAGCCCAGTTTCCACCTAAAGCTTGTACAGTTTTTGCTCTTCCAAGTATTGTGCTGAAATGTCTTGGATCTGTAGTATTACTCTTTGGATACCCAGCTACACCAGCATACAATGCTAAATGATCCATTTGAGCCTTTACACCATCATCCCATGTAGCAAATCTCTGATGAGCATTTGGATCATAGTTTCCACCACCACTTGTTGTTTTAAGACCACATGGATTCTTGTAGCTTTCATCTAAAACACCTGTAAATTTACCAAAATTTGTTTCTTTTGCACTTTGAGCATATGCAATTGCAGGGTTAACTTGTCCACATTCATTGCTGTATTTAAAATACAAATCTGCAATACTTATAAATGTACTTGTTGCACCATGTGACTGTGCCCATGCTTTTGCTTCCTCTACTGTCACATTGCTTGTACCAATTATATTATAGTCTCCTGCTGCTGTAGAAACAGGAGTGCTTGCTGCTGGATAAAATGTTGCAGCTTCTGCGCCACTAATAGGCATCATTACTGTCATAAGCAGCATAAACAGCCCTGCTATTGATAATTTCTTTTTTGACATTGGTCTCATCTCTCCCTTCAACTTTTTTTATTGTACCATATATTGCCTGTATATTGCTTCTATTTTTATTAATTCTTTATTAAATTTTATATTAATTCAATAATACTTTTTAATATTAATACTATAATTTTTATGCTATAATTCTATTGCAAAATATATTACGAAAGGATAATGCTTATGAATTTAAATAAACTGCTTAATATATCAACACTTGCTGGCAAAATCCTTTTAGAAAGCGGTGCTGAAACATATCGTGTTGAAGAGACAATTATACGCATATGCCTGGCTTTTGGTGCAGATAGTGCTGAATCATTTGTTGTCCCTTCTGGTATAATGGTTACAGTAACATTTGATGATGAAATCTCAACATTTGTTCGCAGAATAACTGCAAGAGGTGTAGATTTAAATAAAATTGATAAAATAAATAATCTTTCACGTAAAGTATCAGCAAAGCTTTTAACTTTAGATGAGTTAAACAATGAATTAGTTAAAATTAATAACTATAATACATATACATTTTTAACCAATCTAATCTTTTCAGCTTTAGTATCTGCTTCCTTTGCAATGCTCTTTGGTGGAACTTTTAAAGATTTAATTTGTGCTCTTTTAATTGGTCCTGTAATAAAATTTGTTTCTGTAATATGCAACAAACTAAATATAAATGAATTCTTTATTAATTTTTTATGCAGCGGAATATGTGCAATACTTGCAATAATATTAGTAAGATTTAATATAGGACATAATCTTGATATGATAATAATCGGATCAATAATGCTTCTTGTTCCAGGGCTTACAATAACTAATGCCATAAGAGATACTATTGCAGGTGATACTTTGTCCGGAATTACAAAATGTGCAGAAGCCTTTTTAAGTGCTGTATCAATTGCTGCTGGCACTGGTGCTGTTTTAAGTATGTTTTTACCTATTTTAAAATAAAGGAGGATTAAAATATATGATTGGTCAATGTATTTTAGCATTTATAAGTTCTTTAGGTTTTGGAGTACTTTTTAATATAAAAGGAAAAAATCTTTTCTTTGCTGCTATTGGCGGAACAATAAGCTGGTTCTTTTACAAACTGTTTAAAAATATGAATATAAGTGAAATCACATCATTATTTATATCATCTATATTTTTCAGTATATATTCAGAACTTTGTGCAAGAATTCTAAAAACACCAGTAACAACAATAATAGTATGTGCACTTATACCTCTTGTTCCTGGTGCAGGTATGTATTACACAATGTATGAAATAATTTCAGGTAATTCATCAAAAGCATTAGAACTAGGTCTTAGTACAATGGGCAGTGCTGGTTCACTGGCTCTTGGCATAATACTTGTTTCAACCATTACAAAGCAAATCGTAAATTTTAAAAGCACACGAAAAAAACTATTTAACAGATAATTTAAACTAAGAACTAAGGACTAAAAACTAAGAGTTCTGCACTGTTAAGTTCTTACTAACGCCTCTACCCATAAATCCATTGTGACATTCCACATCCAAGACTTCCATTAGGTCTTTGATCAAAACCAAACTTCTTATAAAACTCTTCCTTACCTTTTGCAGACACTAAAACAAGCATCATTTCCCATCCTTCTTTAAGCTGAGATTTTATATATTCCTTAATTCTTGTTATTAACGCTCTTCCAATGCCTTTAGATTGATATTCAGGCAGAACCATAACATCTGCTATATATGCCACATAACCGCCATCCCATATTACTCGTGCAGTACCAATAACCTCATTATTGTAACTGCAGGAAAATACTTTTGAATTATTAATTCCAGCCTGCGCCTGCTCTTCATTAAGAATTCCCCAGCCAACAGCTTCACGTAATTTATTATAATCCTTAACACTAATTCCTTCACTATAAACAAAACTCATATTAATTTGCTCCTTATTCATCTATTTTTTCATTTTAATATTTGTATACTATTATAACATTAAAAAAATAATAAACTATAAGCTCTATAACGATTCATACTAACTATATAAATCACTCCATGTTTTATATGGAGTACTTTTCTTGGACAATGATAATGCCTTTTTAGGACAATTATGTATGCATCTATAGCAATTTATACACAAAGCCCTATTTATTTTTACCAAATTATCATTCATTTTAATTGCTCTTACTGGACAGTTTGAAACACACAAACCACAATTTACACATTTTTCTTTATGCATATAAACTTTAAGTGGAAACTTATGTCCTAATACTTTATTAGGATAATTTAAAATACTATATAATTTTATTTTAGGAATAACTGCCTTTGGTTGACCTTTTAAATGTTTCACAAATTCAAAACAATCTGCTGTGATTTGTTCCCATAAATTATTCTTATATGAAAACCAGTATTTCATAAATGGTGCAAGAAGCATACCATCTGTAGCTGGACATTTGTAACTTCGATTTATTATTGGAATTATATTTTTTTTCACACATAATTTATCAAATATTCTTATAGTATTTGCTGAATATAATCCACATGTAGTAAATACATATGCCGCCTTAGGATTATTTAAAGGTAACAGTTTGTCTAAAAATTCAAGTATTGGTTTTGCTGGTGAAGTATGTATAGTTGGAAAACCAATAACAAGAGCTTTATACTCATTAATAATATTATAATCTTTAAGTTCCTCTATTGAATAAATTTCCACATCATTTTTCAAAGAAAGATTATCTGATATATAATATGCTATTCGTTTTGTATTCCCTACTCCTGAATAATATAATATTAAAATATCTTTCATATATATTAATTCTCCCTTAATTAGTATTTTATTTTTTTAATAATATGCACTTCTACTTGTTTAAACTGAAATTATCTAGCATTTATATAAATCATAATTTGACGAATTAAACTAAAAGCTAAAAACTAAGAACTAAGAACGGCGGTAGATTTTGCACAGCAAAATCAATGCAATAATATAATAAAAAATCTGAAAGATTTTTCTCTGAAACTCTTAGTTTTTAGTCCTTAGTTCTTAGTTCAAATTATGATTTATTAAAAAGAAAAGGAACTGTACACTAATTATTTAGTGCAACAGTCCCTTATTTACTTTTATTACTTTAATTTTACAACTAACTGACCACTCTTAACCTGTTTTCCTTCTTCTGCATGAACTTCATCAATAGTACCATCACAAGGAGCTACTATGTTAGTTTCCATCTTCATTGCTTCAATAACAATAAGACTTTCTCCTTCTTTAACTTCCTGACCCGGCTCAACTAATACCTTAATAACTGTACCTGGTATACTTGAACCAACTTCAAGCTTATTGTCTGGGTCTGCCATTAATAAAGTATTTTCTGCACCACCAATATTTCTTTCAACAGCAGTCTTGTCTTTAATCTTGATTTCTCTTCTGTTTCCGTTAATTTCATAAATTAGATTTCTATTTCCTTCATTATCTAATCTTCCAATTTCGATTAATTGAACTATTAATGTTCTACCTTCAGCTACTTCAATTTCACTTGTTTCACCTTCATTTAAGCCATGGAAGTAAACATCACTTCCCATTCTGCTCACATCACCATATTCCATAACAAATTTAATGTAATCTTCAAATACATCTGGATATAAGGCATAACTTAATATATCCTTTCTTGATGCCTTAAACTTATATTTATCTTCTAAATACTTAGCTATTTTATCAAAATCTTCTGGTTCTAATAATTCTCCTGGTCTTACTGTTATTGGTGTTTCACCCTTTAATACAAGTTTTTGTAGTTTTTCAGGGAAACCACCTTCTGGCTGACCCATCATACCTTTAAAATATGAGACTATTGAATCTGGGAATGCCATATTTTGAGCCTTATCATAAATATTTTCTGGAGTTAAATCATTCTGTACCATGAAAATAGCCATATCTCCAACCATCTTAGATGATGGAGTAACTTTTATAATATCTCCAAGCATATCATTAACTTTTTTGTACATCTTCTTAACATCATTAAATTTATGTCCGATTCCAAAGCTTTCAACCTGAGGCTTTAAGTTAGAATACTGACCTCCTGGAATTTCGAACTTATAAATTTCAGCACTGCCTGATTTTAAATCAGATTCAAACTGACTGTATACTGGTCTTACTGCACCCCAGTAATCTGATAATTTTTGAACCTTGCTTAAGTCAATTCCTGTATCTCTCTTTGTATTAGAAAGAGCAGCAACAACTGAGTTAAGTGCCGGCTGGCTTGTAAGTCCTGACATACTGTTAAATGCTGTATCAACTATATCAACACCTGCATCTGCTGCCATAAGAACTGTTGCAACTCCATTCCCTGTAGTATCATGTGTATGTAAATGTATTGGAATAGAAATTTCATTTTTAAGTGCAGTTATAAGCTTTTTAGCTGCATATGGCTTTAAAAGTGCAGACATATCTTTAATTGCTAAGATATGAGCTCCCATTTTTTCAACTTCTTTAGCTTTTTTAACATAATAGTCTAATGTATATTTATCTCTGGTTTCATCTAAAATATCACCAGTATAACATAAAGCAACTTCTGCAAGCTTATTACATTCAAGTACCTGTTCTAATGATACTTTTATACCTTCTGTCCAGTTAAGTGAATCAAATATTCTAAATACATCAATACCACTTTCTGCACTCTCTTTTATAAATTCTTTAATTATGTTATCTGGGTAATTCTTATATCCAACAGCATTTGCTCCTCTGATTAACATTTGGAACATAACATTTGGAATTCTTCTTCTTAATGAATCAAGTCTCTTCCATGGAGATTCCTTTAAAAATCTGTATGCTGTATCAAAGGTAGCTCCGCCCCACATTTCAAGAGAGAATAAATCTCCAGCATAAGCAGCTGTAGCCTTTGCAATATTTTTCATATCCTGAGTTCTAACTCTTGTAGCCATAAGTGACTGCTGGGCATCTCTCATTGTTGTATCTGTAAGTAAAAGCTTATTCTGGCTTTGAATCCATTCAACAACTCCTTTTGGTCCTTTAGTGTCTAAAATTTGTTTAGTACCAGTAAGTGCTGTAACAGTATCTATTGGAGGAATTGTAGGAACATCGTATTCTGTCTTATTTCCTTTTGTTCCGTTAACAATTTTATCACCAATGAATTTTAATACTCTGAATTCTTCATCAGTAGCTGGTGTAATATCAAATAACTGCGGATTATCTGCTATAAAGTTTGTATCACATTGACCTTTTTTGAAGATATCATTATTTAATACATTTATTAAGAAATCTACATTAGTTTTTACACCAGTAATAGTTAATTCCTTAATTGAACGAATTGCTTTTCTTCTTGCATCATCAAATGTTCTTGAATAAGCAGTAGTTTTTACAAGTAAACTATCATAATATGGACTTATAACAGCACCTGCAAATCCATTACCACCATCATGTCTTATACCAAAACCTGCACCATTTCTATATACATCAATTTTTCCTGTATCAGGCATAAAGTTGTTTGCTGGATCTTCAGTTGTAATTCTGCATTGAATTGCAGCTCCTCTAGCCTGCACTGAATCCTGAGATGGTATTCCTATTTCTTCAGAATCCAGACTATATCCTTCTGCAATAAGAATCTGGCTCTGAACAAGATCAATACCTGTTACAAGTTCAGATACTGTATGCTCAACCTGAATTCTTGGATTCATTTCTATAAAGTAATGGTTGAAATCTTTATCAACTAAGAATTCTAATGTACCTGCACTTCTGTATCCTACTGATTTAGCAATCTTTAATGCATCATCACATATTTTTTGTCTTACTTCGTCTGGAAGTGTAAATGCCGGGCTGAATTCTATAACCTTTTGATGTCTTCTTTGTATAGAACAGTCTCTTTCATAAAGGTGAACCATATTACCATATTTATCACCAAGAACCTGAATTTCAATGTGTTTTGGTCCTTCTATGTATTTTTCTATAAATATATCATCTATACCAAAAGCTTTCTTAGCCTCATTTTTAGCATTTCTATAATTTTCACAGATTTCTGCTTCAGAGCGTACAATTCTCATACCTCTTCCGCCACCACCTGCAGCAGCTTTAACCATTACTGGATAGCCGCATTTTGCAGCTACTTCTTTTGCTTCTTCTTCTGTTTCTATAGCTTTTTCCACCCCTGGAATTACTGGAACATTTACTCTTTCAGCAACAAGTTTTGATTGGATCTTGTCTCCAAGCTGTTCCATCATTTCTGCTTTTGGTCCTATAAATTCTATTCCTGCTGCTTCACATCTTCTTGCAAATTCAGCATTCTCTGATAAGAAACCATATCCTGGGTGAATTGCATCAACATGTTTTTTTAATGCTAGGCTTATTATTTCATCCATATTTAAGTATGCTTCAACCGGACCTTTACCTTTTCCTATTAAATAAGCTTCATGTGCTTTTGTTCTAAATAATGAAGTTTTATCCTCTTCTGAATATATAGCAACTGTCCTGATTCCAAGTTCGTGACATGCTCTGAAAATTCTTATTGCTATTTCGCCTCTGTTAGCAACAAGTACTCTTTTAAACTTTCTCCCCAATTTCTATGCACTCCTTTGTGTTGTTTTATGTATTTTTTATAAATAATTTATATGTCTGCAATTTTTATTTTAAAAAAATGCATTTTTTAAGCACTAATATTAATTATTATATCACTTTTTTTTATAATGTTAACCATTTTTAGCAATTAAATTAGAATATGCTAAAATTATTTTTTTATACTATGATTTTTAAAATTTTTTATCCTTCACTAAATAGTTAGTATATTTTATCTATTTACTTCAAATCATATGTATATATTCGAACGTTATGATATATATATAATTTATAATTCGTATTTTCCTTTATTATTTTACTATTATTTCTTATAAAAAGAAAGTCCTATCTAATTATTTATGAAAAAATCATTTAAAGCAGATAGTATTTTTAAAATAATATCTGCTTTAAATGATTTTTTCATTCTACCAAAATTTCAAAATTATAATTTTTTAATCCACTTTTTATCTATATTATATATTATTTCACTTGAACAGTTATTTAGTTCATTTAATTCTCCTGTTTTTACATCACTTATTATATGTGAAATATATTCTATATGATTAATAAATTCCTTATATTCTTCTGAACTTAAACTATCCATTTTGTTTTTTATAACAATTGGAAGATCATATGCATTATTTTCTATTCCATACATTTCTTTTTCTTCTTGTTGTTTTAATTCTTCCATTACAATTGCTATTATTTCATTATATGTAAATACAGCCTTCATAACTGCTCCTTATATTTACTTCTTAAATGGAATCTTTACTATATGTTTATGAAATTCTTCTTCCCATTCTAAAAAATCTTTTTCTGGAAGATTACCTACAAATTTAAGTCCAGATTCTTCAAATAAAACGTAGAGATAATATTTATCCCCTTTTGCAAAATCTCCATACCATGAAATTACTTCTGAAGGATTATATAGAAATTCCGGAAGCATTCTATATATCTTTGCTAATTCATCATAAGTACTATCCTTAAATAAATTTTCATTCACCCTGTACATTCTTTCAATTTTTAAAATTCCACCATTTACTTTATATATACTATTAAAATAGTGTTTATCTTTAATAATCTTATCCATATTACACCTCTCAATGCCTGAAGTTTTCATTTATATTATACCATATAATACATTTCAATTATTTATATTCTAAAAATAATTTCCATTCTTATGTGTGGAAGATGTGATTTTTTAGAAATAAATATGCTGCTTATTCCTTTAAAACCTAATTTTTTATAAAAATTAACAGCATACATTCTTGCATCAAGCTGAGCACTATGTACCTTTTCTTCTCTTAATCTATTTAATAAGGTTGTCATCATTTCAAATCCTATATTCTGTCCTCTGTATTCATGATGGATTACTACCTGGGTCACTTCAGCAACATTGTCATGATTTACAAAGGCTCTTGCATGACCAACAACTTTATCACCTATTACAGCAGCAATTTTTATTGCTGCTTCTTCTGCCTCATCAAAAATATGTTCACGGGTTCTATTATAATTTTTATGAAATTCTTCAAATCTAAGATTTACAGTCTGATTATAAAGTTCTTCATCATTTTTGTTTATGAATAAATATTTTATGTCATGTATTTTGCTCAAATTATCTTTCCTCCTCTAATGATGCTATGCTTTTTTGCTTGTCACATTCCCATAAAAATTCTTCAATAATTTTTTTATCTAATATTTTTAATTCTCCACACATCAGGTTTCCAAGATTAATATTAGCTATTCTTATTCTTTTGAGCTTAACAACTTCGTATCCTAAAGCAGTACACATTTTTCTTATCTGTCTGTTTAACCCCTGTGTAAGGATTATTCCAAATGTATGTTCGTTTATTATGTAACACTTACATGGCCTGCTTTTTACTTTATCCTGTTTTTTATCCTTAACAACATCTTTAATAAGTTCTTCTTTATAATATGCATTACCACTATTATCTATTATTTTTTTTATTCCCTTAGTATCACTTATACGATGAATACCATTGCTCTTTTTATTTTTTATGCATACGCCACTTTCCATATTTTTAATAAAATCTTCATTTATGCTTTTATCTAAAGTAACTATATATTCCTTTTCATGCATTTCATCGCTATTTATAAGTTTGTTGCTGTATTCTCCATCATTTGTCATTATAATAAGACCTTCTGAATCCTTATCTAAACGACCTACAGGAAATATATATTTATTATAATTTATGTAATCTATTATATTATTATTTACATCTTTTGAATTTGTACAAACTATTCCTACAGGTTTATTAAAAGCAAAGTATAATTTCTCACTTTTCTTTACTGTAAATCCATCTAAAAGAATTGTATCACTTTCTTCAACCCACTGACCTAAAACAGCACTTTTTCCATTGACCTTAACTCTTCCTTCTTCTATTAATCTATTGGTTTCACTACGTGAACATATTCCATAATTACTGAACAGCTTATTAATTCTCATATTCCGCCCCTTAAATTTTTGTACTGTACTGTTATACTAAAAATACTCATTAAATTCAACTAAAATTTAAATTTATTTTTTATTTTTATTGTTTTATGGATTAATAATAAAAATACCTGTAAGATTTTCGAACTTACAGGTATTTTCTTAACACTTTTTTATTTATCTAAAATGTAACTTTTTAGATATGCAGCTGCCTCTCTTGTATACATGTAAGGAGTTAAATACCATACATTTTCACATGAATTAACTGTAATATTATT
>CAZPRO010000083.1:0-9826 GCA_964588775.1 uncultured Clostridium sp.
TAATCTAGTTACTTTAAAATAAAATTTCTATCTTTTCCCCTTTCCATTAAAAAATGGGGCTGTCGCACTAAATAATTAGTGCACAGTTTCTTTTTTATGCAATCAAGCCCCTAAACTCTTAGAGTTTAGGGGCTTGTGGTAAAATATAATTATGAAAAAAACGAATATTTTACAAACTAATTATACACAATTAATGAACTGGTATCAATTAGCATTACCAATAAACGTTGATTACATGATTCCTAATAATGATTCAGTGCGTTTGCTAAGTCAATTTATTGAGGAGATGGATTTATCAGAATTATACAAGACTTATTCTCGTATTAGAGAAAATCAAGCTTCGCCACGAAAATTATTAAAAATCATGATTTATGCATATATGAATGGAGTATATTCATCCAGAGCTATAGAAAAAGCATGTAAGCGTGATATTAATTTTATGTTTTTACTAGAAGGATCTCATGCACCTGATCATGCTACATTTGCTAGATTTAGGAGCATTCATTTTGCTTCATGTGCAGTCAATATAATGGCACAAGTAACAAATTTTCTATATGAGATTAAAGAAATATCAGGAGAAGCCATTTTCATTGATGGTACAAAAATCGAAGCGAATGCAAATAAATACACATTTGTTTGGAAAAAAGCTGTCACTAAAAACATGAAAAAGTTATTACAAAAAATAGCTGATTTAGTTGCTGAATGTGAAGAACTCTATGATATTAAAATTATTTATAATAATACTATTCAAATGAGACATGTTAAGAAATTAAGAAGGAAACTTTATGCACTCAAAACTTCTGAAGGCATTGAATTTGTTCATGGAAGTGGGAAAAGAAAAACTGCTTTACAGCGTTCGATTGAAAAACTTGAAGAATATCTGAGTAAATTAAAAGAATATACACAGAAAATACATATTTGCGGAAAGCGTAATAGCTATTCCAAAACTGATACAGATGCTACTTTTATGAGAATGAAAGAAGATGCAATGAAAAATGGTCAATTAAAACCTGCATATAATTTACAACATGGAGTTGATTCTCAATATATAACATGGCTTACTATTGGACCACAGCTTACAGATACTACAACATTAATTCCATTTCTGAAAGATATGAATGAACATCTAAATTTTAAATATTTAAAAATTGTTGCTGATGCAGGTTATGAAAGTGAAGAAAACTATTCGTTTATTGAAAGCAATAATCAAATAGCTTATATAAAACCATCAAATTATGAAATATCTAAAACTAGAAAATATAAAAATGATATAAGCAGAATAGAAAACATGACCTACAACTATGATGGTGATTATTACATATGTAAAAATAATAAAAAATTGTATGCAACTAATACATATAAAAGAAAATCAAAAACTGGTTATGAGAGCACGAAAACACTCTATGTATGCGAAAATTGTACTAATTGTAAATTTAAGAAAACTTGTATTAAAGGTCATAATTGTAAAATTTCGTTAGAAGAAAGAACTAAAAAATTGGAAACTTCAAAAAAATTTAATAGTCAACGAAAAGCCGATCTGGAGAGAATCACAAGTGATGAAGGATGTATTTTGAGAATGAATAGGTCTATACAGGTCGAAGGTTCATTTGCTGATTTAAAACAAGATATGGGATTTAGGCGATTTCTATGTTCTGGTAAGCAAAATGTGTTAACAGAAAGTATTCTTCTTGCATTTGCTCATAATATAAATAAGTTACACAATAAAATACAATCAGGAAAAACTGAAACTCATTTATTTAAATCAAATCAATGTGCTTAATTTAGTCCTCAAATTTATATAAAAAAATCTCTAAATTAAGAAGGCTTATTAAAGTCGACCTATTTTAGGGATAATTTATTTTCAAAAATGTATTTTATTAAATTCATAAAAAATGGAGCTTGTCGCTAGCAGTTTTTAACTGCTAATGCGACAGCCCCATTAAATTTATTATTCCTTATTCATAAATATAATATATAATTGAAAGTTTTACCTTTTCGTTTATTTAAAGCCTTAACTTATACAAATAACTGTTTAAAAATTAATTATTGAACTTTAAATAAACATTTTTCACACTTTTAATATTGTTTGTTTAAAGTGTACTTTATTTAAATATTACTTTGTAAATTGTTTCATTACATCATAATTTAGTATTATTTTATTATCTGTATTAGTAGCAATTAAATTATTTTTTAATAAATTATTAATATCTCTCCCCCTAGTTTTAGTAGTTTTTATTCCTTGATACAAAACTTTTATTAACTGTTCTTCGGAATTTATTATCTGCGTTTTTGTATAGACACCATTATTATATTTTATCCATTCTAAAAGCGAATATTGCCTAGATGTTATATCTCCATAATTAAATAATTCTTTTACATATGATACATAAGAAATTCTTATAACAAAACTTTTTACTTTTATCAAAATTTTATTTAACTCATCACAATAACCTTTTAATGCAAATACAACAAACATTTGTAAGTTACCTTTATATTTAAACCTAGACTCATCTAATATTGAAAAATATTCTTCATAATTTTTATAGTAATAATTATTTAATGAATAAAAACCATGCACACTTAATCCAGCATTATAAAATAAATATGCTTCCAAAGCTCTTGATGTTCTTCCATTTCCATTTCCAAATGGATGTATTGTCACTAAATAAAAATGAGCTAATACAGCTCTTATTAATGGATCATAGTTTAATATCTCTTCTGAATTAATAAAATCCACAAATTCTTTCATCAATTTAGGTATATCTTCAAATCTTGTAGGAGAATAATTTTTTCCTACAAGAACATTATATTTTCTGTATGTTCCTTCTTCAAATTCATCTAACGTAACACCTTGCATAACTTCTTTATTTAAATTTTTAATTAATTCTTCTGTTATTAAAACTTTTTCTTCCATTGGTGCAATTTGTTCAATATATAATCTAACTTTCTTTAAATTTAAGATTTCTTTTTCTTGTATATTATTAGTTTGTTCACTTTTAAGTACTTTATTTATTTCTTTATCATTTAAAACATTTCCTTCAATTGCAGCTGTACCTTTTATATCTTTTAAAATGATTTCATCTTTTAATGTACCACTTTCAACACTACTGGGTCTAAAATTTTCAGTTAATAAATCCTCCTTTTGTCCCTGACCAATAGGTATATCCTTAAGAATTTCAATATAACTTTTTATCCTTGTTATTAATTCAACTAACGTTATATCCATTGTAATATCCGGATTAAATGTAATTTTCCACTTTGCCATACTCATTCACCCCTTATTTGGATTATACTTTTTTTATGATTTTTGTCAATAAGATGTCTCTACTTTTGTCCAAATATGTTTTAACTATATGTCTATAATATGGTCATATATTAATATATATATTCAAACATATATAGAAAAACAATATTTACTCTTTAAAAACTAAAATATTTAATTTCAATATATTAAAATAACACAGCCATAACACAACACAACTAATTTTTTATAAAAAAACATAAAACAAAATAAAATTAACATTCTAAAAAATGGCTAAAAATAAAGGCTCACAAAGAGCCTTAAAATCTATTAAAACCTAATACCTAAAACTACTGGAACAAGCGAATTTTAGAGTCTGTCAATAGTTTTGTGTAAACTAAGTAAGTAATATTTTATTTGAAGTAAGGTTGAAAGATTAAAATTGAGATTTAACCTTACTTTTTTAATATATATTTTTAATAAATATACACACAACTTTTCTGCTCCTGATTTAAATAATACAGGCTTATCACAATTAGGTATAAAACCATAGTCTGCTTTAGGTATCATCATTTCTTTTACAAAACTCTGTAACATATTAATTCTTTCTTTTGCACTTTCTGCTATTATGTTACTTTTATCAGTACTAATTTCATTATCAATTGTATCTTCAATCTTTTGAGCTAATTTAGCTTTCAAATACTTCATCATCATTTATATTAGCCATAGAAATATTTTTTACTTTATAATTATTTATTCCACAATTATATTCTGATATTGAATTTTTTATATTTCCTGAATATACAGCATAAATGATTGGCACTTATTTTTATATTTATGATTCTACCACTATTAATTGACTAAAGCCTTCCCATGGTTCTATCATATCAAATCGCTCTATCATTTTATCTATAACTTTTTTAGATACAATTCTCTTTCTTTTATTGTTTCTATAAAATAATTCTTCATATGGTACTTCCACATAAATGAAATGTATCCTTGCACCATAATCAGAAAACTGTTTAATTAGTTTTTTTCTTGTTTCCCTTATAATATTAGTGCCATTCCATACAAAAGATTTCTTTTCTCTAAGAAATACTTTTGCTCTCTCCTTTGCAATACTTGCAACCTTACCAGAATCATGAGACGGAGATATTTTAAATTCTTCTCTTATATCATCTAGTGAAATTACAGGTATATTTTTTAAGTTTTTTGATATATACGTATCTTTACCGCTTAATGGCAACCCACATAATACAAAAACATCAAACTTAGTTATGTCATACAGCTCATCTTCATAATTCAGGGCAGCTTCTTCATTTAAAAACTTAAATTTTGTATAATCATTAGCAAAAACTTTGTTTTTATTAAAGCATCCCAGCTCCAAACAATATTCCTTAAAATATTCTACCTCATTTAAAAGTTTATTTTTATCACTACATTCTCGTCCTAATATATCCACTTTTCCAAGAAGATAAAGAAGCTTCATATTAGCACATTCACTTACCCTGATTAATTCATGTTCTATAAAAGGTTTATCCATAAAGAATAAAGGCAGCCCATGATATTTAACTAATCTGCATATTTCTTCTCTTAAATTAAAATCCATAAAATAATCAATATTATTATGAGTATAAAATAATTTTCTAATAAGCTTAGCTCCTTTTATAGCATGTTTAGGTGAAACTATCTCATTATTTTCAATTTTTGTACAAATTCCTTTGCCTATATCATGAAAAAAACATGCCAGATATAAAGTTACTTTCTCTTTTTCACTAAGTTCCTTCCATTCATGCAGCTTTGTCACTTCATTACATACATTTCTTGTATGAATATAAACATCGCCTTCCTTATGATATTCAGGATTTTGTGGTACACATTTTAAATGTGATATATCTTTAAATTCTTCTACAATATTATCAAATATAAAATTTTCTCTCACTATTAAATCTGCAATATTCTTTCTTTTATTATTAAACCTGTTCATTATAACCGTCCTCCTCTAAAGAAAAAATATCAACACCATCCTTTAATTTATTAGGAATTATAGGTCTATTAATCCAATGAGTTTCAGAATTAATGATAGTATTTGTAAATGAAGCCCTTACATATTTTAATCTGTCTATTACCTCATTCTTGCTTTCAACCTTTATATATAATCCTTCCATTAAATCTGTAGTATCAGTCTGCTTTTTGACAATATCAAAATCCAGATTTAATTTATCACATTTTTCTTTAAGTATGTCCTTGTTTTCAGCTGATTTAAAATTGGATTTCCCTAAAAATGCTATAAGTTCTTTTAAGCTTTTTACTTGTCCCTCATAAAGCACCAATACAGATTTTATAAATCTATAGTCCTTAAGCATTTCTCTTCTTTTTTCAGTGCTTAAAAATTTTTTTGTCTTCTTATCAAAAATATCAAATTCCATAAAGTAATGAGAAAGTTCATCATAAAATACGGTATGCTTTGCATACAGCCATTCCCCATACATTATATATCTATCACCTAGAAGGTCATGCAGCTTTACTTTATGGCAATTAGCCCATGTTTTTAAAAGTTCAAAATGTCGTTCTCCATATCCACCATTTAAATAATGTCCTCTGCTTTGTAAAAATAGTTTTCCATTTTCATCAAAACTTATTCCACAATTAGCTCCATCAACCTTTTCTTCTATAACTATATATTTATCTTTTATTTCATCAAACTTAACATTCTTTAAATCTTCGTCACCCTGTTGAAGTCTTGAACCTTCAATATGGCGAGTTCTTGGGTATTTATATATTCTATCCATAATCAAAATCTCTTCTTTCCTAATTTATTTTTTCAGTTACTATTTATTTTTCTTAACTTTTATATAATTTTATTTGCTTCACTGAATTTTGCTTTCATATAAATTTGAAAAACAAAAAAAGTGTTGTGAACCAAACTTTTCACAACACAAATAAACTAAAAAAGATATATTCTTTTTTAGAAAATTACTATGTTATAAAAAAGTATGCTGTATACAAATAAAAGTACATCAAAAACACATCTGTTTATAAAAAATTTTGAAACAGACTAAGGTTTAATATTGATTTAATAACTTTTATTTTTTATGTTATTCATATAAATAACATAAATGGTCTTCCTTATAAAGAAATAACCTTACAACATACTATTACATAATAATTTCCTTCCTTAATTTATAAACTATGAATACAATATACACAAAGTTCTATATGATGTCAATACATACCATAACACAAACTACTTCTTACAATTCTTTTTGTGAGCTTTTAACTTTTTCATAGCCCAATCATAGTGACTTGATGTAACACTAACAAAATATGAACCTAATGTGCTGCCTCCAACCCAATCATATACTCCTTTTGAAAAAAGCTCTTCATTTGAAAATTTTTCTGCTAATATCAACACTTGTTTGTGAGATTTTTCAAGTATAAGTGTTGCTTTCTCTAATGATGTATCTTGATGTTTTTCCCAAAAAACCACATTCATTTCTCCATATGTTTTCCAATTATAAGGCAAAGGAATAAATGGTTTCTTATTTCCCTTCTGATTTGAATCAATCCAATTTAATAACAGCTGGTGCCACTCATACAGATGAATTAAAATATCTCTAAGATTTTTATCCCTTTTCCAATGTGCTTCTTTCTTTTTCTCATCCCCACTGAAATCAAATGGAGTTGATAATTCTTCATCTGTTAAATCAGATATAAGATGAATCATTTTTTCATAATTTGTTTTTGCTGCTTCTATTAAGTCTGTTTTTGTAGTTGGTCTGCTCATATCTTTTTTCCTCCCATTTTTTAAAATATACTATATGTAACAGTTCCTATTATGTTTTTATTATAGCATCAAAAACCTGACACCTTATGTCAAGTTTTATTATTTTCATTAAATATAACATATTTACATGCTATAATTAATATAAAATCTATATTAATATAATATTCTGAAAGGGTCTTAAACAATGGAAAAGGAAGAGTTGAAGGAAAATATCACACATGGTACTGTGAATTTTCCATTAGCTAATTATAAATGGAACTCCAACAAACAATTTATTGTTAATCTACACTGGCATGATGAAACAGAGCTGGTTTTCTTCAAGAAGGGTTCATTTACTGTAACATTGAATATGAAGGAATATAAAATTACAGAGCCTGCACTTATGTTTATAAATTCTGGTGATATTCATTCAATTGTAAGCCATGGCGGATGCAGTGAATCTGCTGTAGTATTTGATTTAAAAATGCTCAGCTTTGAATACTTTGATGCTATACAATACAAAATTATCAGGCCTCTCATTGAGGGAAACATTCAATTCCCGCTTTTTATATTAGAAGATAACCCCATATGGAAACCTGTAAAAAAATTATATGAAAAGATAATTAATGAATCTGATAATAATGAATTAAGCTCTTATATGAAGGTAAAATCATATTTATATCAGCTTATAGCATGCCTTTATGAAAATCACAGTTTTTTAAATACTAATAGCACAGAAGAAAATGATACATATAAACTTGAAAATATAAAAATAATTCTTGCTTTTATTCGTAAAAATTACAGCCAAAAAATTTCGTTAGACGAAATTGCAGGTCTTATAGGTATGAATACACAGTACTTCTGTAGATACTTTAAAAAACTTATAGGTAAAACACTTACTGAATATATAAATGAAATCAGAATAGAAAAAGCTGCCGAGTGTCTTATAAAAACAGATGCAAAAATTATAGATATAGCAATATGCTGTGGTTATGACAATATTGGATATTTTATTAAAAGATTTAAAGTGCAGAAAAACGTTTCTCCATCAGAATATAGAAAAGATTATAAAAAATCAAAATAGTGTAACTTTTTATGCAGAATTATATAAGTAATCTTCTGATTAAGAATATATAATAAGTTACAAGAAAAGATGAAAAATTTATTCTTTAATTTGTAACTAACATACATTATTTTTATTTAGATTGGAGGATTTTTTATGAAAAAACAATGGTGGCATGATAAGGTAGCTTATCAAATTTATCCAAAAAGCTTTAATGATACAAACAATGATGGAATCGGTGATATACGTGGAATTATAGAGAAACTGGATTATTTAAAAGAACTAGGAATAGATATAATTTGGATTTCACCCATGTATAAATCCCCTTTTGTAGATCAAGGATATGATATATCAGATTATTACACTATTGCTCCTGAATTTGGCACAATGGAAGATTTTGACGAATTACTTGAAGAAGCTAAAAAAAGAGAAATGCATATTGTAATGGACCTTGTAATAAATCACTGTTCTGACAAGCATGAATGGTTCAAAAAAGCATTAGCTGATCCTGATGGGGAATATTCTGATTACTTTTATTTTAGAGAAGGCAAAAATGGTAATCCACCAAGCAACTATCGTTCTCACTTTGGTGGCAGTGCCTGGGAACCAGTTCCTGGAACAAATAAATATTACCTTCATACCTTTGCTAAAGAACAGCCTGATCTTAATTGGGAAAATCCTAAAGTTAAAGACGAGTTATTCAAAATGATAAATTGGTGGCTTGATAAGGGTCTTGCCGGATTCCGTATTGATGCTATCATAAATATAAAAAAAGATTTAAATTTTCCAAGCTTTAAGCCAGATGATTCCGATGGACTTGTTAACATAGCAAAAATGATTGAAGAAGTTGATGGCGTTGGTGAATTGCTTGAAGAAATGAAGCATAGAACCTTTGAAAAATATAATGCTTTTACAGTTGCTGAAGTATTCAATATGCATGAAGATGAGCTATCAGAATTCATTGGCGATAATGGTCACTTTTCCACAATGTTTGACTTCTCTGCACATTGTGTAACTGCTGGAGAACATGGCTGGTATGATTCCAAGCCTCTTGATTTCAATTCTTGGAGAGATTCTATTTTTGACTCTCAAATGAAAACTAAAGAAGTAGGATTTTTAGCTAATATTATTGAAAATCATGATGAACCAAGAGGTGTATCTCGTTACCTTCCAGATTATGCTTTAAATGATGCTGGAGTAAAAATGCTTGCAACCACAAATATATTACTTAGAGGAATACCTTTTATATATCAAGGACAAGAGATAGGAATGAGAAATTGTCCTATGGACAGCTTTCAAGAATATGATGATCTTGAATCAAAGAATCAATATAAAGTATCTATAGATGCTGGGTTAAGTAGTGAAGAAGCACTTAAAATCTGTTATGAACACAGCAGAGATAATGCTAGAACTCCAATGCAATGGTCAGATAGTAAAAATGCAGGTTTCTCAGAAGGAACACCATGGATTAAAGTTAATCCAAATTATAAAGAAATAAATGTTGAATCACAAATAAGTAATGAAGATTCAGTACTTAAATATTACAGAAAATTAGTTGCTCTTAGAAAATCTAAAGAATACAAAGAAATATTTACCTATGGAGATTTTGAACCAACATACCTGAATAAGAATAAAATCTTTGCTTTCTACAGAGAGTTAAATGATACAAAAATATTAATTGCAGCTAATTTCGGTGAAAATGATATGACTTTAGAACTTGAAAAAGACAATAATAAAATTTTATTATCAAATATGG
>CAZPRO010000084.1:0-9663 GCA_964588775.1 uncultured Clostridium sp.
TTATTTATTCATTTAAATCTACATAAACACCATCTTTGGAAAAAATTGTCCATTCGCAGATATTAGTAACATGGTCTGCTATTCTTTCTAAATACTTTATTACAAATAACATCTGGGTTCCATCATTAATCATTTCTTCATTGGTTTTTATAATTTTTATCATTTTGGAAAATAATGATTTATAATATTCATCTATCTTATCATCTTCTGTACAAATTCTATATGCACTTTTTACATCATTATTAATATAAGCATCAACTGATGTTTTAATCATTGCACGAACCTTAACTTCCATATCCCATAGTTCTTCAATGTCACCATTAAATACATTGACATTTCTAATCATCTTATTTAATACTTTGCATATATCTACTGCATGATCTGCCATTCTTTCAAGATCTGTAACAATTTTTGAAGCTGCAAAAACTCTTCTTAAATCTTTTGCAACAGGCTGTTCTGTTGCAATAAACTTAATACATTCTTCTTCAAGAACCTTTTGTATGCTGTCTACTTCGTCATCATTATCAATAATCCTATGGGCTGATTTTACATCATGTTTCTTTAATGCAGTCATACTTTCATGTATCTGTTTTTCAACAAGATTAGCCATTGATAACAGATCTCTGTGAATACTTCTTACCCTTGTATTCTGTAATTCTCTTGTCATTTTCTTTTCCCCCTATCCTTATCCAAATCTTCCTGTAATATAATCTTCTGTTCTCTTATCTTTAGGATTATAAAAAATATCTTCTGTCTTTCCAAATTCAACAACTTCCCCGTTTAAGAAAAAGGCTGTTTTATCTGCAATTCTTCCTGCCTGCTGCATATTGTGAGTAACTATTATTACTGTATACTCTTTTTTTAATTCATCCATAAGCTCTTCCATTTTTGAAGTTGAAATAGGATCAAGAGCAGATGTAGGTTCATCCATTAAAATAATTTCAGGAGATACTGCAAGAGTTCTTGCTATACAAAGCCTCTGCTGCTGTCCTCCTGACATTCCCATGGCACTTTCTTTTAGCCTGTCTTTTGTTTCTTCCCAGAGAGCAGCTCCTTTTAAACTATTTTCTACAAGTTCATCAAGAACTTTTTTATTTTTTATTCCATGAATTCTTGGACCATATGCTATATTGTCATAAATTGACATAGGAAATGGATTAGGTCTTTGAAACACCATTCCAATTCTTTTTCTCAAACTGATTTCATCATAATCCTTATAAATATCTTTTCCTTCAAAAAATACCTGTCCAGTTATTTTCACACAGTCTATTAAATCATTCATTCTGTTTATTGTTCTTAAAAATGTTGACTTACCACATCCAGAGGGACCTATAAGTGCTGTAACTTCATTTTTAGTTATCTTTATATTTATATCTTTCAAAGCCTGCTTTTCTCCATAATACAAGCATAAATCCTTCGTTTCTATTACATTCATAAAATTCGCTCCATTTCATAAGATTATAATTAACTATACTTTTTCATTATTTTTTTACCAACAAACTTAGCTAATACATTAAAAAGAAGCACTGAAATTATAAGCACAGCTGCTGTTCCATTTGCTATTTGTGTTGCATCAGATACAATTCCTTCTGAATTAAGCTTCCATATATGTACTGCTAAAGTTTCTGCTGGCCTAAATAAGGAAAATGCTGATTTTTTGCCTGCAATACTTATAACATTAAAATTTAATGCCTTGGAGCTTAAGCCTGCTGTATAAAGAAAAGCTGCTGCTTCACCAAAAATTCTTCCTGCTGCAAGTATTATTCCTGTTATTATTTCACTCATTGCACTAGGTACTGTTATTTTAATTAATGTCTGCCATTTGGTTGCTCCAAGTCCCAGAGATGCTTCCTTTACCTTTTTTCCTGATGTTATTATGGCTGACTCACATATTCTTGTCATTGATGGAATATTTAAAATACTTACTGACAAAGCACCAGCCAAAATAGAATATCCCCATCCAAAGCTGTTAACAAATACAAGCATACCAAACATGCCAATTACTATAGATGGAAGGGATGACATAGTTTCAAGACACATCCTTATAAAATTGAGCACCCTGCCCTCTTTTGCATATTCAGCCAGATATATTCCTGCTCCAATACCTATAGGAACAGTAATAATTAAAGATATTACAAGCATATAAAAGGAATTGAACAACTGTGGTCCTATTCCCCCGCCAGAACCTGACATTTTAGGCTTTCCTAATAAAAAATCCATTTTCAGCATGCTCCCGCCTTTATACAAAATATATATAATAAAGGCTCCAAGCAATGCTACAATAAATGCACTAATTCCATAAAGAAAAACTGTTGCTATTTTATCCATTTTTTTTGCATCCATTAAACAGCACTCCTTTTTTCAATTCTTCTAACAATTAATATGAATATAAAAGATATTATAAGCAGCACTAATGCCAAACTCCATAAAGCATCATTCCATGCAGTTCCACTAACTGTATTTGCCATATCCATAGTTATTACACTAGTTATTGTTGACATAGGATTCAAAAGCCCATCTGGCAGTTTTACAGTATTTCCTATTACCATTTGAACTGCTAATGCTTCACCAAAAGCTCTTGCTATTCCAAGGACTATTCCAGTAAGTATGCCTGACTTGGCACCAGGCACAATAACTCTTGATATAGTCTGCCATCTTGTAGCTCCCAAACCATAAGATGCTTCTATATGATCATGTGGAACATTTTTTATTGCATCCATTGAAAGAGTTGCTATGGTTGGAAGAACCATAAGTGCTAATACTAAAATGCCTGATAAAAGAGAATATCCCATACCTCCAAAATAATCTTTTATAAATGGAACAAGAACTGAAATTCCTACCCATCCATATACAACTGAAGGTATTCCCACCAAAATCTCTAATGACGGTTTTATAAATTTATTTCCAATCCCCCTTGATATTACATTTACAAATATGGCTAATGAAACTGCTATAGGTGCACTTAACATTACTGCTCCTATACTTACAAAGGTTGAACCCAAGATGAAAGCCAAAGCTCCAAATGAGGATTGTGCTGTTTCTTGACCAGGCTTCCAGTTATTTGTCAATAGAAAATCCATTACACTGTATCCATTTGTAGTAAATGTTTTTAATCCTTTTGATCCTATAAATATTATTATTGATAATGTAATTAATATTATGAGTATTCCACAAAATATTGAAAACCCTTTACCTAAATACTCATTTATTATCCTTTCTTTTAAACTCCTTTTTTCCATCTTAACTCATCCTTTTTTCTAAAATAATATGCTGCTTCATCTAAACACAGATTAAGCAGCATATGAAATTTATTTATTAATTATTTTGACTTCACTTCATTTCCTGGAATAAATCCCAAATTATCTAAACTTTCTTTATTATTACTGCTTCCTACAAATTCTATAAATTCCTTTGCCGGACTAACGGCCTCACCTTTAGTATACATGTGACCATAAGACCAGAATGAATAGGAACCATTTTTAATGTTATCTGAAGTTGCTTCTACATCATCAATTTTTACTAAAGATAAAGCTTCCTTTGCATCATCATTGCTCATGTATGCTAATCCCAAATAACTAATTGCACCTTCATTTTCTTTCATTGCTGTAACTACTGCACCATTTGAGTCCTGCATTACTCCAATTGAATCATTTTCAAGAGAAGAATCTCCACCTAAAAGTGTTTTTTCAAATGTAGCTCTTGTACCTGAACCTGATTTTCTATGAACTATGAAAATTTCTTTATCTGGTCCTCCAACTTCACTCCAGTTTGTAACCTTTCCACTAAATATATCTTGAATCTGCTGCATTGTTAAATTATCAATTCCCAATGATTTATTAACTACAACTCCAAATCCCTGTGCTACAACTGAGTGATCTACAAGTTCTTTTGCTTTTGCTTCATCTAATTTTTCTTCTGCAAATACATCTGAATTTCCAATATCTACACTTCCTTCTGAAACTTGAGTAAGACCTGTACCAGATCCCCCTGCTTGAGCACTTATTTCAACATCTGGATATTTTTCATTAAATTTCTCAATTGATTGTTCCATTAAAGGTAATAAGGCAGAAGATCCACTTATTGTTATTGATCCATTTAATTGTTCTTCCTGTACTGCTGCTTTTTCAGCATTTCCATTATCAGGTTCACCGCTTGTACCACAACCTGCCATAGCTCCTCCCATCATAGTAACCAATAACATTCCTAACACTAATTTTAAAGACTTTCTTTTCATTGTTTTCCCTCCATTTTTATACAAACATTAATCTGTCATATACCAAAGTAACTTTTTAATCTACATTTTTTATTATATATACACTTTGTTAATATATTATTATGTTAGTGTTAAGATATTATAAGCCTTTGTTAAGAAATTTTAACAAAAAAACTGATTCTTAAACTTTAATTTTTACATATTGTGTAATAAAGTTATAAATACTTATATACAAAAAAAAGAACCTAGTGAATAAACTAGATTCTTTTACTATACTAATAATGCATTAGAAACAATTCTATATATTTTCCAATGTTAAATATAAGGTATTTTTATTTTAAAAAGTGTGCCTTTTCCCAATTCACTTTCTACTTCAATAGTTCCATTAAATATTTTTACAATATGTTTAACAATTGCAAGTCCAAGACCTGTTCCACCTTTCTTTCTTGATTTATCAACTCTATAAAACCTTTCAAATATTCTAGAAACATCTTCTTTAGGAATTCCAATACCATTATCTTTTATGTTAAGGCAATAATATCCTTCTTCATTATAGCTGTGAATAACTATCTTTCCCCCATCGTCTTTAGAATATTTCACACCATTTTCTATAAGATTTAATATTAGCTGATGAAACTTATCTCTATTTCCCATAATATTTTCACTATTTTCATCTATATATTCTAATTCAACATCCTTATTAGCAGCAATTTTTCTCATAATATTAATCACTTCTTCAATGACTATTCCTGGTGAAAATTCATCTATTTCAGAAACAAAATTGCTTTCAATATTTGATAAAACCAAAATATCATTAATAAGCCTTGTAAGCCTCTCAGCTTCTTTATTTATAATATCAAGAAATTTATCACGGGTTGCATCATCATCTACCATTTTTAAAGTTTCAGCAAATCCCTTTATTGATGTTAAAGGAGTTTTTAACTCGTGAGAAACATTTGCTACAAATTGACTCCTTATCAGCTCAACTCTTTTAATATCAGTTATATCCTGAAGAATAATAACTTTCCCAATATTTCCAAATTCACTTAGTATATTAGATTTTTTGACTTTGATTTCCCGTTCAATAGGGTGGAGAACTTTTACTTCCCTTTCATCAGCATTCTCATCTTTTATAAATGATTTTATATCATAATCATTTATTGAATCAAAAATATTTTCACCAATTATATTCCGTTTTATTCCAAGTAAAGTTTCTGCATATGGATTAATAGAAATAATATTACTTTCTTTGTCTATAGCAATTATTCCACTTTCCATACTTTTTAATATAGACTCCAGTTTCCTCTGTTTATCAATGGTTTCATCAATCTTTGCCTGCAGCTGATCAGCCATATTATTAAAACTACTGCTCAAAGTACCTAATTCATCATTGGTTCTAACACTTGCTCTTATTGCTAAATCTCCATTAGCCATTTTTAATGTTACATTTTCAAGTTCTTTAATTGGATCTATAATAATTTTTATAAGCCTTAAAGAAAAAAATAAAGAACATATTATTACTAATATAACAATAACCACATAATATCCAGCATTATTTTGTTCTATCATTTTTATGGTTTTTATTGGTACTGATGTTCTAATAACATAATCATTATTAAATTTTACAGCATAGTACATAACTTTAGTCCTTTCTGTACTGCTATATCTTATCTTATATCCATATCCATCAGCAAATGCAGATACTATTTCTTCTCTATCATTATGATTTTCTTTAGTTGCTAATTTATTATCAAATTTTATTTTTCCATATTTGTCAATAATAGTAACTCTTACTTTACAATCATTAATTGTATAATCCTGTGGAAAATCATTTGTGCTTCCCAATTTAATTTTTTCTTCTGTCACAATAAGAGAATTTATATTGATTAGCATTTCTTTTGTTCTGTCTATTTCCCTCATATTAATCATAAGCACAAAAGATGTGCTGAGTAATAATGCAGCAAATAAAACAACTACCATTACTGATGTTAAAATTTTGTTCTTCATAACCTTATCCCTCTTTATTAAATCTATATCCTACACCTCTTATAGTTTCAATAAAACGAGGATTTTTATCATCTTCCTCTATTTTTTTTCTTAAATATCTTATATGTACATCTACTGTTCTTGTTTCACCAATATATTCATATCCCCATATATTGTCAATGAGCATTTCTCTTTTTAATATTTTTCCTCTATTTCTTATTAAGATTTGGAGAAGTTCAAATTCTTTCAAGCTTAAATCAATCTTTTTATTATTAATAAGCACTTCATGTCTTTCAAAATTAACTGTAAGATTTCTACAGTTAAATATTTCTTCATTAGGACTTTCCACTGTATTTCTTCTTAATACAGCTTTTACTCTAGCCAGCATTTCACGAACTGAAAAAGGTTTTGTTATATAGTCATCAGCTCCCAATTCAAGTCCTAACACTTTATCAAATTCTTCACTTTTTGCTGTAAGCATAATTATTGAAATATTTGTTGTTTCTTTATTTTTCTTTAATTCTTTACAAACTTCAAGTCCATCCAAACCAGGAAGCATAAGATCAAGGAGTATAAGTGCTGGTCTTTCTTTTTCTGCAACTTTTAATGCATCCATTCCATTATTTGTACTTAAAACTTCATAACCTGAACTTTCCAAATTAAATTTTATTAATTCAATTATATGCTCTTCATCATCAACTATAAGTATTTTATCTTTAGACATATGCTCTCCCCCCTAATTTTTTAGAAAAGCAAAAGAAATCATTCTTCCATAATCTCCTTTAGACTTTCTATATGAATGAAATTTTACCTTATTACTACAATGAGTACATAAGTTTAATGAATAAATGTTGTTATCTAATACTCCACTAACCTTTAAATCATCCAAAATGCATTGTTCCATGCTTAAATTTCTTCCTTTAAATAAAGTATTTTTATTTATATTGGATTTTTTTTGTATAAACTTTTCTTTCAATTCTTGTGAAATTTCATAGCAGCATTGTCGTATATGAGCACCTATATAAGCCTGTATATTTTCATTTTTGCATCCAAAATCATTCTGCATCTTTTTTACAGCTTTTGCTGTTATTGATGCATATGTTCCTCTCCATCCACTATGTACTGCACATATAACCCCTTTCACTTCATCTGTTAATATTACAGGTACACAATCTGCTGAAAAAGCTCCTACTGCAATGCTTTTTTCCAAAGTTATAACAGCATCACCTTCCTGTTCTTTAATATTTTTACCCTTAGAATATTCATAAATAGTATCACTATGAATCTGTTTCAAGTAAATAATTTCATCTAATTTAAAATCTTTTTTTAAATTCTCCAAATTATTTATTCCATTTTCAGTTGTCCTGTTGAAACTTCTCTCTTCTTCTGCTGTTGTAAAAACTATATTAATTTTCTCCTTTTCAATTATTAAATAGTCTTTAACTTGTTTTAATTCCTCCAATTTTATAACATTCATAATATCCTCCATAAAATTTCTTAATTCTATATTAACATCTTTGCATGTTTTAATGCTGAATTTAACCTACTTTTAACTTATTAATAACATTTTTATAAAAAATCTCACTACAAAACTCTTCTTATAATTTATTTAAATTAAATATAAAATTTCAATTATGTAAATTTTTGAACAAAAAAGCCATACACAAATGTGATAATAATTTATAAGTTTTAAATTATTATCATATATTCTATGCATGACCTATATTTTTAATTACTTTGATATAAGATTTTTTATTTCTTCTAAAAATGTATTAATGTCTTTAAATTGTCTATAAACTGATGCAAATCTTACATATGATATCTCATCAAGTTCTTTTAGCTTTTCCATAACCATTTCTCCAATATCTTTTGATGAAACTTCAGTAACCATAGTATTCGAAATCCTTTTTTCTACTTCTGAAGCTAAATCTTCCATCTGTTTTCTTGATACTGGTCTCTTTTGACATGCTATTATTAAACCATCTATTATTTTATCTTTATTAAAATTCTCTCTAGTTGAGTCTTTTTTTATTACAAGAATAGGAAAGTCTTCAATTTTCTCATAAGTTGTATATCGTTTATTACATTTTAAACATTCTCTCCTTCTTCTTATTGTTGTATTATCATCTGTTGATCTTGAATCAACCACTTTGCTTTCTTCATAAGAACAAAACGGGCATTTCACTTTCATCACCTCTGTCATTTTAATCACATTTACAGCCTTTATTTCTATTATAACTGTAATTTTTAAATATTGCTATATTTTGTCCTCTTTATCCACTATTTCTTCTGGTATTTTTACAAGAATAACATCCATACCTATTTTCACAATATCCTGCCATAATATTTCTTTTTCTTCTTCCCTGCCAAACCATGATTTCACGTCACCAAGTAAAATAATAGAAATAACCTTATTATTTTCTGTATCCATTTTTAAATCTTTAATAAGTCCTAATTTGCTTCCCTTTGTTATATCTATAACTTCCATATTTCTCATTGCATTTATAGAATGCATTTCTAATGCCATGGTTCTCCCCCTTTATATAGTATTGATTTATATAAATATATTTCTTTAATACTATGTATATATTCAAAAATAGTGTTCATTATTCTGAACACTATCTTCTGTATTATACATGTTTTCTCATATGTTTTAAGGCTGTTTTCTCAAGTCTTGAAACCTGAGCTTGAGAAATTCCAATTTCTTCTGCTACTTCCATTTGAGTTCTTCCATTAAAAAATCTTAGATTTAAAATAAGTTTCTCCCTGTCACTTAATTTTTTCATAGCTTCTTTTATTGCTATGTTTTCAAGCCAGCTTTCATCTGTATTTTTAGTGTCACTTATTTGATCCATAACATATATGGCATCTCCACCATCATGGTATATAGGTTCAAATAATGATACAGGATCTTGAATTGCATCTAATGCAAATACTATGTCTTCTCTTGGTAAATCTAATTCTTTTGCTATTTGTGATACTGTTGGCTCTTTATTATTTTCTTTGATATACTTCTCTCTTACTATTAATGCCTTATAAGCTATATCTCGTAAAGACCTGCTTACCCTTATAGGATTATTATCCCGTAAATATCTCCTAATTTCTCCTATAATCATTGGAACTGCATATGTTGAAAATTTTACATTTTGTGATAAATCAAAATTATCTATTGATTTCATAAGTCCTATACAACCTACTTGAAAAAGGTCATCTATATTTTCACCTCTATTATTAAAACGCTGAATAACACTAAGCACAAGTCTTAAATTTCCTTTTATGAAAACTTCACGAGCATTTTTATCTCCTGCTTTCATTTTTAATAATAATGTTTGTTTTTCTTTTTCTTTTAATATAGGAAGTTTTGCTGTATTAACGCCACATATTTCCACCTTGTTAATTATCACAAAATTTTCCTCCCTTCGGAAGTAATGATATGTATTGCATTAATCATTATTTCCGATAGA
>CAZPRO010000085.1:0-9541 GCA_964588775.1 uncultured Clostridium sp.
TGTTTTCAGCCTATAATCAACGCTTTTCTAAATATATAAATATAAGTTCATCATTTATTTTCTTCTTCTTAAATGGCTTATATCCCAAACCTTCATATAATCTGATATTATCCCTGCTTTTAGTGCTGGTGAAAAGTTCATATCTTTTATTTGGAAAATAGGATTCAATTTCCAACAACAATTTTTTACCCAGTCCTTTACGTCTGAAATCAGGATGAACCATCAACTTTCCAATGAATACAGTTTCTTTCTTAAAGGTTGCTCGTACTGATCCAATAATTATACCTTTACTCTGTATTTTCAGTATCAGTCCATCATTGTATTCTGAAATGACCTCATCCAAAGTCTGCTTTAATGGTGGTATATCTCTACTTCCAAACAAATCCGCTTCACTTTGATATGCCAAATATTGCAATTTCAGTATTTCAGACAAATCATCATATTCCGCCTTTTGAATTATCATATTCTCTACAATGTAATGCTCCTTTAAAGATAGATCTTTTTCCATAAGTTAGAATTGCCTCCTTTACAACTTGCAATTTGCTAAAACTTATTTTTTATTTTACCACACTCGCCAAATTTTTACCAATTAAAAAGCACCCAAGCCTGAGTGCTAACAATCTATGTTTTTGAAAAGCTCAGAATAAGTTATCCCCGTGTTTAGGTTGCTCAGGGGAAAGTCTAGCTGAATTTTGTTGAAAACAATACTCAATTATGCTAACATTATACATAATTAATTTAAACTTACAAAAGGAGATTAAATATGAAATTAGCAGTAATATATTATAGTAAAAATGGACATACTAAAGAAATGGCACAAGTTATAAAAGATGCAATGATGACTGAAGAAAATATTGAAGCAGAAATATTTAATATTGAAAACATTGACTACGACTACATAAAAGAGAGTAAAGCAGTTGTTTTTGGAACACCTACATACTATGCAAACACATGCTGGCAGATAAAAAAATGGTTTGATGAATCATGGAGCTGTAATCTTGAAGGAAAAATCGGTGCAGTTTATGCCACAGCTGATTATGCTCAAGGCGGTGCTTCATCTGCAATGCTTACAATAATAAATCATCTTATGGTAAAAGGAATGCTTGTATATTCTGGTGGATCAGCTCTTGGACAGCCTTTTCTTCATTTAGGTGCAGTTGCTCTTAAAGATAAATTTGAAGAAAGCAAAAGTGAATTTGAAGTTTTTGGAAAAAGAATTGCTCAAAAAGCTAAAACATTATTTGAAAAATAATACTTATAAACCAGCTCACAAAGACCTAAATTTTAGATTTTTGTGAGCTGGTTTTATATCGAAATTTATATTCCTACAAATTCTTATTTTTTTAAATTCTAACCAGAATACAAACTATTTCTTCTTTACTGGAATCTGTATTTCAGTAAGCCACTCTTCCTCTGTATCCTTATTCCATATGCCATCAATATAGGACTCTCTTATATTTCCACATATATCATACTCATTTTCCTCAATATATTTTAAAACTACAGCATAAGTCTTTGGAAAATCTACATATGAACCTTTATGAAATATGCATGCTGCAGTTATATCAGGAAACTCATAAAACTTAAGTGTTTCAGTTCCTTCCTGAAGTTTTGTTACTGCCTCACACATTTCAATAAGAATATCTTTATCTTTCAAACCTGGCTCTAAATACTGTATGAAGTTATATTCCGGCAGTGAACATTCACAACCTAAAGTTTCCATTTCAGCTCCCATTTCAGGCATAATGTCAAAAAGTTCATCATATGAATTAATTATTTTTTTATAAGCTGCAACTTTACAGCCTGGAATTGTTTTTATAAGCACTGGAGAATCAAAAGAACTATTCTTATCAAGTAAATAGGAGTCAATGATTGTCATTTGTTTTGTTAATTCTGCAATTTGTTCTAGAATTTGAATTTTCTTTTTTTGAAGAAGAATTTTTTCATCAGTACCTGCATTAATCTGCTTTATATCACATAAAGTAAATCCAGCCCTTTTCATAGCTATTATCTGTTGAACTATTGCCATTTGATCCATTGTGTAATATCGATATCCATTCTTCTCATCTACATGTGCTGGCAATAGCACTCCCTGCTCCTCATAAAATCTAAGAGTTTTAATAGTAATATGATTCATCTGAGCAAACATACCAATTTTATATAAGTGGTTCTTAGTTCTAACATGACATGATTCATGCTCTTTATTCATCTTCATAAGCTTTACTCCCATCTAAAGGTCTTAATTGAAACACCAAAACATATTGCTGAAATAATAAAAATACTTGCTTAAATTATTTCATATTTATAGAGCAAGCCATTGTTCTTTCTTTAAATATGTAAAATGTTCTGTACGAATATCTCCCATTAGCGAACATGGCTTATTTTCTTCAGTATGGTGATAAACAAAACCACATTTCTCCTGACACCGTTTTGATTTTTCATTTCCATCATAGTAACCGCACCACATTGCAGTATATCCCAAATCTTCAAAAGCATGCTTTTGTAATCTTATTATTGCTTCAGGAATATATCCATTTCCCCAAAATGGAACCCCAATCCAGTAACCCACTTCTACTTCATCATTTTTTGCTTTTGTATGTGACTGCATAGGTGAAATAAGACCTATACTTCCAATAGCTCTGTTATTTTCCTTAAGACATACAGCATAAGTTTCAGGTGCAGACAATACATTTCTTATAATTTCCAGACTATTCTCCACACTAGTGTGAACAGGCCATCCTGCAATTGGCCCTACTTCTGAATCCTTTGCATATTTGAATAAATCTGCTGCATCTGTTTCTTCCCATGGACGAAGTATTAATCTTTCAGTTTCAAATGTCATATTTCTTCTTCTCCTTAAATAAACTGTTTCTTCATATGATTTAACTTATGTTTTCTGATAAATCATCTGAAATTTTACTCCATATAAGTACTCTTTTATTAAAAATAAATTATTGTATCAATCTGAGTTATTTATACTAAAAATTTTAACACAAGACTGTTTTTACAACAAGAATTTCTATTTTTCTATATTTATTCCACCATGACATGATTTTGTTGATGAACATCCATTACAACCAGCACATCCTCCACCACAGCTTCCAGTAATACCATTCTTAAATTTTTTTATTTCTTTATATGCCACAAACACCATAGCTCCAATTATAATAGTTCCAATAATTAATGTTGCCATAACAACTACCACCTCTTTCTTCAAATTATACTAAATACCCAAACTTTTATTTAATATGTTTGGGTATTTACTGATAAATTTTAGCTTATTAATTTTTATGAAATATTAACTACCTAGCTGAATATTCTAATTTTTTATGGGAATCTTGCGAAACAACATTTTTAGATGATATTAGTACTATTGCTATTACAGCTACAGCAATGGCTACAGATAAAACTGCTCCAAACATACTTCCATATCCTCCAATAAAACTTCCTACCTGATTAATAATTAGAGCAACTAAATATGCTGTTCCTGTTTGAAATCCTATGGTAATAAATGTCCATTTCCAAGATCCCATTTCCCTCTTTATTGCACCAATAGCTGCAAAACATGGTGCATTCAACATATTAAAGGCTACAAATGCATAACCGCTTGCTATTGTAAATAATCCTGATATATTTTGTAATAACGTTATATCATCTTCAGCTGCTTCTGCTATTCCAAATAGTACTCCAAATGTACCAACAACATTTTCTTTTGCAACCAGTCCTGTCACTGATGCAACAGCACTCTGCCAGTTTCCAAATCCAAGTGGTGCAAATAGTGGTGCAAACAGGTTTCCTACACCAGCTAAAATACTATCTGTTGTATCTACCATTTCAAGACTGAAGTTAAATGAACTTAAGAACCATATAACTCCACAGGCTACAAATATAATTGTACCAGCCTTTATAATAAATGCCTTTCCTCTATCCCACATATGAAGAATAACATTTTTGGCACTTGGAACATGATATTGTGGAAGTTCCATAACAAATGGTGCTGGTTCTCCTTTAAATAATTTTGTTTGTTTTAAAATTATTCCACAAAGAATAATCATTCCAATTCCCAAGAAATAAACTGAAGGTGCTACCCATGAAGCCCCGCCAAATATTGCTCCTGCAAATAGAGCTATAATTGGAAGCTTTGCTCCACATGGAATAAATGTAGTAAGCATTATTGTCATTTTTCTATCTCTATCATTTTCCATTGTACGTGTTGCCATGATTCCTGGAACTCCACATCCTGATGCAATAAACATTGGTATAAATGATTTTCCTGAAAGTCCAAATTTACGGAAAATTCTATCCATTATAAAAGCAATTCTTGCCATATATCCACAATCTTCAAGTATGGATAATAATAAGAATAGCAACATGATTTGTGGTACAAATCCAAGTACTGCTCCTACTCCACCAACTAAACCATCAATAATAAGTCCGTATAACCAGTCTGCTACCCCAACTCCTTCAAGAAATGCTCCAAGATTTCCTGCAATAATTTCTCCAAATAAAGTATCATTAGTCCAATCAGTAATTATTGTTCCTATAGAACTTACTGCAATATAATAAACAGCCCACATAATAACTGCAAAAATAGGAAGTGCTAAAAACCTATTAGTAACAATCTTATCTATTTTATCAGATGTTGTCTCATTTACACTGCTTACTTTCTTAACACTTTTTGAAACCACTTCTCCTATAAATGCATATCTGTCAGATGTAATTATACTTTCGCTGTCATCATCAAAATCTTTTTCGTACTTAGTAATTATTTTTTCTAATTCATCTGAATTACTCATATTAACTTTCTCTAATATTTTTTCATCTCTTTCAAATAATTTAACTGCAAGATATGTCTTGGGCATATTAACCTTTGAAACATTGTGATCTATAAAACTTTCTATTTCATTTAGAGCACTTTGGCATCCCTTGGAGAATGGTAATGAAAAATTACAAGCTTCCTTTATTTTTGCAATTTCTACTGCCTTTGCTGCTACTTCTTTTATTCCCTTTCCCTTTAAAGCAGATGTTTCAACTACAGGGCATCCCAATTGCTGTGACAATTTTTGTATATTAATTTTATCACCCTTCTTTTCAACTACATCCATCATATTTAGTGCAATTACTGTTGGAATTCCAAGCTCTAAAATCTGAGTTGTTAAATATAAGTTTCTTTCTATATTTGATGCATCAACTATATTTATTACTGCATCAGGCTTATCATCAAGCATAAAATTTCTAGTAACAACTTCTTCTAAAGTATAAGGTGACAAAGAATAAACTCCTGGTAAGTCTACTATCTCAACATCTTTATATCCTTTAAGCTTACCACCTTTCTTTTCAACTGTTACTCCAGGCCAGTTACCAACATACTGTGTTGAACCTGTTAAATTATTAAACATGGTTGTTTTTCCACAGTTAGGATTACCAGCTAGTCCTATCTTTATTGACATTTTTGTTCCTCCTTACAAATAATAATTATCATTGACTTTCATTATCAATAAATTTCAAAAAAATTATTCAACTACAATCATTTCTGCATCAGCTTTTCTAAGAGATAACTCATAACCTCTTATTTGAATTTCCATAGGATCACCTAATGGTGCTACTTTTCTGACAAACACTTGACATCCCTTTGTGATACCCATGTCCATAATGCGTCTTCTAATTGCTCCATCACCTTCAATTTTTTTTACCTTTACTGTTTCACCACATTTTATTTCTTTTAATGTACTCATATGGAACCTCCAAAATATTTTTATATAACAAATTCTATTTTTAGATTAAACCATTATACGTCCTGCCATGGTTTTATCTAATGCAACTCTTGCATCTTTAACATTTATAATCATATTTCCACCTAATTCTGAAATAACAACTACTTTTTCACCAGCTACAAAACCTAAACTATTTAGAAATCTTTTTGTTTCATCATTTCCAATAATCTTTTTAATACATAATTCACTGCCTTTATCTGCTAACATTAGTGGCATAATGATTCCTCCAATCATTTTTAATAAAATTAAGATTCATGTTTAATTGATATACACTATCATTTTTTCTTAATAATATCATATTTGTTTTTTAATTGCAAATAGTTTTCAACTAATTTGTATTATTATTATCAATATTTTTATAAATACTGCTCCCAATTAATTTGCTATTATTATTGTTTTTATATATACTTCTAATTAAAGCAATAAAATACAGGAGGAATTTATATGAATTATAAAAATAAAATTGTACATTCAATAAGCTGGATGTTTACTGGAATAATCCTCATATTAATTATATTATGTGATGCTTTTCATATACCTAATTTGAATCGAAGCCTTATTTTATCTGTACCTATTATATCTTTTTTAGTCTTTAATCTTATATATTCTTTAAAGAATAAAGATATTTCTAAGAAAGTATTTCTTTTTTCCTTAATTACAAATATGGTTTTACTTTTTTGCTGGATAATTTATACCATATTTAATCTGCGAAAATAATTTTTATAATAGAACAAGCATAGTGATAAATATCACTATGCTTGTTCTATTATAGGTATTCTTATTTGAAATAAAGTACCTTCATTACTGTCTAAAACTTTTATATCTCCATTATGCTTAGTAATTATTTTTTTTGTTATGGATAATCCAAGACCTGTACCACCTGTTTTTGAGTTTCTTGATCTGTCTATTCTTACAAATGGATTAAATATGGCTTCTTTATATTCATTGGGCATAACTTCTCCATTATCTCCAAATACAATATAAAAATTACTATCTTTTATTTCTGTATCAACAAAAATTTTGTTTCCATTTTTATTATATTTCACTTTATTATCCAATATATTGTTAATTGCACGTGTGAATTTTTCTTCATCTATAAAAGCATAAACAGAACCTTCATTAATATTGAATTCATATTTAAATTCCTTATATTCAAATTCAGATATATAATTGGCAATAATATTTCTTAAAACTTCACATACATCTGATTTTTTTGTTTTAAGTTTATATGTATAATTATCATAAAGACTGAATTCAAATAAATCTGTTATAAGCTTATTTGCCTTATATGAATTCTTATTGATTATTTCAAGACATTCTATTTCTTCTTCTTTACTAAGAGATTCATTTAGTAATGTTTCACTATATCCTAATATTGATGCAAGAGGATTCTTTAAATCATGAGATATATCTAGTATAAGTTCTTCTCGCATCTTTTCAAATTTTTTACGTTCTTTTGTTTGAAACTGTATTTTTTCTGCCATTTTATTAAATCCATATGAAAGTTCACCAAATTCATTTTTTTTATCTGTGCTTATTCTCACATCATAATCACCATCTGATATAGCAGTTACTCCCTTTAATAAAGTTTTAATAGGACTTATAAAAACTCTTGATGTAAGTTTTGCTAAAACATATACCATAAATAGAATAATTAATATATTAAATATAAATAGTGTTTTTATAATTAAATTATGAGGAATAATTTTTGTTATCATATTGGGTTTTGTCACTTCTTTATATGGGCATCCTATTATTAATATTGATTTATCCTTTTCCACATACAAGCTGTATATGGAATAATCAATACCGCTATTAGTCTTTATTATAGAATTATTTAATTCCATAAAAGCAGAAGATGATCTAAGATCTCCATTTAATAAAACAGAATTATCATCTTTTACTCCAAAAATTTTCATGTATGTAGTAACATCTACTTTTTCAAATTCTTCTATAACATTTCCTAAACAATAAACTATATCATTATTCTTATCTATTTTTAGAAGAAATCCATTAATTGATTTTATTTCTTCACTGTTTATTGTTCTATAGTCTTCAACAAGTTTATTTTCTAAATTCACAAAATTGGGATTATAAATTCTTTGTCCACATAATACCTCATATAAAATCAGTGAAAACAAAATAGACCCTAAGGAAATTGCAAGTATTGATATGTAGCCAAAGAAATATATAAAAAATAATTCAAATTTTACACTTCTTTTTATTTTAATTTTTTTCATTGAATTCTACTTTCTCTAATTTATAGCCTATGCCTCTTATTGTTTTTATATACTTAGGGTTTTTAGGGTCATCTTCTATTTTTTCTCTTAAATGACTTAAATGAACCATTATGTTATTGGAATCACCTATATACATATCTTCCCATACTTCCTCATATATTTGTTTTTTGGTAAAAACTTTTCCTAAATGAGATATAAGTAATTTTAAAATTTTATATTCTTTAGGATTTAATTCTATCTTCTTTTCTCCCTTAAAAACTTCAAATGTATCATCACACACTCTTAAAGCACCAGTTGTATATACTGATTCAGCTTTCTCTGAGTATTTATAACATCTTCTTAAATTTGATTTTACCCTAGCACATAATTCAAGAGGACTTATGGGTTTTACAAGATAATCATCTGCTCCAAGGCCTAATGCTAAAACTTTATCTGCATCACTAGCCATAGCTGTAATACAGATAATTGGAATAGTTGATATTTCTCTTATTTTTTCTATTAAAGTTATTCCACTAACTTTTGGCAGCATAATATCTAATAATACTAAATCTATTTTCTCTCTCTTAAACATTTCTAAAGCTTCTTGTCCATCAATTGCTTCAAATACTATATAGTTTTCCTTCTTCATATGAATACTAACAAGGCTTCTGATATCATCCTCATCTTCTACTATTAATATATTCATCATTACCCCCATAAAACCTAATTTATAACATTAATCTAGTCACTAACAATTATATCCTAAAATATTCAAAAAACAAACATCTTTACATATTGATTATGAATTGAAATAACCATATAATTATATTGTAAATATTTTCCATGAGGTGGTGTGTATATGGCTAAAAATATTAGTAAATTTTGTTCCTTTTCCTTGCTGTTTCTTTTTGCTGCTTTGGCTTTAAATCAATTTAAAATAATTTCCTACTCAAATCAGCTTGAATATATATTCTATTTTTTTTCACTTCTTTTAATAATGTTCTCCTCTTCAAACACACTCCTTACTAACAAATCAGGTTTTTATAAGCTAGTAAGTGTTATAATAATGGGATGTCTTGCCATAGGCGGTACTCTTGCCATAATTCATCCTGGATTTAATATTTTTCTTTATGTATCAATTATTTCAACTTCAATTTATTCTCTTATAGATATGTTTTATAAAGTGAATTAAGTAAAAATCAAAAGAGAAAAGCATAGAGTGAAATTAAAACTTTCTTCACTTTACACTTTTCTCTTGTCTTTTCAATTTGAAATTTCTCTTATACTTTCTTTAATTATACTAATTTTTTATAAGTATAATAGAATCCTGCTTTGTATAATCAATTTATATATTTTATTAAACATTAAACTCCAGCAATTTTAATATTTCTTTAGCAATATTACGTTCTTTTCCACTATAAGGGTAACAATGTATATGGATAGCTGGATTAAAATTAAGCTCTATTATTCCATAATTTGACTTTTCATTACTGTAATCTTCAAGCATCATATCTACACCACATATTTTTGCATTTACTGCTTCAGCAC